>JABIPQ010000046.1 GCA_018698975.1 Gammaproteobacteria bacterium
ATGGAGATGTTTCTGAATATCGCTGCCTTTAATTTATTCCTGCTGATGTTTCAGTCCTATGGCATTGCCGAAGCAGCTTCTGCCACCATTATTTTTAACTGGGACATTCTTTCTTTCGTTCCCCTGCTGGGACTGAACATTGCCGTGATGAGTCTTATCGGTCGTTTTGTCGGTGCGGGTGATATGACGCAGACCAATGCCGTCACCAGCGCCGGCTATATTCTTGGCATTGCTTATTCGCTATTTCTGGCAATCTGCTTTCTGGCCTTTCGTGGCCCGCTTGTAGAGCTGTTTATTTTCTTTGATGATCAAGCCGAAGAAATCCGCTCCCTGTCCCGCTACATGATGGTGGGCCTGAGCTGTTATGTCTTATGTGAAGGCGTGCTACAAGTTGCTTCCGGCGTACTACGAGGTGCAGGTGATACCAAGTGGATTATGTGGGCATCTGTCTCCCTGCACTGGGCAATGCTTATTGCCCAGTATTTTATTATCAAGGTTTTTGGCTACGGCCCCAAGATCTCCTGGATTGGTTTTGTATTAATGGTACTGGGCATAAGCGTCGTCTTTCTTTGCAGGTTGTGGAGTAATAAGTGGCGACAACCGGACAAACTCAGTGCGGTAATGTCTGAATAAAAAAATTATTGGCTCAAGGGAATTCTCAATACCACTATCACTCCTTCCTCTTCAATTAAATTATCTGCCACGATAAAACCCCGATGAAACTCGGCAACCATTCTTGCGATATGCAGCCCCATTCCCAAATGCGGTTGTTTCTTTTTACTTTCCGGTCTCACGCTGACCATTGAATCAAAAATCCTGTCCTTCATGGTGTGATCAAGATAGGGACCCGAGTTTGCTATGCTCACCACCGCTTCACCATTGTCCGCATAGCAAGCGACACGAACGGGCTTTTCCGGGCTGGAAAATTCCACTGCATTGGCAATCAGTTTATCCATGAGCTGGGCAATATAATCCGCATTCCCCAGGATGCGTATTGGCGACAGGCTGATTTTGCTTTCAAATTCGATAGTGGGATAAATCTGCTGATATTCCTGCACGCAAGCATCAATCACCCGGCTCAAATCCATTTCTTCCTTGTCTGAAGATTGCAGTATCTGTTCCAGTCTTGCCGCTTCACTCATATTGGTGAGGATCAGATTAAGACGGGTTATGCCCTCCTCTGCACGCTGGATATAAATCTGCGCCTCTTCCTCCTGGCTTACCAAACTGAGGTTTTCCAGAGAAGAACGAACTACAGTCACCGGGGTTCTGAGTTCATGAGACAAGCGCGAGGACATATTTTCAAGGTAATGGGTGTACTGACTTAAACGATCAACAATACTGGCAAAAGAGCGCGACAAATCACCAATTTCATCGGCGCTGCGTGACGCGGCAATGGTATTGTTGATTCGCCCTGAATCATCAACAATTTTTTCTGCCTGATTTCTCAGACCGCGAATGCGGCTCGACAGACTCGTTGCAAATATAAACAGTGCTGCCATAGTCAGCAGCAAAATTCCCAGCATCGTATCAAATAGCGTTTCCAGTGCCTGGTTACGAAAAGTGCGAATACCATTCATGTTCTGATCAACTACAACAGCACCCAGCACCTGCCCACTGGCAACGATAGGATAAGCTGCTTCAAGTATGCGTGTATTGTCATTTTCAATAGAACGATAGCGTGTAGTGGCCTGCCCAGTAAGCGCAGGAATCAGGTGATCACCATCCACAACTCCGCCCTGGTATAAGTCGTCAACAAAGTCTGTTGTTGGACGAGTAATGACTCTGTAGTAGAGCGGGTGCAAGACATTATTTTCAAGCCAGCTGAGTAAACCATTCTTTTCGTTTACCTGATCCAGCACCAGACCAGTGGCCGTTTGAATATCGCCGACACTCAGCAGTACGCGCTGACTGCGGTCAACCACCTGGACTCGGGAATTGGTATGTCCCATCCCTGCCACAATCCGGTCTATCTCCGGTGTTGGTCGTCGCAAGGTGCCCAGTTCAGCAGGATTGTCGATGCCGGAAGTGGACACAATAGCGGTCACGGAACGCGTCTGCGGACTATCCACATCGAAAATCGCCAGCCCCAGCTTGCTGCCCACCATGGCAAGTGGAAAGCGCAATTCCATTTCATAACCTTCCGGGATTCGACTCCAGCGTCCGCTGATGCGCGACTCATGTTCCAGGGCTGAAAAGTCGGTGACATCAGAACCAATGCGAAAAGGATAAACAATCTCGTCAGCATAGGGAGCGATAACATAACGTTCAAAACCGCCGTCGCGATTTAACAGGGATATGCGTAAAGAATCGCTGCGATCCACACGCAGACCATCCCTGCTTCGTAAAACAACATTGTCATCAATCACTCTAAAGTAGATATAAAGACCATCATTATGCTCACCAAGCATCAGGCGAAAACTCAAGGGATCAGTGCCTTGGTCTTCAGCCTGAAAACTGCTGAGTTGATTTTCTGGATTGGGAATCAGGCTGGACTCCTGATAATGCTGTTCGTACTGCCGGTAATCACGCCAGTCCAGCAAGTTTCCATCCTCGATAGACAAGGCCTGAAACACCGGGTAAACATATAGATCCTGGCTATCCTGTGCCCGGCTTTGTTCCCGGCTATAAGAGCCTTCATTAAATAACTCAGGCCGCTCGCTTAATGCTGTTGCCAAAGCCCTGGCTGTGCCCAGTACCGTTTGTTCCTGTCCCCGACTGAGATACTGTTCCATCTCCAGAATATAACTATAGCCAAGCCAGGGAATAACCAGCAGCAAACTGGATAACATCAGCAGCTTGATACGCAAACTGAATAATGGCTTGAAAAAAGCAGTCATAATTTATTAGTAACCGTTTTTATTTAACAATGTTTTCAGGGGCGAGCGTATCAAGGCGTGGTCCAGCGATAACCCATACCATAGACCGTATCGATACAGTCAAAGTCCGCATCATTCACAATGAATTTCTTGCGCATGCGTTTTACATGGGAAGTGATCGTGCTGTTATCAACAAAAATTTTGGATTCCTTCATCAGCGCATCCCGGCTCTTGACATGCCCAGGGAATTTAACCAGAGCATGCAACATCCAGAATTCAGTGACCGTGAGCAGCACGACTTCCTGCTTCCAGTTTACTGTCAGTCTGCTTAGATCCATCACCAGATCTCCACGTTCCAGCAAACTCTCCGGGGAGGTGGGCTGATCCATAGCATCCTGGCGTCTAAACAGGGCTGCTATTCTCGCGGTCAGATGCGGCAGGCTGATATCCTTGGTCAGATAATCATCTGCACCCATGCGCAGGCCGCTGACAGTATCAATATCATTATCCCTGGCAGTCAGAAAAATAATCGGCAAGGTTAGCGACATCTTTCGCAATGACTGGCACAGGGTAAAGCCACCATCGATTTCTTCTTCCAGACCGATATCTATTATAGCCAGATCAGGGAGGCGCATTGAAAAGGCCTCCTCAGCTTTTTTCCTGTTCGGATACGTTGAGACTTCATAACCCTGCTTGCGCAATACATCAGCATAATTTTCCCTGATGGCGGCCTCATCCTCAACTATCGCAATACGTCTACTCATGGAATTTTCCGTGCTCTTTCCGGCTCTTGTCTAAAATTAGGTTAAAACAGCTAAGGTATTGATTTTGAGGGACTATACCTGAATTACTTGACTACTTGCATGGCAAAAGACGGCAAAAATCGAATTGCCATAATCCTGCCATAATTTATCAGCCCTGCGCCTTTTTTCACTCCCTGAAAAGCTACATATTGATCTTTAAATAGCCTTCAAGCACCGAAACACTGAATTCAACAGAAACGAATGCTTATTAGATTTTGCAACCAAACATTACTTATCATTTATCAGGAGAACTAAATGAAGCATAGCAGATACATACTCAAGCTTATTGGCGGTGTGGCATTCATCACCATTAGCACTTTATCCCAGGCAGCAGAACAGCCTGCTCTCAGCCTCAGTGAAGAACAACGCATAAAACATGAAAGCACCGGTGTGATTGGCGGTGCCCTTATTGGTGGCTTGCTGGGCGGTCCTATAGGAGCTGTTGCGACAGCAGCATTTGGCGGCTGGGTCAGTGACAAGACAATTGCCAAAAAAGAAAATGAATTACTTAATACAGCGCTCAACCGGCAGCAGCAGGATTTAATCGCCCTGCAAGCCCAATACCGTGCTCTGGAAGCACGTTATCAGGTCGCTAGCCGTGAATCGCAAGCGGCACGTTTACGCAACGCCAGTTTCTCAGGACAAGATCGGTCCATTAATAACAATCCTTCGGTGACCGCCTGTTGCAATGACGCAGAGCTTTCCCTGCATTTTAAAACCGGTTCAATCAGCATCGAACCCTTGTATGAGGAAAAACTTACTCAGTTCATTGCCTTCGTAAATACCCTGCCTGAAGCTGTTATTGGTATTACAGGGCACGCTGACCGTCGTGGTGATTCTGCCGCGAACCTTGGGCTTTCGCAGCAACGTGTTCAGGCAGTGGAGAAAAAGCTGAAGAGCCTTGGACTTTCCAGCCGCGCACTACAGACCAACGCTTTTGGAGAAAGTCGACCAGCAAGCAGAATCGATTCCCTTGAAGATAATTTTTTTGACCGTCGGGTTGTATTGAAAATTGTATCAGCGGGCAATGGCCTGCTCACCCGTAACAATGATTGATCAAAACAATAAGCCAGATCACCAATAATTTAGAGACAGGACAACGCCATGAACGAATTGCAATTGATTACCGGGAACAAAAATTTCTCGCCCAGTTCACTCAGACCCTGGTTGATGTTGCAGGAGTTTGAAGTGCCTTATACCGAAATAGCGATTGATCTCTTCAAGGCCGATAGTGCTGAAAAAATTGGCCTCTTCTCACCTTCTCTCAAGGTGCCTGTGCTCATCCATAACGAGATAAAGGTTTGGGATTCATTACCTATTTGTGAATATATCTCAGAGACATTTCTTGAGAATCGCGGCTGGCCCAGCCATTTAAAAAAGAAAGCTGCTGCCCGCTCTGTTTGTGCCGAGTTACACAGCGATTTCCAGCATTTTAAACGCGAATGGCCGATGAATTGTCTGTTGTCAGTGAAAATGAAACTGGATGAAATTTTGGAGCGGGAAATAGCCAGGCTTGATGCCATCATGTATTGCTGCCGCCGCAAATATGGCGATGGCGGCGATTACCTGTTCGGCCAGTTTTCAATAGTTGACTGCTTTCTCGCGCCGGTTGCTGTTTCTCTGAGGTCTTACGGTGCTGAATTAAGCTGGAAAACCAATCTGTATATGGACTTTTTACTGGCAAACCCTCACATGCAATGGTGGCTGGAACAGGCCCAGCAGGAGATTGCAGCCCTGCCTCTGGACAAGACCGGCTAAGCAAGTCATTTGAATTTGACGGGTGGGTGGGATGGAAGGATTGGCAACATGGATAGACTTAAAGAGCACGTTAATAAGGGAGGTCAATAAGAGTAAAAGCGATTTAACCTTGAGCTGCAACAGCTTTGGCCGGGACTTAAAATCCCGGCCTTTTTTTGTCTTCGACTTCTATATAATCATCTGGCTGAAAGCGTGAAACTGTCTCCCTTTTCATTCCATAAACTGGGCTTTTCAATGGGCGTCAGAATCTGATTGACCCGCAATGCAGGCTGCATGAGCTCACTAAAAGCCTCGACCCGATGAAAAGAAGGAGCAAGCCATTGATTGATTATTGCCTCATCATTCAAAGGGAGCATCAGGGGCATGGATTTAGGATGTATTGCCTCCCATTCCGGCAAGGCTGGCAAAGTAATAATTGAGGCACTGTGGATGACTTCACCGGTAACTTTATGAATGGTCTCTCTGTGCAATCCCCCAAAAGCGATAGCCTCATTTTCCAGCTCAATCTTGTGATAGGTAAGTTTGTCCCCTTTTCCTTCAATGAAAGCAGTTGCCGGGATAATACAGCGTGATTCCCGGAAAGGTTCATAGGCAATGGCACGTGGACTGTTTAACTTGTCTGAACGGGAATTAAAAGAAGCATATTTGTAATTGGGCTTACCAGTAACAGGATCAATCAACAGCCACCAGATCGCCTGAGTCACTACATTCCTGTCTTTTACTCGCTGGATTATCGAAATCCTGCTGCCTGGCGCCTTATCTCTGGAAAACAGAATCTCAGACTCATCTACGTCCAGCTTGTTCAGGAGTTTTTTGGATTTCTTGTTTTTCAGTATCTGGAATCGGCCACACATATGACAAGTGTAGTTATATTTGCCGGGACACACCATAGATCATGTCAGGCACAGAGTTTTATGGCTGTGAAATAAATGTGCAAACAGTAGCCAATTGATATGGGTGCTTTTATACTCAAGGACTGTTTTTTAAAGGGACTGTTTGAGCTGTGTCTACAAATAATCCACTTTAATCGACAATCATCATCCAAGCTTTCCATTAGGGAAAGCAAAAGGGGGAACGAAATTGCTATCCATGCGCATGAACACTCTTATTAAAATTGCAGGTTTTACCTGTTTGTTGCCACTAGCCGGATATTCACAGGCAGCTTCAGACGATATTCCTGACCTTGATGGCTTGTGGAGTTTTGGGCAGTGTCCTGGTGGCCGTTTTCTGGGTTGTATGACCCTGCAGGAAGATGACCCCAAACTCACCGACAGGGCCCTGGCTTATCAGGCAGCCTTCGATGAAATGGCGCAACCCAAATATGATTGCGCCCCCATGCCTATCCCGCACATGTATACCGACCCCTATAACTATCGACTGGAACAACTGGAGGATCGCGTTCGCATCTACTACGGAAAAGATGATGTTGTTCGCACAGTCTGGCTGGAGGGTCACGAACATCCAGTACCAGCCATCAACGAATTTCTCTACTTTGGCCATGCCATTGGAAAATATGAAGACGGTGCGCTTGTCATTACTACTAACAAGTTCACCTTCGATCCCCAGGGTTTGAATGCAGACTTTCGCATTCCCTCCTCCACCCAGAAAGAACTGACAGAACGCTTTTCCCGTGATGGCGATGACATTGTCCTGGAAGTGAGTACCGTCGATACTTTTTTCCTGAAAGAGCCCTGGACCTTTACCGTACGCTCCACGCCAGCAACCTCAATGGGTGATGAATGGACCTGTGAGCTGGATGGTGCCAGACGCAGCCTTATGTTTGAAATTTCCAAATACCCGGAAGATCCTGAAGCACAGCGGATCAAGTATTGAAAACCAGGAGTAAATTAATATGACTTTTTCAAAACGACTCTTTATTGCCCTGGCAGGTTTTGCGATATGCCTGACAAGCCAGGTATTTGCACATCACAGCACGCGCGGTATTTACCATGAAGACCAGATGCTTGAGCTGACCGGAACAGTCAAGGAATGGGCATTTATCAATCCTCATCCATATCTCACTCTTGAGGCGGAGGACGAAAACGGCGTCGTTCGCAACTGGGATATCAGTTATGGTGGCGCCGCTGTTGTTCATCTGCAACGCCAGGGTTACAGCTCAGACACCTTCAAGCCAGGCGAAACCATCACTGTCCATGGTAATCCTGCACGCAAGGCTGGTGTTTTCGGTTTGCTCATGGAGGGTGGAGGCAACCATCCTACACGGGAAGATGGCACTCCCGTGGTTGAAGGCGGTTCGATGTTTTAACGGAATTTTTCAAGAAAAAAAAACCCGGTTATTAACCGGGCTTTTTTTTGATTTGATAAATGGCGGTGAGGGAGGGATTCGAACCCTCGAACGGTTTAACCCGTTACACGCTTTCCAAGCGTGCTCCATCGGCCTCTCGGACACCTCACCTAGTTCTATAAATTTCGAAAAATTGAAAGTGCCGCACTCTATAGGAAGCACCTTCCAAACTCAAGGGTCAATTCAGGGATTGTGCTAACTCCAGACTTTCACATAGTCCTCAACATTGTTTTCAGGAACCGTCCTTTGCGCCAGAGTCGGTGTTCCTACATATAAAAAGCCTACTATTTCATCTGATGCTTTAAAGCCAAGGGCTTCCTTTATACCTGCATTAAAAGCCGCCTTACCGGTACGCCAGATTGAGGAATATCCCAAGGCATGAATAGCAACTGACATATTCTGGACAGCTGCCGCTGTGGCACATACCTGCTCGACAGCAGGGACTTTGGGGTGCTCCCTGAACTCAGTCACTGCAACGATGATCAGTGGTGCGCGTAGCGGCGAATTGAGCATCTTGGCTTTTTCTTCCTCACTTCCCGGATTAAGGTTGTCCGCAAAAATCTGCCCAAGCTTTGTTCGCGCCTCACCTCTGACAACCAGGAATTGCCATGGCCTGAGCATGCCATGATCAGGAGCACGCAAACCGGCTTTATAAATTTCCTGCAAATCCTGCTCTGACGGAGCTGGCTCTGTTAAGCGTGGAGATGCTGTTCTGTTTTGTAGTGCGTCTAAAGCGTCCAATGAATATACCTGATCTCTGTAATTATTGACGTAAGTAGCGTGGGAAAGCCTGGTAATTCAAGCCGCTTTCTGTGGTCCTGACAGGGTTGATATCCAGACCGCCGCGCCTTAAAAAATTGGCTTCAACTGTTAATGACAATGGCTTGAAAGCATCAACAAGATCGCAAAAAATACGTTCAACACAGTTTTCATGATAATCATTGTGCTGACGATAAGAAACCAGGTATTTCAACAAGGACTGATGGGGGATTTTTTTCCCATGATAACAAACAGTGATTATTGCCCAGTCTGGCTGATTGGTTATGGGACAATTGGAGCGAAACAAATTAGTAAACAAAACCTCATCTGTAATTTCATCAAACAACGATTCATCCGCTGTTCTGAGCAATTCAGGGTTCACTATAAAATCATTGATTTCAACATCCAGGTCATCCAGACAAATACCAGCCGGTAATTCTGGTATCGCAAGCTCTTCCGGGGCTTGCACGATTACAAGAACCGGTCCACCAGCCACTTGCGACAGATCTGCCTGAATTGTATGTATCAGTTTCTCCCGCGCATCAAATTTCTCTTGATTCAGGGAGTTTAAATACAACTTCAGTGATTTGGATTCAATTAAATTGGGAGAGTCAGCGGGAAACACAAAGCGACCAAGAAAAACCTGAGGTTTTCCCTGTTTATCCAGACAGGACAATTCATATGCATTCCAGATATCCGCACCAGTGAATGGCAAGTTTTTATCTGTAATTCCCAGTGTAGTTCTATTATCCAAACGGGGAATCCTGTGCAACAGTTCGGGCTGATAATTTTGCGGATACGCTGTTGAACTTCCCAGTGGATTAACCGTCATAGCATGCACCCTTGAAAATCAGTGTCTCAGGCCCTTGCCTCTGCGCAATAGAAACAAGGCAAAGAAAAACAAGGTAACCGTAAAAAGCACCAGCATCAGAAAAGCGAAAACCACATTAACATCAGAAACACCGAGAATGCCGTACCTGAAGGCATTTACCATGTAAAAAATAGGATTCAGCTGAGAGATCAGGCGCCAAAAGTCAGGCAGTAAATCTACAGAATAAAAAACACCGCCCAGATAAATAAGGGGTGTTAATACAAAGGTAGGAATGATCGTGATGTCATCAAATTTATTGGCAAAGATCGCATTGATAAAACCACCCAAGGAAAAAACAATCGAGGACATTAGTACAACCAGGATGGTGATAAAAATATTGTGCATATGCAAGCCGCTAAAAAACAACGACATGATTGTGGCAACAGCACCTACGGCCAGCCCTCTCGTTACACCACCAATCACAAAGCCTGACAGAATCACATAATTGGGCATTGGAGAAACCAGTAATTCTTCAATGCTGCGTTGATATTTTTGACTGAAAAACGAAGACACGACATTGGCATATGAATTATTTATCACCGCCATCATAATTAATCCGGGAACGATGAATTCCATATAACTATAGCCATTCATCTCCCCTATTCTTCTGCCAATCAAATTGCCAAAAATTACAAAATACAGCGAAATGGTAATGACCGGGGGTACCAGTGTTTGTACCCATATGCGCAGGAATCTTCTTATCTCTTTCCAGACCAGGGTTTTGAACGCTGTCACTTTGTAATTGAGCGGTAAGCTATGCATCAGGTTTCCTGCCCGGGTTTATTCAACAGCGATATGAAAAGCTGTTCCAGTCTGTTTGATTTATTACGCATACTTTTAACCTGAATATTCAATGCCTGTAGTTCCTTGAAAACATCATTAAGATCCTGATGACTATCAACAGATACTTCAAGAATTGCCGGATCAACTAACTGGCATGAAAATCCGTTTAATGTCGGAGCTGTATTAATTTCCTCACGCAAGTCAAAAAGGAAGTTCTCCTGATGCAGCTTTCTAAGCAAGGACTTCATGCTGGTATTTTCAATAATTTCCCCGTTATCAATCATGGCAATATTTCTGCAAAGAGTTTCTGCCTCTTCCAGATAATGGGTAGTCAGAATGATGGTCGTCCCTGCTCTGTTAATTTCCTGGAGGAATTCCCAGGTTGAACGTCTTAATTCAATATCGACACCAGCAGTTGGCTCATCAAGGAGCAATAAGCGAGGTTCATGTACAAGCGCCCTGGCGATTAACAGGCGGCGCTTCATACCGCCAGACAGATTTCTGGCCTGCTGGTCATGTTTGTCCCACAAACCAAGTTGAACCAGGTACTTTTCAGCCCTTTCCTTGGCAAGTTTAACAGGGAGACCGTAATAGCCCCCCTGGGTCACGACAATGTCAAAAACCTTTTCAAAATGATTGAAATTGACTTCCTGGGGAACAACACCCAGATCCAGTTTGGTTTCATAACTGTTGCTATCGACGTTTTTACCAAAAACCTGCACGCTGCCAGCCGTTTTCCTGACCAAGGTAGAAAGCACGCCAATAGTAGTGGATTTCCCCGCGCCATTGGCGCCAAGCAAGGCGAAAAAATCACCTTCAGCAACATCCAGGCTGATACCCTTCAGTGCTTCGAAACCATTATCATAGGTCTTGTAGAGGTCTTTAATTGATATTGCAGGTGTCATGAAAGAACTACAGTAGAAAAGGGGAAAACAGCTGGCCATTATACAAAAAAAAAGGCGCCTCGTGCTGCCTCTTTTTCAAATTAGCCAATATATATAAGCGCACTGAAAGAGCCATTGTACTGCTTCCGGAAGCAGACACATCCCTGTGTCCAGCTTCAAAGTAGGTCAGGATAGCGGTTTCCGCCAATAATCAATGAAAAGCCATCCCCAGCTCGACCATGCCGTCGCCCCCTGATAGAATTTCTGAACTTTTTCCTTGATACCCACAGCATGGTTTCTTTCATACTGATACTGTTAACTGTTGCATTTACTGCTCTGGTGATTTTTTATCTCCATGAATATCATGTGAGAAAAACACTGGAAATAGCAGAAAACACCCACACGCTGGCCCCACTTGAAAGTGACATGGTGGCTGCCCCACCCCCAGGCAGAATAAAGGTCATTGATGAAATCGGACAATCACCGCAAAAAAAACTGACCTGGTCCGAAGAAATTAAGGCACTAAGAGATTCAGGCTGCTTCCCCGAGGCTTTAGCCCTGAGTAAAAGACAATATCCCAAGCTGCTTGCATACCGACAAAGCCTCATCACAATGAGAGCACGACCCAAGCAAGAGTCTACTTTTTCTGAAGAATCACTTGACGATTTATATCAAACAGCCATATCTGGCGACCTGGTTAAAATCAAACCCTATAATGTGAAAAGCCCAAGTGATATCAACAAAGAATTGCTCAAACTAGGCAGGCCCCGGGAATACTGGAATACTCTGGGTTACAAAAACCTGGCTTTATTAACCAAAACCGATCGCAAATTACTTGTAAAACACTGGGGTGAACCGGAAGACCATTGCGCCATTGATAGTCTAATTAGCGTCCAGCCCAGCCGGTAAAGGCTCGCTAGTCAAAAAAGCGATAGAACAATAAGGATTACCAAAATGTTGAAAGAGTCTCACGCTCAAGTCATGCTCGATTTACAAGCCAATATGAATGCCAAAGTGAACCCTCAATGGATAGACGCCGCCTACCCCTATCTCAGGGCTGTTGTTGTGGAAGGTGCCGAAGCCATTGAACATCATGGCTGGAAGTGGTGGAAAAAGCAGGAGTGCGATCTCGAACAATTACAGATGGAACTGGTGGATATTTGGCATTTCATGCTTTCACATCTGCTTTTAGAAAGAAAAGGAGATCAGGAAGCTGCCTTAGCGGACTTGTTGGCGTTAACCAAAAAAGAAAATATCATCTCTTTTGACAATAAAAACTTTAATATCAATGAGATGGATGCACTTCAGAAAATAGAGCTATGCATCGGCCTGGCCTGTGCTGAAAGAATCAGCGTAGTTCTTTTTGAAGCCTTGCTGACTGACTGCAAAATGGACTGGAATGAGCTGTTTTGCCAGTATGTAGGCAAAAATGTACTTAACTTTTTTCGCCAGGATAATGGTTACAAGGAAGGTACTTACAGCAAACTCTGGCATGGCAGAGAAGATAACGAGCATCTGGTTGAGGTAATGTCTGCGCTGGATACAGAACATAAGGACTTCCAGCATCTTTTGTACGAATCTCTCAAGGACAGGTATCAGCGTAATTCCTGATTACCCTTGTTCACTGGCTTGTCTTCAATCGCTTGAGCAGTCGCTCAAGAACCAAACAAATCAGATTCAATAAGTGACAATTCCCCTTCATGAATTGAAAAATCTGACAATAAATCATCAGAAGCAACAAAGTTTGTGGGAATATTGTTCTTCATCAGGCACAAATGTGCCATCAGCTCTTCCAAATTTGTTTCCTGGTTAATTTCCAGTGTCACTTTTACTGAAGATGTATTACTTATCATACTTTTTTACTATCCCTGCAATTCCATTTGTGGATACATTTCTGTATTTGTGAGCGTGCTAAAACTTTAACAACCAATAAAAGCAACTCTTTCTACACTCAAGCTGTCCACAAATATCAACACTGCAAGAAAGCGTCAAATGATTATTCCAATAAAAGAGAATTTCTTTTTTGCAAGATCATAAAAGGCTACTATAGCCCTCATTGCAAAAATGAAATTTTATAATAATCATTATTTATCAGTGATTTAAAAAAGCACCACGGGAAGGGAGCCAGTAATAATGGTCATCAATGGAAAATCCAAAATTTCTGGCGTTGGAATTTCATTACCCCCCCCAAATTGTCACCTCGAAAAGTTTGATGGAAGAAATCCAGGCTGATACTCGATTTGGTTTACCAATTAACTGGGTTGATACACGAATAGGTGTTGAAGAAAGAAGAGTCGCAGCTGATGGCACAATGCCATCGGATTTGGCCACTGAAGCGTCAATAAATGCTCTGGAAGAAGCTGGCATAAATCCTGAGCATATATCCATGGTCATTTATTGTGGGATTGAGAAGGACTTTATGGAGCCTGGAACCGCTCATGTAGTACAAAATAATCTTGGTTCGCGAGGTGTCTGCATGGATGTAAGCAACGCATGCCAGGGATTAATCTCTGGCATCTCTGTTGCTGACTCAATGATTGCATCTGGAGCAATAGAAAGCGCTCTAGTTTGCTCTGGGGAGCTTGCCAGCAAATCGGTGAAGCTTTTTTTACAGAAGATTAAAGAAATGCCTGTGGATTATTTAAGGGATCGACTTGGCATAATGACTGTTGGTGATGCTGGTAGCGCAGTGGTACTTACCAGAAAAGATGGTAATTCCGGCATAAAAAATTTACTTTTTGATTCCAGAGGGGAATACGCGGAGTATTGTTATTATCGATATTCGGAAAGTGGCAACATTGAAGGGCAAATGTTGATGAAGGGCATCACCGAAGCCATAGATCAAATTCATCTTGGCATGATATCAAATTGCTATCACTACCTTGACTGGACTCCTGCAGATGTCGACCTTTTAGTCTGCCATCAAGTCGGGAAAAAGTCCGTCTCATCTTTGTGTAAAATAGCTGATATTCCGGAATCGAAGGTTCCAATTACATATAAAAAATATGGAAACACAGCAACTTGCACAATCCCGCTAGGCTTACATGTTGCAAAGCCTGTTAATGGTGATAGAATTTTGCTTATGGGGGGTGGTAGTGGACTTTCCAGCTTCCAGGGTGGTATCCAGTGGTAGCAGAAAATAAAGGGAATTAATCATCGTGACACACAATATCTGGTTTGCTCTGCTTTCATTAACTGCATTTTTAATTCTAGCCTGGATAATTTTCAGAGCTGATAAAATTTCAATCGTAAAAGAAAGTAAGCCCCTAGCATTACTGTTTTTTAGTTTAGTTGGAATTAGCTTTATAGAGTTTGGCACTTATACCAAACTTTTAACCCCCAGTTTATTGTTAATGAAACTGTTCTACATATCATGTTTTATAGGCATGTCCGGTATTTTTTCACAAGCTCTGAAAGTTTCCGGGTTAAGTGTCATTTTTATTAAACGTACTTACAAAGGCTTAGGCGCTTTTTGTATTTTTCTCATCATTCTGATGCTTGGTTCAAACCTTCTTGTTTCCGGATTTGAATTTATTTCATATTCATACACTAGAGAACCTGGTCAATTTTATTGGTTAGTACAGCTTTTTCTAATTTCAACAATATTATCAACGATACTTTTACTCACTATAGGAACAAAAAATAAAAATAAAATTGATGCCAGAAGATCTAAATTTCTCCTCCTTTCAATATCTCCCCTGTTACTGATTGCCTTAGTACTTATTATACTTATGCAATCAGGGATAAAGATAAATGCATCAATTATTTTCCCGGTATTTATTTCTTATTACTTAATGATGATATTGCAGACAGAAAAAGATGAATCACTTTTTTCTTTATTAATGAAGGTACCATTTTCCAGGGAAAGAGAGTCTTTTAAAGAAATCAGTAAGGAAGTTCAGCAATTTTTAATAAGCACCGAATTATCTTTTTCTGAAAAAACTAAGATGGATTCCTTATCTTTAAAGGATTTAACAGCATCTATTGAGGGTTTGATTGTGGAGCATGCCGTCAAATTAAACCAGGGCAGCCAAGTGAGAGCTGCATCACTGCTGGGAGTTTCTTCCAGTAGTATTTGCAGGAAAAAGAATAAAAGCTGAGTATTGTGTCTGTCTGGTAGTATTTTTACATTTGATTACAACAAAAAAAGCCCCGCAATGCGGGGCTTTTTTTTGTTCTGGAGATACACCAGATAAATGGGGTGGCCGATGGGGCTCGAACCCACGACAACCTGAGTCACAGTCAGGGGCTCTACCAACTGAGCTACGGCCACCATTTAACTATATCTCTGGGTAAAACAGGTTTTACCCGGATTTTGACTTACATACTGCCTTTTCAATCTATGAAATGGCACGCCCGGCAGGACTCGAAC
>JABIPQ010000047.1 GCA_018698975.1 Gammaproteobacteria bacterium
AAAGATGGCGACTAACGCGAGCTTCCGCTTTGGGTTGCGAAAGCAGACACTGGGCAGCCCTCCAAAGTCTCCTCCTTTTTTAAAATCCACTATTAAGTATCTGGGCAGGTACAGTAACAATCTGCGAAGCCATGCGCCCTAGGCCGCCCCTTTGCACTTGGACGGACACCGGAATACGTAGACTAGCATCTACAAGCATTAAAATTGAAGCAAGAAAGTGGTGAGAAACTATGAGGATTTGCTACAAATGCCTGCTACAAAACGTAGGTCAGGCACTGCTTTAACATATTGATTTATATGTATTTTATGTTTATGGCGGAGAGAGAGGGATTCGAACCCTCGATAAGCGTTAACCTATACGCCCTTAGCAGGGGCGCGCCTTCAACCACTCGGCCATCTCTCCAATTCGTCTATATTGGAGAGGAACCTTCAGCGCTTTAGAAACACTTCTGTCACCTGCCCAACAAGCCCGCAATCATATCATAAGCTTGCAGGATTGGTGGAGTCTGTAGGGGTGAAAAAAAGAAATTATTTTTCTTAAATATTAATCTTCAATCAGCACCATTTTGGCTAATAACTACCTTCAATTGCTTATTTAGCTATTTCCTATGCTGTCATTATCAGAACCCCCGCTTTCGCCTTCTTTTTTGATTCTGTCATAAATCTCTTCTCTGTGAACAGCGACGTCTTTAGGTGCATTCACACCTATGCGTACTTGATTTCCCTTCACGCCCAAAACGGTCACAGTGACTTCGTCACCTACCATTAATGTTTCACCTACCCGGCGAGTCAAAATCAACATTACTAAATCCTCTTCGTAGACCTATGGTCAAGCAAATCAAAACACCAACAACCCGAGCATCTTTGCTTGCAAACTAATTAATTGAAGTCTCAATTACGCTAACAAACCAAACGCGGAATGCCAGCATGGAAGAAACTCCATCCACGGCTTTACTGCACAAAACTGCAATTAAGCAGGCGGTTTTTCCAACTCAAATGCAACATGTAAAGCCCTTACTGCCAGCTCGAGGAACTTCTCCTCAATGACTACAGAGACTTTAATTTCTGATGTTGTGATTAGCTGAATATTTATCGCTTCCTTGGACAATGTTTCAAACATACGGCTGGCAATACCGGCATGTGAGCGCATTCCAACACCTACCAGTGAAACTTTTGCCACCTTATCATCAACCCTAATACCCTTGGCGCCCATGTCATTCGCAGTTTTTTCCAGAATTTTCGCTGCAGCTTCTGCATCTTTTTTCTGAACTGTGAAGGTAATATCGTTGGTCTGATCCGCACCAATATTCTGAACAATAACATCTACTTCTATGTTCGCATCGCTGATCGGGCCAAACACCTTGAAAGCCATACCGGGGACATCCGGTACACCTATCACGCTTAACTTGGCCTCGTCCCTGGTGAACGCAATGCCAGAAATTAAAGGCATCTCCATCATTAATTCTTCCTCTGAGACAATTAATGTACCTGGACCATCTTCAAACGAAGATAAAACACGCAACGGTACATTGTATTTTCCGGCGAATTCCACAGAACGAATCTGCAGCACTTTTGCGCCTAAACTGGCCATCTCCAACATTTCTTCAAATGTGATTTTGTCCAGTCGTCTGGCATTTTCAACTACGCGGGGATCGGTTGTGTAGACACCATCAACATCGGTGTAGATCTGGCATTCATCAGCTTTTAAAGCTGCGGCAAGCGCAACTGCTGTGGTATCCGAACCACCTCTCCCTAATGTAGTAATTTCTCCGTTTTCATCAACTCCCTGAAATCCAGCAACAACGACCACTGTGCCCTGATCCAGGTCATGGCGGATTTTTTCACTGTCAATTTCCTTAATCCTGGCTTTCATGTGCGTATTATCAGTGAGTATCCTCACTTGAGCACCAGTATAAGAGCGAGCCGGACAAGCCATTTCCTGTAAGGCCATACTCAACAGGGCGATAGTTGTTTGCTCACCGGTGGAAAGCAACATGTCCATCTCCCGAGGAGATGGCTGTTTTTGAAGTTCGTATGCCATAGCTGTCAGGTTATTGGTGACACCGCTCATGGCGGATAACACAACGACAACCTGGTCGCCCCGGCTTCTGAAGGCCGCGACCTTTTCGGCAACAGCCTTGATTCTTTCGATGGAACCGACTGAAGTTCCACCATATTTCTGAACTATTAGCATTATCCTGACAGTATCCGATAGATTTGTAATTATGTAATTTGTAAATAAATGTAAACTTTTTTTTGCAATACCTATTGCAGAAATGAAATTCTACAGAATTGATATAAGATATTGTTTTGCATAGAGTATTGCTTCAGGAAGCTGGTCCGGAGAATTTCCCCCAGCCATGGCCATATCAGGCCTGCCGCCGCCTTTTCCACCCACTTTTTGCGCTATTTCCTTAACCAGCTCACCTGCTTTGACTCTGTCTGTTAAATCTTTGGTCACTCCGGCAACGAGACTGACCTTGTCACCATCAACCGTTGCCAGTAAAACTACTGCTGTGCCCAGTTTATTCTTCAACTGATCAGTCGTATCGCGCAGAGATTTACTGTCAAGCCCTTCGACAATTGCGACCAGTACTTTAACGCCGTTAATCTCTTCAGCCTGTGCAGCCAGGTCTGTGCCTGCAGAACTCGCCAGTTTTGCTTTCAACTGGGATAATTCTTTTTCAAGCTGCTTGTTAGCATGATTTAACTGCTCAACGCGTTCCACTACAGTGTCCTGACTCGACTTAAGCACTGCGGCTATCTGCTTCAGAGAGTCTTCATTATCCTGAACCAGAGCTACTGCAGTATTACCGGTAACTGCTTCAATACGACGAACGCCTGCTGCAATACCCGATTCCTGAATAATTTTGAAAAGGCCTATATCGCCGGTACGAGTTACATGGGTTCCACCACATAACTCTATGGAAAACTCAGTGCCGTCATCAGTCACTGAGCCCATACTAATTACTCTGACTTGATCACCATATTTCTCACCAAATAAGGCCATCGCACCTTTCTGCTTGGCCTCATCCATAGACATAACGGCCTTGCCCACTACCGCGTTTTCGAGAATCTGCTGATTCACCAGAACTTCAATCTGTTTCAGCTCTGCTTCACTTACCGCCTTATTGTGGGAGAAATCAAAACGCAGGTATTTCGGATTCACCAGGGAGCCCTTCTGTTGTACGTGATCTCCCAAAGTCTGCCGCAATGCCTCGTGCATCAAATGTGTGGCGGAATGGTTCAACACGGTTGGCTGACGCAAAGCCTTATCCACGCAACAGGACAATTTATCCCCACTATTGAGTACACCGTTTTCAATACTGCCAATATGAAGAAATTGATCGCCCTGCTTTTGCGTATCGCGGACACTAAAACGTACCTGTTTATTCAGCAGTGTTCCGCAATCGCCTACCTGACCACCTGATTCTGCATAAAAAGGCGTGCTGTCCAGCAACACGATGCCACTTTCGCCATCCTCAAGCTTATCCACTGCTTTGCCGTCTTTGAAAAGACCAACAACACTGGCTTCGGCCTGAAGATCTTCATAACCGGTAAAACTGGTGCCATTTTCCAGTCGAATATCGAGGGCTTCGGTGGTTTCAAAATGGCTGGCTGAGCGTGCCTGGGCTTTTTGCTTGCCCATTTCTGCGTCAAATTCTTCCAGATCAAGAGCAAGCCCTCTCTCGCGGGCAATATCTCCAGTCAGATCAACCGGGAAGCCATAGGTGTCATAAAGTCGGAAAACGGTCTCACCAGGAATAACATCCCCCTTTAGATCCGCAATGGCTTTTTCAAGAATAGCCATGCCATTGTCCAGAGTACGGGAAAACTGCTGCTCTTCTGCCAACAAGGCCTGTTCAGCACGTGCCTGATTTTCCCTGAGCTCAGGATAGGCATCACCCATTTCTGCAACCAGTGGCGCAACCAGTTTGTGAAAGAAGGGTTCATTCATCCCCAGCTTATGACCATGGCGGATAGCTCTGCGAATAATGCGGCGCAATACATAGCCACGCCCCTCGTTCGCCGGAATAACACCGTCTACGATAAGAAATGCGCAAGAGCGAATATGATCAGCAATAACATTGAGAGAATTACTGTCCAGATCGCTGGTTCCGGTAATACGGATAGCTTCGCGGATGATGTTCTGAAACAGGTCTATTTCATAATTACTGTGTACTTTTTGCATGACTGCTGCAATACGCTCAAGTCCCATGCCGGTATCAACGGAGGGCTTGGGCAAGGGTGTCATACTGCCATCGGCAGACCGGTTGAATTGCATAAACACCAGATTCCAGATCTCAATATAGCGATCACCGTCTTCATCGGGACTGCCCGGCGGGCCGCCTGGCACATCTTCACCGTGATCGTAAAAAATTTCAGTGCAAGGCCCACAAGGACCGGTATCACCCATGGACCAGAAATTGTCTTTTTCACCCAGGCGTGAAAAACGCGAGGGATCCACCCCGATTTCTTTCAGCCAGAGTTCAGCGGCTTCATCATCATCTTCAAAAACCGTAACCCAAAGCTTCTCTTCAGACAGGCCCATCTCTTTGGTCAGGAAATTCCAGGCAAACTGGATGGCTTCACGCTTGAAATAATCACCAAAACTGAAATTTCCCAGCATTTCAAAAAAGGTGTGATGGCGAGCGGTATATCCTACATTCTCCAGGTCATTGTGCTTTCCGCCCGCACGCACGCAGCGCTGAGACGAAGTGGCCCTGTTGTTGCTACGTTTTTCCTGGCCCAGGAAGACATCCTTGAACTGCACCATGCCAGCATTAGTGAACAGCAAGGTTGGATCATTACCGGGCACCAGTGAGCTGCTGGGAACAACATCGTGTCCCTGCTCCTTGAAATATTCCAGAAATGCCTGTCGAATTTCTGCACTTTTCATGTCAATTCAATTCCAACCTTAAGATACCGGGATTGTTGAGAAACCTGTCCTGAGCTTGCTCTGGAGCCGTCAACAAAAAGGCGCTGATTATATACCCTCCATGAGAAATTGCTATTATTTACCCGGAAATTCAACCATCTAGGTGCTTATGAAGCCTTTTTGAAATACTGCATTGGCTGCGAAAACTGGTATGCTATTTCCCGCTGAAAGGCGCAACACAAGACTGTAAATAATCTGGAAAATAATGAAATCAAAAACTCTGCGGCTTTTTTTAATCCTCACGGCCTGTTTGTTTATTTTGCTCAACCTTGTCGCCCTGCTTCAGGCTCGCACTCTGGTGAACAATCCTATAGCTGACAGGAAAGCGCTGGATAAGGACCCTGCCGATTTCAACCTTGTTTTTGAAGATGTACAGGTCACCACCAGTGACAATCTGGTTCTCAACGGCTGGTACATGGAATCGAGGAATTCTGCCCTCATCATCATGCAACATGGCTACAAGTGGAACCGGGTTGGTCACCTTGAGGAAGCTGCCATGTTCGTCAAGGCCGGCTATGGTGTTTTGATCACCTCAGTCAGAGCTCATGACATAAATCCTGGCGAAAAAATCACTTTTGGGGCTGAAGAAATGAAGGACCTGGGGGCCTGGTCAAATTTTGCCAGAGCCATTCCCGGGATTGATCAGGACAAAATAGGCATGCTCGGTGATTCACTGGGCGGCTCCATGGTGATCCAGTTCGCCGCTAAAAATGACATTATCAGCGCGGTGGTAGCCCACAGTGCTTTTTCCTCATTGCAGGACACTATTGAGACAAGTATCAAACACTACACCGGCTTACCTCCCTTCCCGTTTGCCCCACTGATAAAGTTCTGGGCTGAGCTGGACCTGGGCATCAGCATCGATGAAATCGATGCCAAACAATGGATTTCAGAAATCAGCCCACGACCGATACTACTCATACATAGTCTCGACGATGAAGTGATTTCCAGCGCAAGCGGACAACTACTTTTTGATGCGGCCCTGGAACCCAAACAACTATGGCTTGAGAATGGTATTAATCATGCCGATTTTGACACCACAATGCCGGATGAGTTTGAACGCCGTGTAGTTGGTTTTTTCAATCAATACTTTTTTGCCATGCCGACAGCAAAGCAGGCCTGATTTTCAACTATAAAAAAGCCCCGCGGTTTAGTGCAGGGCTTTTTGATCTTGCTATGAAGTTTTGAGTCTTAGAATATTTTTCTCAAGGTTAATCCGTAGGTGCTTGGCTCGCGCGGATAGGCACTCAGCTTGCCATCTTGCAGTGGTGTGTCAAACACGGTGCCAAACCAGGACTCATCATTGATATTTCTACCCCAAAGCATGGCTTCAAAGCCGGATGACATACGCACTATCGCCCGTAAGTTGAGGAAGTCTCGCCCACCTTGTTTGGCAAAGGGGTCATTATTGTTATGCATCAGCATATCTGAATAACTGACATACTCAGCACCCAGTAATAATTCATTACCATTGCCCAACTGGAAGGTTTTGCTGGCATTCAGCGTAAAGTAATCATCTGCTACGCCACCAACACGGTCGCCACTACGATCACAAAACCCCTGTGTCTGTAACTGCGCCGCTTCTAGCGCATCTCCGGTATGGAAGATATTGGAAATCTGGCAGTTGCCTTTGGCAAAATCTTCAAAGCTGCCGTCAGTGTGTGCATAAGTCATGAATAAGCTCACTGATTCTGTCGGGTTCCACCATACCTCTGCTTCAATACCCTGCACATCTACGCGACCGGCATTTTGCAGGTTAAACGCTGTACCCGTGAAAGTATTGGTCTGCAAATCTTCAACTTCCATACTATAGAAAGCCAGATTGACACGCAGATTGTTATCGATGAAATCCTTCTTGATACCTACTTCAAAATTTTCGGTATCTTCGGAATTAAAAATAGTGTCAAAACCCAGTCCAATTCTGTCCGTGTTAGTACCGCCTGATTTATAGCCGGTACCAAAGGATGCGTAAATCAGGCTGGAATCATCGGGCCGCCATGACAGACCGATATTGCCGGTAACGCGACTATCATCCAGGTTCGCATTAATATCAGGACGTGGACAAAAGCGTTCCGTTACGCTGCAGTTAGCCCAGCCAGGTACATACAAGACATTCAGTGCTGGCAAATAGGGCGTTGGATCCAGTGCTGCGATAGCCGGGTTGAACGTGTTACCGGTGCCATCTCCAGGGGGAGCTCCGGCAAACGCTTTGGCCTGCTCGCCTGAGATACCCAAAGCGGCGGATATGGCTGCTACATTCACATCACCAGGCCCCGGCGTGGGGACTGATTCAGAAAAAGTGCTACTCATATCCTTCTTCTCATCTGTATAACGCACCCCGATATTAATCTCCAGGTTATCAGTCAGGTCATAATCTATACGGCCAAAAACCGCATTGGCACGATGATCCTGTTTACTGAAATCCTGTATGGTATTGCCAGCCACAATCGGTGTTGCAAACGACGTTCCAAAACTCTGGCCATAAGCCGCATTAATAAATCCCAGTAACTGTGGCGGTGTTCCTAACAGTGCACCCAGTACATCCGGTGATGCTGCTACTGCGTAATTAGGCAGGAAATCGCCGAGAAAAAGAAAGTCACTGCTTTCCAGTTCCTGCTTGTAAAAATAAACGCCAGTTACATAACGCAGTCTTTGTTCCTGATCACTGGATATTCTGAATTCCTGTGACCACATGCTCTGGTCTGCATCCTGAAGTCGGTTGGCAAGATCGACATTGGAAAAATCCGCATCAATGGAATCGCGGATATCAAAACTGCGATAGGACGATATGGAAACAAAATCAAAATTATCGAAGCGGCGATTAATTTCAAGAGATAAACCACTGTCCTCATTTTCTGAAGACGGTAGTGAGTTCAGCGACAGACTGCGATTGTCAAAACTGCCGCTGGGATAGACTGTTCCCCCCAGTGCAGAAAGGATGGCATCGGAGCCAAACACTGGCGCACCATTGTTTGTGCGACCGGAAGCAACCAGGCTGTCTTTCAGTGTCAGTGCTGCGCAGCAAACCTCATCGATTTCGGAATAATCAATAATGGCTCTTATAGAAAGATCATCAGAAGGCTCATATAAAAACTGCTGTCTGAAACCCCATCTTGATCTGTCATTTATTTCACCGCTGAGATTATCTACATTGATATAGCCATCACGCTCACTGGTAAATACGGTTGTTCTTGCTGCCAGTGTTTCACTCAGACTGAAGTTCATGCCGCCGCTGAAATTAATCATTGAATAATTTCCGGCTGTTACTTCGGCAAAGGCATTCTGCTCATGTGAAGGAGCAACTGTTCTGATCAACAAGGCACCTGAGGCGGAGTTCTTGCCAAACAGTGTCCCCTGGGGACCGCGCAAAACTTCCACTGCTTCCAGGTCTACCAACTGATTAAAAAGGGAGGCTTGTCTGGCGCGATAGACGCCATCAATGTAAAGCCCAACAGAGGATTCCAGGCCAAAGTTCTGTGCACCGGTACCAACGCCTCTTATCGAGAAGTTACCTGTTCCGGAACTCTGGTTTGTACCAACAGTCAGACTGGGTACACTCCACATGAGTTCCTGCACGTCCTTGATAGAATTATCTTCAAGATAGGTGCCACTAATGGCGGAAACCGCCACAGGAACATCCTGTATATTTTCTTCCCGCAACTGTGCCGTGACGACGATTTCTTCAAGCAGCTGACTATAAGCAGCCTGACTGAGCAGTAAAGCGCTAGATGCTAAAATGGCCGCCCGTACTTTTGAGCCTTTAAACCTGAAAATAGTTGATTGCATTATTACTCCTCGATTAATTTTCCCAATTACCAGTTGATCAGTGATGAGAACCAGTACTTACTCTCTTTTAGATAATTATTATTCTTCGATTTAAGAGGCATTAAGTTTATTTTTCTATTGCCCTGAAGTTCTCAGGAGGCTTTTAACTTACTGATCTTACTCTTATTAGTATTAAAATTGTCGGTCATTCTAATACTGTTTTGCATGAATTGCATATACATCGGGCAACATGACACTTTAGCGCCTGAAATTTATTTGCATAATACTTAAGCGAAATGCCCTGTAACAAGCAAATTACTCTTCGGTGAGTTCCTGAATTTGCCCATTTTTTGATAGCAAAATGGCTATAGACCTGGTCTGTGGTACATGGGAAAAAACTATCGTTGAAATGACCAGCAAGGGCACACATAGAAACATGCCAGGAATACCCCAGATCAAGCCCCACAAAGATAGGTTCAACAGTATGATGAGCGGGCTCAGGTTAAGTGAGTTACCCATTAATCGTGGTTCCAGAATATTGCCGACACAAACCTGAATGCCTGATACACCACCCAGAACCAGGAAGAAAGGAGTATAGGTTTCAAATTGAACCAGAGTAACCAATGCGGGAAATATTGTGGCAATAATAGAGCCAATGGTAGGAATGAAATTCAAAAGAAAAATCAGTAGAGCCCAAAATTCTGCGAAATCCACTCCCACCACTCTCATGAACACATAACTGAGAATTCCGGTAAGCGAACTGGTGAGCATTTTAATGGTGATGTATTTTTGTACATCCTCATTAATTTTTCTGATCAGCAACCTGGCTCTTTTTTCTTTTTCCGGGTTATTTGCCAGTGCCGCTACTTTGTCACTGAAATTACCCTGTTCCAGCAACAGGAAAATTACATAGATAAGAATGATCCCCATATTCGCAGCAATATTTGTCAGCGACGCTGCCAAGCCAGTTATGAACTGACCAAGATCAATAATTTCGGTCAGTTGAGCCAGTGTGGGTTCCTCTTCAATATGCAGCAGTGCCAGAATATTATTCCAGCGCATCTCAAGGTTAGCCTGGTAGATTGGTGCTACTCTGACAACACCTTCAATATTGATGGCGATAAGCTTTACAAATCCCCAGATAATGGCGAAAAATGCAAGAAAAGAAAGGATATAACGGATCAGTTTATTGGGTGAATTGTCACCAATTTTTATTTTGCCGAACACTTCAGACAATACGGTTATCAGATACCAAAAAACGATCGCTATCACCAGGGGAAGTAGGATCGATTGTCCAACCACAAGAATGTAGAAAATCAATGCCACCAGAATGCTGGCCATGACAAAATTCTGAAGTTTTAGTTTGTTATTTTCCACGCACTATTCCTCTAGAGTCTTTATCTACTTTCCCTCACACAAAGTCACTTGCAAGAGAATTATTTAGCGTTCTCAGCGCAAGAATCTATTACTGTAATTGGCCCACCAGCAAATAACTGAGTGAACTGACAATCAATGCACCGATTATATTCAGGGTAAATCCGGTTTTAGCCATTTGTGCAATAGTGACTTGTCGACTGGCAAAGACAATGGCATTAGGGGGTGTTGCAACCGGCAACATGAATGCCATGGAGGCTGCCAGAGCCGCAGGTACCATCAAGGTGAATGGATGAAGATCCATGGTAATTGCCAGAGCACCCATCACCGGAATAAAAAGTGTCGCTGTGGCAGCATTGGAGGTCATTTCCGTCAGGAAAGTCACAAACAAAACCACCACAACAATTAAAACAAAGAAGTGTACTCCCTGCAGCACTGTAAGCTGGCTCGCCAGCCATTGGGTAAGACCCGACTCACTGAAGCCGGCTGCCAGAGCAAACCCCCCTCCCATTAATATAATGATGTCCCAGGGGATTGTTTTTGCCGTATCCCAGTCCAGAATGAAACCACTATTTCCTTTGCTGCTTGGAATAATAAACAAGAGGAAAGCGCCACTCATGGCAATGGCAGGGTCTGTAACAAAACTGAGCGACTCAGGTTTAAACAAGCCGTTTAAAATCCAGCACACCGCGACCATAAAAAAAACAGTGGCTACTTTTTTTTCCTCAGAAGTCATTATCCCCAGCGCAGCAAGTTCTTCTTTTATATGAGCTATGGCACTGGCGCTGTGAGCATCTGCGGCATCCATTTTGTACATCACTCGCGTCAAAAATAACCAGGTGATTGCCAGCATCGTAATAGACACCGGGACGCCCAGCTTCATCCAGTCTATAAAAGTGATTTCGTAACCATAAACGGTATCGATAA
>JABIPQ010000048.1 GCA_018698975.1 Gammaproteobacteria bacterium
CACCTGCGCACCCACATCGACAAAATCAAATGGCTGCAGGCTGCCAGAAGCAGTAATGGTGTTTTCAATATTGCCCATGCCCACTGTCACTATCAGTGGCTGATTGCTTGTTTCCTGCTCGCCGGTGGATTGCCAGTAATACCAGCCACCCGCGCCAAAAATTACCAGAGCGATAGCCCCTAAAAAAAGTTTACGCCTTGAACGCTTTGGACTCCTGAGAGAATCAGTTGCTGTATCACTTGTGCTCATTAATTTTCTGCCGGCTCAATATATGAAAAATTTTTTGCTGCTAGGGCTTGTATTTTACGTTAAAACGCAAGATCTGGATGAATGGTTTACCGTGATTTGGGTAATTCACAATACCTCCTCATTCAGGTTCATGAAAGCCAATCCACCCGCGTGTGGATTCTATCTTTATAAGACAGAGCAAATGAGAATTAATAAAGGATTTTCTATAGGGTTTACAGTAGCTTAGCGAGCACTTTAAAAAGCTACCCGCGGGCGGGATATTGCATTTACTTGACCGGAATGTGAGCTTTTAAGATTCTACCTGAGACTCTTTGAGTTCCAAGGGAATGTAAAGACAAACGCCAACAAAAGCGGCAGTCAACACCAGTACAGTGACCATCCCGCCACCACTAAAACCGGAACTCAGTAAAGTACGCACCGCCAGGGCAAAATAGATGATGGACACTACGCTGGTGTAGATAAGGTTCATTCTGAGTTCAACCCCGCAATTCTGGCAAACGTGGGGCCTTTTCATCAGTTTTGTCGTGGCATCCATTGCTTCACTTTGACATGCTGGACATTGGTTGCTGCTCATTTCGCGTTCCTCTCACTAGCTTCACGGCATAAATCTTTTGAATCGACGCATATTCTAATACATTATTTAGGTATTACCACTAAATTATTGTTTCTATTGTACTATTTTTTTTAAAATTATTAACTATTGGTGATTTTGACCATATCTTCCAGTGCTGAGCGGGCTTTACCACTGTCTATTGCTGAAGCCGCCATAGCGACGCCTTCCTTGATATTCGCGGCTTTATCGGCAATAAGCAGCGCGGCACCAGTACCAAATAAAACTATATCCCGATACGCATCCTGCTGACCATCGAGCAAGGCTGAAAGGCGTTCAGCATTATATGTGCCGTCGCCACCCTTCAGATCAGCCAGGCTTGCTCTGGGCAAACCTGCCTCTTCAGGGCTCAGATTAAACTCCCTGACACTGCCCCCACTCACTTCACAGATAGTATTTTCACCTGTCGTACTCAGTTCATCAAGGTGGTCTGCCCCATGCACGACCCAGGCTTTTTCACAACCCAGTTTTGCCAATGTTTGCGCCATGGGTTGCACCCATTCCTGAGCAAAAACACCGATCAGATAACGTTTCACGCCAGCAGGGTTGCACAAAGGACCAAGGATATTGAACACTGTGCGTATCCCCATTTCAACGCGCACGGGCCCCACATATTTAAAGGATTCATGGTGACGCGGCGCCATCATAAAACCAATGCCGGCTTCGGCAATAGACCGCTCAATCAGGCTCATGTCAGCATCCAGGTTTACCCCCAATGCAGTGAGCACATCTGCCGCACCTGACTTGGACGATAATGCTCGGTTTCCATGCTTGGCAACAGGTATGCCGCAACCCGCAGTCACAATAGCTGTTGCCGTGGAAATATTTAATGTCCCCGAACCATCGCCTCCGGTACCGACAATATCCATTGCGCCTGCAGGCGCATTGACAGACAAGGCCTTGGAGCGAATTACATCTACCGCCGCACTGATTTCATCTACTTGCTCACCACGCATGCGCAGGGCAACCAGAAAACCGGCAATCTGGGCAGGTGTTGCCCGTCCGGACATAATGATCTCAAACGCTTCTCTGGCCTCGTCAAAAGTTAACACCTTTGCGTCAGCCACTTTCGCCAGATAGGGTTTGAGATCGGTCAGTGCATCAGTCATATTTCTTACTCTGCCAACTATTTCATATTGATGGCGTTAAGGGTGTTTTGCATCAGGGAAGCGATAGTCATCGGGCCTACACCACCTGGAACCGGTGTAATGAAACTGCACTTGTCCTTAACCCCGTCAAAATCCACATCGCCGGTAAGGCGCCAACCTCTCTCCCGGGAATCATCAGGGACTCGTGTAGTACCCACATCAATAACCACAGCACCATCCTTCACCATATCTGCTGTCACAAATTCCGGTTTGCCAATGGCAACAATAAGAATATCAGCACTGGCACAAATCTCTTTCATGTTTGAAGTACGGCTGTGCACCATAGTCACCGTGCAATTCCCTGGATTGGCATTGCGCGACATGAGAATGGACATCGGTGTACCCACGATATTACTGCGCCCGACAACCACACAATGCTTGCCGCTGGTTTCAATATTATTGCGTTTTAATAATTCGACGATGCCGTTAGGTGTGGCGGAAATATGAGTGGGAAGTCCGAGCATCATGCGCCCCAGGTTTTCCGGATGGAAACCATCCACATCTTTGCGCGGATGAATTGTCAGAGTGACCTTGTCTTCGTCAATATGCTCAGGCAGTGGCACCTGAACAATGAAACCATCTATGTTTTCATCGTTGTTCAGTTTGTCCACTAATGCCAGCAATTCTTCTTCAGAAGTTTCCTCTGGCAATTCAATCAAGGTGGAGTCAAAGCCGACTCGCTCACACGCCACCACCTTGTTATTAACATACGTTTTACTGCCACCATCGCTGCCGACAAGAATCGCAGCAAGATGGGGAACCTTGCCGCCTGCTGCTTTAATTTCAGCAACTTTCGCTGCGATATCTTCTTTCAGGGCTTCGGCAGTAGCTTTGCCATCGAGTAATTCCATAGAGACCTCTGTGCGCTCAGTAAAAAAGCCGCCATTTTACAGAAAGTGCACCCAGAAGTGGAGCAGGAATAATTACAGAGTTTAGAGGGAATTATAAGGGGGTCAGATACGCTCAATCGCGTCGAGAATAATCCCTTCAGTCAAGAGTTGTGGCAATACTTCCGCGGGTGAATCAGGATCAGCGGGATACATCAGATACAGAGGAACTCCACTGGTTTGGAAACGTTTCAGCACTTCAGTAATTTCCGGGTCATTATTTGTCCAATCCCCTTTCAGGTAAGTGACATTATTGTCTGCCATGCTCTGTAACACCTCGTCACTACTCAGAGCCACTCTTTCGTTGACCAGGCAGGTAATGCACCAGGACGCTGTCATGTTGACAAATACCGGTGTGCCATTGCTGCGCAACTCTGCCAGACGGGCATCACTATACACTTCAAAATTCTCGCCCTCGACAGCAACAGTGGCTGTTTGCCCCGATTGCAGCATAGGGGAATTCAAAACACTAAAAACACCAACAATACAGGCAATGATTACAGCGACTTCCAGATAACGCCATTTGGATTGAGACTGGCGCTGGTATAACCAGGCCGCTACAGCAATAAATACGCAACTCAAGGCGATAAGTGCCATGGCATCAACACCAGTCTGCCTGCCAAGTACCCACAATAACCAGACTGCAGTGCCATAGAGGGGAAAGGCAAGAAATTGACGGAAAGTCAGCATCCAGCTACCTGGCCTAGGCAGCATTCTGGTCAATGCCGGAACGAAAGAAAATAACAGGAAAGGCAGGGACATACCGAAGCCCAATGCAACAAATACCGTTAATGCTATAAACATGGTCTGAGTTAAGGCAAAGCCAAGTGCAGCTCCCATAAACGGAGCCGTACAAGGACTGGCGACAACGCTGGCCAAAATTCCGGTAAAGAAAGATCCACTATAGCCTTCTTTGTCAGCAAGCTCGGATCCCACTCCCATAATTCCCGACCCAATTTCAATGACACCGGACATAGACAGCCCCATCAGGAAAAACAGATACACCAGCGCGGCAACGAACCAGGGCGACTGCAACTGAAACCCCCAGCCAATGAGAGCACCACCGGCCTGAAGGCTCAGTAAAATGATGGCAAGGGTAAGGAAAGACAAAATGACACCGGCAGCATAAGCCACACCATGCAATCTCTGCTCTCTGACCGGAGCATTGGAATTACTGGCAAGACTCATTGCTTTTAACGACAAGACTGGAAATACACAGGGCATCAGGTTCAAAATTAACCCGCCAGTCATGGCGAACAAAAAGATCATCAGCAAGCCCATATCGCCAGCGACATTTGCCCCGGAGGAAGGCATCAGCCCTTCCAGAGCAGCCATAGTGACGCCTTCCGGCGCAGCCTCTACTTCATAGGCAGTTATTTCACCGAGCTGATTTTCTACAATAATAATGCCACCAAGTCGTTGTGGCGGTTCACGCACCGCTCGGGAATGCGCCTTTTGCGATAACTGCAAACTGGACAATTGGTAAGTGATTTCCTGGGGCGCAATGTAATCAACCATGCGATGGGTATCGGGGATAAAGGCAATATTTTCGGCATCTTCAAAAACAGGGTCTGTGGCCTGTACCAGAAGATTTATATTGCCATCTACAAGTGAGAACATCGCATCAATCGCAATGTCTGCACGTGGCAGGCTTTCTCTGGTTGCTGCAAAACCGTCTGCCCAGCGCGCATCTGTCACCGATGCATCATTATCTGAAACCTGGATACTCAGGCTGACCTGGGCACCGCCAGGGATACAAATTTCTTCGCATTCCAACCAAACAACATCGGCACTGATATCAAGCACTGAAGCAGAATAGTTTTCTGGGATGCTCAATTGGGTAAGCAAAAAAATCTCTTCGGTATAGCCAAAATCCACCAGGTCAGCTGGCAACTCAAAGCGTTCAGGCAAAGGCCAAACTATTTCTCCGGCGGTAATGCCTTCCGGCAGACTCCAGCTGATTTCTGTAGGCTTGCCTGCATCACCAGGATTTTTCCAGTAGGTATGCCAGTTCTCCATGTGCTCTAGTCTGAGTGCAAGCCAGAGCGATTCTCCGGGTACTACTGTTTCGGTCTCAGCAACAAGCTGGGCATCAACATGTTCGCCAACAACCAGTTCTGAAATTCCCTGGGCATTAACAACACCGGAAAGCAGCAATAACAAACCGGAAAGAAAGGAGTATTTGAAATTTTTATTGTTCATTTTTTATAAACCATCGCAGAAGAATTGTACTCACTTCTTCCGGTTTTTCCATTGTAACCATATGACCTGCATCTTTTACGACTTCCAGATGAGAGCGATTAATGCGCTCCGCCATAAACTTATGTTGATCCGGTGAACTATGCGAATCTGCCTCCCCGGCGATGAGTAAAACTTCCTGACTGATAAGGCCCAGGTTTTCAGTCTGATCTTTTCTGTTCAGGAGTGCCTGCATCTGTCCTAAAAAGTCATCAACACTGTTGCGCATTATCATTGCATTGATTGCTCCGATAAGGTCCTTATCCTGATGCCTGTCCGGATGTACCATCGGCAGTATCCAGGAATCAGCAACCGCTTGCAGCCCATCACTTTGCGCTTTATCAAGTAAAACCTGCCGTTTTGCAGGCTCATCCGGCTTTACTGGGTGTACACCAGTATCCAGGACCGCGAATTTATCAATTCTATTTCCGGCCAACTCCATTAATTCCCAGGCCACCCTGCCGCCCATGGAATGTCCCGCTACAGAAAATCGCTCCGGTGCCTTTTCAAGGACATACTTCGCCATCTGGACCAATGAATCAAAACCCCGAAATACAGGGATAATCACCTGTGCATAAGGAGAGAGAATTTGTTCCTGATGAAGCCAGACGGCTTCATCACACATCAGGCCAGGCAACAGGAATAAAACGGGTTTATCTGACATAGTTTTAAATTTCTACATTGAAAAACATGCTTATTCTTGAAAAATTTCTGGCTTTGTATCCTGCAGGATAGCCGCAATGGCGCTTCGGTCATCTTCCTCCAGAGATGTGAAAATTTCTACCTGAGTCGCACCGGCCAGTATCTGACGAATGCGACGATAAAGAACATTTTTTACCGCGTTCGGCAGCGCATCAATTGCCTCTGAATATATTAGGTAACTCAGGGGGTACTTGAAGATTCTTGTTTGCAGATCAAACTCGCGCAGAGAGCGTCCCATCTTGTCTTCAGGACCCAAAGATTGAAAATATTCGGCAAAACCTGAAGTGCCGGCAACCTCGTCGGTCAGTGACACTTCATTTAACATAAACAGAGACTCCAGCAAGGGTTGAATTAATGCCTCCACTTCAAGCTCGGTAATAACTCCCTGTTGATGAATTCGTGTGCGACTTTCAAAATTCACTCTGGATATTCTGTTTTGTACTTCGACCTGATGCTCCATCACCATCAGGGCAACAATATCACTACCTCCACTTATATAAGGTGAAGTATCCAGATACTCCGACAAATCGGCTTTATTACCATTAACAGCAAGATTCAGATTCCTCAGCTTGTCCAGATCATCAATAACGAAATTGCCCATAATTTCCTGACTGCCATGACTCCCGGTAACATAAAAGCCACCCCAGCGCCGGTCGAGCCGGGTACTGGTATCGGTCATGATGCTTATTTCATGGGTAACAATTTCACCATCAGGATCAGCCAACACAGAACTGAGTAAAAACCGGGGTACTCCTCCCCCAGTCATCGAATAGGAATCATGGCAACGCAGACAACGATTCAATTCTCTTTCCACACTTATTTCTTCCGGATCCTGAGCCAGTACCATGAAGACAGGCCCAAGGTTCGGGTCCATAGTCGCAATTTCAAGAGAGCGGCTATTCTGGATAAAGGCGATATAGGTATCATCGTTGAAATACAGTGCCCGCGGTGTCACTGCCGTCACAAAGCGCGTTTTTAATGCCGTTTTGGAAAACACCAGGGATTGTGACGACGGATCGATTTCCAGGGCTGCCAGAAAAGAATCCAGATAGCCCCTACCCTGTGCGTCAAACTCAAGGGCAATCTTTCCCTCTTCGATTTCAGCGATCAGGCGGGTCACTCTGTCAGTCAGAAGCCCTGACTCATAATTTACACCAGGGTAGGCCTCGGCATAGGAGAAGACCTGCGCATATCCTGTTGCAGGGAAAACAGGAATGATACAAAGACATAATAGTATGGTTAAAAGCTTCTCATGCATGGTGATGGTCCTTGCCGGCAGGTCGAAGAATGCTGGCTCGAAATTCATGTTTATAGTCATCTGCCTATTATAGGGTGTTCTGGAAATTAATTGGACTTTCTATATATATCGAAATATTTTTCGATATGTGAAAGTTAATCCCGTCCCAAGGCTTCAGAGCAGTTAATTTTCCCGGTTAAAGGTGCTAAAATCGCCCGCCTTTGACTCCCTTGGAATGAAGAAAAGAGCAAAGAACAGAGCCAACAAGAGATAATATTTACACGTTTTTACAGAACAAATAAAAGGATATATTCCATATGACGCAACCGTCAGATATAGATATTGCACAGCAAGCCACTCCACAGCAGATTAGCGAAATCGGTAAAAAACTGGAGATACCCCAGGACGCCCTGCTTCAGTATGGCCCTTTTAAGGCCAAAATTGACTACGGCTTTCTGCGTTCCAAAAAAGATAACCCTAACGGCAAACTGATTCTGGTGACAGCGATTTCGCCAACCCCTGCCGGTGAAGGCAAGACCACTACTACGGTTGGACTGGGTGATGCCCTGAGCAAGATTGGTAAAAAAACAGCCATCGCACTCCGTGAACCAAGCCTTGGCCCCTGCTTTGGCATGAAAGGTGGCGCTGCAGGTGGCGGTTATGCACAAGTAGTACCAATGGAAGATATCAATCTTCATTTTACTGGCGACTTTCACGCAATCGGCGCTGCTCATAACCTGCTTTCAGCCATGCTGGATAATCACATTCATCACTCCAATGAGCTCGGCATTGATGTTCGTCGTATCAGCTGGCGTCGTGTGGTTGACATGAATGACCGTGCATTGCGTGATATCACCGTGGCTTTGGGTGGACCTGGCAATGGCTTCCCTCGACAGACAGGATTTGACATTACTGTGGCATCTGAAATCATGGCCATTTTCTGTCTTTCCACCGATCTTGAAGACCTGCGCACACGCCTGGGCAGGATTGTGGTTGGCACAACCCGCGATCTTAAACCCATTACCTGTAAAGACATCAAAGCTGATGGCGCAATGACTGCTTTGCTGAAAGACGCCATGATGCCAAATCTGGTACAGACTCTGGAAGGCACTCCGGCCGTTGTCCATGGTGGTCCATTTGCCAATATCGCCCACGGTTGTAACTCTGTTATGGCTACCAATGCTTGCCTGAAACTGGCTGACTATGTAGTAACAGAAGCAGGTTTTGGTGCTGACCTGGGTGCCCAGAAATTCTTCGACATCAAATGCCGCAAGACTGGCCTGAAACCAGATGCAGTCGCTATTGTCGCCACTGTTCGTGCATTGAAAATGCATGGTGGTGTAGCGAAAACTGAACTTAAAGGTGAAAACCTGGATGCCCTGGCAAAAGGCATGTGCAATCTGGAACGCCATATCAGTAATGTTGGTAAATATGGAGTACCTACAGTGGTAGCCATCAACCGCTTCACTGATGACACTGATGCCGAAGTTGAGTTGATCCGCTCAAGCTGTGAAAAGCTGGGTGCCAAAGTGATTGCCTGTACTCATTGGTCTGATGGTGGTGAAGGCACTATTGATCTGGCCAATACTATAGTAGATATTGTTGATAATCAGGAAAGCAACTTCACCACGCTCTATCCTGATGACATGTCTCTGTGGGAAAAAACACGCACTATTGCCAGGGAAATTTATGGCGCTGAAGACATAATTGCTGACGATAAAGTGCGCAAGCAATATGATCATCTGCAGGCTCTGTATCCAAACTTCCCTGTTTGTATGGCAAAAACACAATACAGCTTCTCCACTGACCCTGCGCTGATGGGCGCGCCAAGTGGTCACGTTGTTGGTGTTCGTGAACTGCGTCTTTCCGCCGGTGCTGAATTTGTCGTGGCAGTGTGCGGCGACATCATGATTATGCCAGGCCTGCCTAAAGTTCCTGCAGCCGAAGGTATTTCTGTGAATAGCGATGGCCAGATAGAGGGACTGTTCTAGTCACTAGCTAAAAATCTCGAGCCCTAAAGCCGGTTTCATCATTTGAAACCGGCTTTTTTATTTCTGCCAGAAACCTGCCTGCCCTGACAAAACACTTATCTTTTAGTCAGTTTCACCGCAATGTTGGGAAATATCCCAACATGACGCCATTAAATATTTAAGCATAGATTTTGTTGACTCCATTCCATCCTTTGTTTAACTTGTTTGAAATCAATCAGGAATAAGGGCAATTGGTCCAAACCTGAAAAAGAGGAAAGCATGGCTGTCATTGAGACTTTGATTGGGGAAATCGAAGCGTTCTGCAAGCAGCAGCGTATCTCTAAATCCACTTTTGGATTAAGAGTGGTTAATGATGGCAAGCTGGTTAACCGTTTAAAAGATGGCAAAGGGGTAACCCTGAAAACCATCACTAGAATTCAGGACTATCTGGGTAAAAACCAGAACAGCCAAAATAATGAACCAGATGATAATAATGAAAGTGATACGGGGGGCATCATGGCAGCAGCAAAACCAAAAAAAGCATCACCAAAAATAAACGCAAAGAAAGCCGCACCAGCAACCAAGGCCAAAACAAAGCAGATCAAGAAAAAAGACAAGAATGCTGAGCCATTCCGCTTTTATGATAATCGTCAAAACTATCTTGCCTTCATTAATACCTGTAATGAAAAGTCCGCAATTTCCAAACGCATTAGTAAGGAGTTTCAGTACATACACCCATCACCACCCGCTTTTCGCATGTTTGATGCCGGCATGGGGGATGCGACTGTACTTTCTAACTGTATGCGAGACCTTCACCACCGATTTCCAACTGTGCCTCATTTTATTGTTGCCAAAGAAATCAGCATGGAAGACGTACGCATTGGACTTGATAAAATGGTGGACCGCTTCAGTGAACATCCGGCCACAATCCTGGTACTGACTAACCTGAATTATGCAGAAGCACCGAAACTTATGCCTTCAGACGTAGCAACAGCAAATGCCATGAACTGGCAGGAAATAAGACTGGAAGGTACCAATTCATACAACTACAAGGAACAGCTCGAAAGCATGCATGACATGTTCGCCGATGGCTGGGCCACCCAAACCAGCAAGGTTTCCGGTAACCCGGTATTTAAACGCCCCTCTGTTGTGGTGATTTACCGTGAAGATCATAAAATATTACTCGATTCAGTCATCCCCAAACCCGGCTTACAACAATGGGAATATGACTTCATTCTTGCCTCCCAACCCTGGCGCGCAAAAACTTCGGCAAAATTCAAAGCAGAAAAAATTGTCGCCCCACTGGCGAAAGCCCTGGCACCTGGTGGCCGCTTGCTGGCCATCCAGTCTTGCGGAAAGGATCCAGCTTTTGAAGTCATCAAGGAATTTTGGCCTGACTCCAACCCCTTCCCTGTTTCCCGACACGACATACTACGGGAAGTAAGAAGAGTACTGGGGCGTGAAGCACGTAACTATAATATCAAGGAAATGTCGGATTCCCGCTCTATCTTCGAATACAGAATGCATGCCCTGCCTTCTGAAATTGGCGGAGCTAACATCGGTACATCGACCCTGTTCGCCGCCTGGAATGCCTCTGTCTATGTTAACCAGATTGAAGATGAACTCGTTGAGCAGGTGATTGAAGACGGAAATTATCTCAAAGTGACCTCCAAGATACTGAACAAGTATGGCGGCCTCTGGTTCAATGACGAAACTTTCGTGGTGAGTCGAACTAAAAGTTAGCCAACCAGGACAATCATCAACTTCTCGTTGAAACACAAAGCCCGTGAGGCAGGCTGATTTGAAAAGCCTGCCTCACGGGTTTTATTCATTTAAGCTGAGCGTTACAGGATCGACTATTGCTGTTTTGCAGTTGTGGCTAAATTGCATAGTCGGTATCATTCGCGCCTCAATAATTCGCTATTTCTCCAATATCAGGTTTTAAATTGAGCCAGCGCAAAATCCTTGTTACCAACGCCCTCCCCTTTGCCAATGGGCCTATACACCTTGGACATCTGTTGGGTTATATTCAGGCGGATATCTGGGTTCGTTTCCAGCGCATGCTTGGCAATAAAGTAGCCTATGTCTGTGCCGACGATACCCATGGTACGGCGATCATGCTCAGTGCTGAAAAGGCAAATGTTACGCCGGAAGAGTTAATCGCCCGGGTAAATCAGGAACATGCGCGCGACTTTGCCGATTTCCATGTGGATTTCGATATTTACTACACCACGCATTCTGATGAAAATCGTGAATTGGCAAGCATGATTTATGGGCGCCTGAAAGATGCTGATAAAATAGCCCAGCGCAGCATTAGCCAGCTATACGACCCAGAGAAAGAAATGTTTCTTTCCGATCGCTTTATCAAGGGTGAATGTCCAAAATGCGGAGCAGCAGATCAATATGGCGACAATTGTGAATCCTGCTCATCCACTTATGCTGCGACCGATCTAAAAAACCCTTACTCAACAATTTCCGGGGCAAGGCCAGTAAAAAAAGACAGTACTCATTTCTTTTTCAAACTCCCTGAATTCACCGACATGTTAAAAGAATGGACCCGCAGTGGCGTGCTGGCCCCCCAAGTGGCAAACAAATTATCCGAATGGCTTGATTCCGGGCTACAGGAATGGGACATCAGCCGTGACGCGCCTTATTTTGGCTTCGAAATCCCCGGCGAAACAGGCAAATATTTTTATGTCTGGCTGGATGCACCTATTGGCTATATGGCCAGCTTCAAAAAACTTTGCGAAACTCGTGATGACCTTGAATTTGGTGACTACTGGAATAAGGAGTCTGATACACAGCTATATCATTTTATCGGCAAGGATATTATTAATTTTCATGCCCTGTTCTGGCCAGCCATGCTTGAGACAGCTGGCTTCAAAAAACCGGACCTCATTAGCGTCAATGGCTTCCTCACCGTGAATGGACAGAAAATGTCCAAATCGCGCGGGACATTTATCATGGCGGAAACTTACCTGAACTATTTAAACCCTGAATACCTGCGCTATTACTTTGCTGCAAAACTGGGAAATACCCCTGAAGACCTGGATATGAATCTGGAAGACTTCGCGCAAAGAGTGAATTCCGATGTTGTCGGCAAAGTCGTTAACATTGCCAGCCGATGTGCAGGTTTTATCAACAAGAATTTTGACGGGCATCTGGGAAGCACCCTTGAAGTTCCAGAATTGATCATTGAATTTCAGAAAGCCGGCAGCGAAATTTCTGCACTATTTGAAAATCGTGAATTTTCCAAAGCCATTCGATTGATCATGACTCTTGCCGACAAGGCTAACCAGTATATTGCTGAACAGCAGCCCTGGGTGCTGGCTAAAGAAAACCCCCAGGATGAAAGAGTCCAGGCAATCTGTTCTACTGGCCTGAATCTGTTCTGCATATTAATTGTCTATCTGAAACCTGTATTACCAGTAATTGCAGAAAAAGTTGAAGCCTTTCTGCAAGTCGACCCGTTAAGCTGGAACGACTCACAGAGTCTGCTTACAGAACATGAAATTGCCCGCTTTGAACCACTGATGACCCGCATTGAAGTTTCAAAAATTGAAGAAATGGTAGATGCCAGCAAGGAAAGTCTTGTGACTGAAGAACAAACAGAAGCCAAAACCTCAAGCGCCAGCTCACCGCTTGGTAAAGACCCGATCAGCGAAGAAATTGAATTCCCTGATTTTGCCAAAGTAGATCTGAGAATCGTCAAGATCTTGCATGCTGAGCATGTAGACGGCGCTGACAAGTTGCTTAAACTCACTCTCAGCCTTGGTCTGGATGACTCTGGAGAAGAGCTAACCCGTTCGGTGTTTTCCGGCATCAAGGCAGCCTATACCCCCGAAAAGTTGATTGGCATGAATACTGTCATGGTTGCAAACCTGAAACCCAGGCAAATGAAGTTCGGTCTTTCAGAAGGGATGATTCTGGCAAGTGGCGAAGGCAACAAGGTCTTTCTACTGGAACCCCATGACGGCGCCGAACCTGGCACCAGGGTTACTTAAGAGTCTTTCTTGAAGCTATATTGATGTGCTTCTTACAAGACGAGGCGAAATTTCGGAATAAGCAGCCAATGGTATTCCCTGCTTGATCCTCAATCGATAATCAATTCCCGACTTGTCATTTACCGCCAGGGATAAACGAAATCCCCCTTCGGTCTCAAGCTGCCAGAACTTCCACAATGCCGGATCATCTTTGAGTAAGGGTGAAAAACTGACATTAATACCCGAGTCATCAGGGAAGATGAAACTGAATTCTTGCAGCGGAGTTCTTATCCCGGTCCCGCAAGCCTTGAGATAAGCTTCCTTGAGTGTCCACAAATCATAAAAGCGGGTATTCCACTGCTCTACAGGGAGTGCAAGCAGTGCTTCTGCTTCATCTCTGGAAAAATAGCGTTCAGTCAGATTTTTGATATCGGCCTGTCTGCTCAGATATTCCACATCTATGCCCACAGGATCTACCTGCATTACAGCAAGTGCGATCAGACCATTGGTGTGGGAAAGATTAAATTGCAGAGTGGTCTCAATCAGCAGTTCTGGCTTGCCATGCTTGCTCGAGCCAAATTCAAGACTGGCGGGATCTTCTATATCAAGGTATTGGGCTAGAACATCACGTACCAGTGCCCTGGCCACGAGAAACTGCAGACGATGCCGGGTAAAAATCAAACGTTCGTGCCTTGCTGCTTCCTCGACACTTAATAGTTGTGCATACTGCTCAAGGAGAGTGGAATCTTCAATTTGCCGATAATCCACCAGCCAAATATCAATATCGTTACGGGCTGCTTCCAACATGGCGGGAGTCTCTCATTATTGGCATAATTGTGCTACTCAAAAATTTTAATTCACCAGGATACTCTTATGCGACTATTGCACACCATGTTCCGTGTTACCGACATGGATAAATCTATCGACTTTTACACTAATATTTTTGGCATGAAGCTGCTGAGAAGAAAAGATTTTCCAGAAGGAAAATTCACTCTTGTCTTTCTTGGCTATGGTAATGAAGAAGAAAATACGGTTATTGAATTAACCCATAACTGGGAGACTGGCAGTTATGAAATGGGCACTGCTTATGGCCATATTGCTATTGGCGTAGAGGATGCCTATAAAGCCTGTGATGAAATCACTGCAAAAGGTGGTGATGTGGTACGCCCTGCAGGACCCATGAAAGGGACGACTACAGTCATCGCTTTTGTTAAAGATCCTGATGGCTACATGATCGAACTCATTGAAGGCAAATAAAAGACCGCAGGCAGGGTCTCCAGAGTTACGCCCATTTAAATGACCGACATTTTCCTCATTCTTGTAGGCGCAATACTGGTCAATAATTTTGTCCTGACACAGTTCCTCGGGCTGTGTCCTTTCATGGGTGTTTCCGGCAAAGTGGAAACAGCTATAGGGATGTCTGCAGCCACTCTGTTTGTGCTAACCCTGGCATCGGCCTGCAGTTATCTGGTATTTCATTACTTACTTGTCCCACTGGGTCTGGAATACCTGAGAACCATTTCATTTATTGTTGTTATTGCCGCAGTAGTCAGTATCACCGAAATGGTCATGCATAAAACCAGTCCTTTGCTGTATCGGGTACTGGGGATATTTCTGCCGTTAATTACCTCCAACTGCGCTGTACTCGGTGTTGCGCTACTGAACATAAACCAGGCTCATAGTTTTGCCCAATCAATTTTCTATGGCTTTGGCGCTGCCTCAGGTTTTTCGCTGGTGCTGATTCTATTTTCTGCCATGCGGGAAAAGCTGTCCCAATGCGATATTCCTGAACCATTCCAGGGTGCCGCTATTGCCATGATCACCGCAGGCTTGATGTCGCTGGCGTTCATGGGCTTTAGCGGCATGGTGTGATGGCAACCTCATTTTTCAGTGTATTTCCCGCGCTGGTAAACCCTGTAGTGGCGCTGTTGGGCATGGGGCTTGGTATTGGCGCCCTGCTCGCCTTTGTGTCGAAAACTTTTCGCCTGGAATCTGATCCCGTGGTGGAAAAAATAAACGACCTGCTGCCGCAAACTCAATGCGGTCAGTGTGGCTATCCTGGCTGCAAACCCTATGCAGAAGCCATTGCCCTGGGAGATGCCATTAATAAATGTCCTCCTGGCGGCGAAAAAACAATTCTCAATCTGGCTGATTTACTTAACGTGCAGGTGCTACCTCTTGATGAAACCTACGGTCATGAGGAAATAAAGAAGGTCGCTTTTATTCGGGAGGAAGAATGTATTGGCTGCGCCAAATGCATCCCCGCCTGCCCCGTGGATGCCATTCTTGGGGCACCCAAATTCATGCATACGGTTATTGAAAGCGAATGTACCGGTTGCGATCTCTGCATTGAACCTTGTCCTGTGGACTGCATCGATTTGATTGAAGTAAGCCAGGTTTCTTTATCCTCTTCCCAGGCAATGAATGATGAAGAGTACCTTGCCTGTATAAATTGCGGGTTGTGCATAGATGAATGCCCTGTCGATATTTTGCCCCATGAACTTTATTGGGCCTGCCGTGGAGGAGAACTGGAACAGGCAGAAGCATTGAATTTGATGCACTGCATAGAATGCGGCAAGTGCGACAAGATATGCCCCAGCCATATTCCCCTGGTAGATTTTTACCAGTCCAGCAAGCTTGAACTGAAGTCGCAACAACGGCAAAAAGTGGATGCAGAAAATGCCAAACAGCGTTTTGAAAACCATCAGATACGCATGGCAAAACTGGATGCAAAAGAAGAACACCGGCGCAATAAAAGAGCGGAGCTGGCGAAACAGAACAGGCAACAGACGTCTTCAGAAAGTATTAAAGCCGCCCTGGAAAGAGTGAAGGCCAGGAAAAAATAATTACTCTTTAAATTTTATCTTTTATCTGAAAGAATCCTGTAAACCAAAATAAAGGACAATATCCAATGGACAGCAAAGTCCTGATGTCATTTTTTATAATCCTGACAGTTTTTCTACCAACCTTCACCTATGCCCAGGATCAAATAAACGGCAAACCAAATTTAAATGGCATGTGGCAGGCTTTGGGTACAGCATACTGGGACCTTGAAGCACACAGCGCACAAGAGCTCCCCCAAATCTGGCCAATGGGCGCCTTAAGTGGCATTCCAGCCGGGCAAAGCTATGTTGTCGGGGGCTTAATCCCCTACTTGCCCGGAGGCCGTGACAAACAGGAAGAAAATAAAGCAGCCTGGCCAGAGGCCGACCCCATGATCAGCTGTTTCATGCCGGGTATTCCCAGAGCCACTTATATGCCCTTCCCGTTTCAGATTATCCAGAGTGATGGTGATATGCTATTTGCCTATGCTTTTGCTACGGCAAACCGCACTATCCATATGAGCGAAGTGGATGAAGCTCCCATTGATATGTGGATGGGTTGGTCAAAAGGTCACTGGGAAGGCGATACACTGGTTATTGAGGTCACCTCAAATGATGACAGAACCTGGTTCGACCGAGCAGGAAATCATCACAGTTATATGATGAAAGTAACCGAACGCTATACGCCAATTGATAGCGATCATCTACAGTATGAAGCTAGCATCGAAGACCCGCTGACTTTCAGTGAACCATGGACCATTAGCATGCCCTTATACCGCTATATCGATGACAATGCCGAACTGCTTGAATACAAATGCGTGGAATTCTCCGAAGAACTGCTTTACGGAGAATTTGAAAAAGAGTGAGTATTTTTCACTTTGAGTCAAAAGTCATAAATGAGTAAAACGCCATGAACAGAACACTGTTTGTCACTTTAGTACTTTTTGTAATTTCCTCAGTACCGGTTAGCGCATTTGCCCATCATTCATTCGCCTCCGAATTTGACATCAACCAGCCTGTGGAACTTGAAGGTCTGGTTACCCGCATGCAATGGAGTAATCCTCACGCCTGGGTGCATATGGAAATCACCACTTCTGATGGCGAGAAACAACAGTGGATGGTTGAAGGGGGTGCGCCAAATGCGCTGATAAGACGAGGCTGGAATCGTGATTCCCTGCCATCAGGAACAGCAATCAAGGTATTGGGCTATAGGGCCAGAGATGGTTCTTTCCGCGCCAATGGCACCGATATTACTCTACCGGATGGTTCCAAACTGTTTGTAGGCTCTTCAGGCCGGGGTGCCCCGGGCAGCGAATAATAGTTCCAAAAGAAATAAAAAAGGCGCATTTTGCGCCTTTTTTATTAGCGAAGATAACAATTAATCAACTGCATCCTCTTCACCAATTTGAATAATTTCAGCACCTTCCTGAGGAGCAGCATAGATACTGAAACCTCCTGCCCTCTCCGGCATAGTTTCCCCATTAGCCATAGCTTCAGCGACCTGCCTTTCCCATGCTCTTTCACCACTTAATGTGTGACCCACGGCCCCATTTCCTTCATGACAGGAATATTCATAAAGTTGATAGCCTGGCTGACTGGTTATGGTAAAACGAAAGGAAAATGGCGCTGTATAAGTCACCGGGTCATTCACTGTAATGATGTAATCAATCATTTCATCATCAACCCTGGTCATATGTTCAGTCATTACCATTTCTTCACTGTGACGAGTGCCATTGCCATTGCCACCGATACTGGTCTTATCAGTTAGATTACGCGTTTCAATGACCAGTGTATCTCCATCCCAATAACCACGAGAACTGCCCAAATATTGGCGAATGGCATCATCCAGAAAAGGACTCTCATCAATGGGAATTATACGAGTGTCATGAATCATCTCGTAGGATATGACTACTGAATCGGGCGTTTGCAAAATGCGCATACCGTTACCGTAGAGTACCGGCAATACCGAACCCACAATGCCACGACTGATACAGCGGTCATAATTAGTAAAATCTTCCACAGTATTGAATGGACCACTGCCAAATGTGCCCCGATCTCTTGGCGCTGCTCGAGATTTACCGACGTCTGTCATCTCAGGAATTCGACCATTTGGCGGATCTATAACCAGAGAGGTATAGCCAAAAGTTCGAATACCATATTCATTGCGTAAAAAAGTTTCATCATTTACTGCACGATCCATTCCTGCCTGATCTCGATTGGCGCGCTGCGCAAATTCTTCAGCTGTAAGGGAAGTACGCTCACCGAACTGCTGTGGCCTGTTGGTGGGTACCCCACGCATATCATCACTGGTCCAGATGCCCTGAATATCTGGATGGCCCCAGGATGTTCTCGGTGGCTGCCAGTTATTATCGTTACGGGAAGCCGCAAGGGATTCAGCCGGAACAGACCGGATATCATTCACCATCGCCTCCTGAGCCAGGGTAGCATTGGAAAAAAGCGACATAGACATAATAGCCAGTGTTCTGTATGCGTTTTTCAAGATTTGCATAATCACTCCCTTTTTATAACGATGCATTACCAAATACGCTTGAGCTGTAAGCCCTTGCATCCGCAGATTCAGCAAGATCCAAACAGACAAATACCTTAAAGATTATTTAAAAAAGTTATAGCATGAAGATAGCATTGAACAGATAGCCAATAAACCTTCAATCTAGGGAAATCAGCAATGAGAAAAAGCAAAGACAGAATTTTGACCACGCATGTGGGCGCACTCCCGGCGCCAGAAGGTATATGGGGCAGAAAAGATATTCCTGAAGAGCAACTGACCCAGGCAGTGAGTGACCTTGTTCAGTTCCAGCGAGATGCTGGCGTGGATATTGTCAACGAAGGCGAGCTGACCAAGGGAGGCAACTGGGTTTCCTTTATCAATTCAAGACTGACTGGATTCTCACCGGTAGAAAGCGGAGAACTTGGCAAGCTGCTCATGAGCAGCCCGGACTGGACCGAGTTCAGTGATTATTATCAGGCAGCAATGAATAACGGTACTCTATTTGAGCAGACCGCTAAAGCACCGGTCCAAACTGTTGATAATGGAGAAGTGCGTGACATGGTCTGTGATGGACCTATCGTATATACGGGGCTGGAAGAACTGGAAACAGAGCTGAGAGTCGCTAAAGCCGCGCTTGGTGCTGGCAATCCCGCTGACATGTTCATCACCAGTACTGCCCCTGCATCTTTGGAGCCTGGCCGGGTCAATCAATATTATAAAAGCGATGAGGACTACCTTTTTGCACTGGCTGATGCCATGCGAGTGGAATATGAGGCCATCACCAATGCCGGATTTATAGTCCAGGTTGATGATGCATGGCTGGCAGCCCTTTGGGACCGGATTGGTATTGGCATGGGGATCGAGGCTTACAGAAAATACGCCGCCTTGCGTATGGAAGCACTTAACTATGGTTTACGTAATATTCCTGAACATCAAATACGCTACCACATGTGCTGGGGAAGCTGGCACGGCCCCCACTCACATGATTTACCACTGGAAAATATTGTCGATGTACTCTTAACGGTTAAAGCACAAACCTACCTGATTGAAGGGGCCAATGTGCGCCATGAACATGAATATACTGTCTGGGATTCTGTAAAGCTGCCGGAAGGAAAAATACTCGCACCGGGCGTCGTCTCGCATGCAACTACCCTGATTGAACATCCTCAGCTGGTCGCTGAACGCATTTGTAGATATGCCAACAGGCTGGGCAAAGAAAATGTTATAGCCTCAACCGATTGCGGACTTGGCTTACGATGTCATCCACAAATTGCCTGGGCCAAATTGAAAGCCCTGAGTGAAGGGGCCAGATTGGCTACTGAAAAATTATGGTGATTGAGCGCAATTGATTCTTGCCTAAATCAATCCCTCTTAAAGAAACAGGAAGTAAACCAATCCTGCCGAGTAGCTTGAAACAAGTATGACTGACAAATTCTTTTCGATCAGCGTCGGTTGGTCAACGTATTCAAGTTTTGGGCCCAGTGGAGCGAAGTATAGGTAAACAAAGCCTGCAATGAAGCCTCCGATGTGGCTGTAATAATCTACACTAGTTAACCAAAATATCTCTAGCAATAATTCCCCAATTAAAAGGAACACAAGCCTACCATTTGGTAGAACATTAATACTCCCCGGAAGATATTTTCCATATTTATACTTTAGGCATACATATGCACCCCATAAGCCAAATATGCCACCAGAAGAACCGATGCTTGCATCAAATGATGAAAATTGATTGCTCGTTAAAACCGATATAATGCCTGATATAAATACAATGTTTATAAGCCTAATACTTGAAAAAACTTTTTCAAGGCATTGCCCTAATAGCCCTAAGACTAAAATATTTAGTATCAAATGATTTGGTCTTGTATGAAACCAAAATGAAGAAAATATTCTGTAAATCTCTAAATTTAAAAAAATTTCTTTTGTATTAGCAGCAAACAACAAAAACTCTTCACTGGGAGAAGAATTTGCAGATGCGACCAAGCTAAACAAATAACAGGTTATAAGAACCAACGCTAAAATATTTGTGCTGGTACTTTTTTTATTCACTTGCCCTTTCGCAAGCACTTCAAATACACCTAACACCTCTTCATTATGTTTTTTATTAACTTCTTTTTGTAATACATTAAAAAATTTTTCAAAATCCTTATCATTCACAAATATACTTTTATCAACAAGGTACCTTGACCTATTTTTAATACCTAAAACCAGCCCCAAATTCTTATTCATTCCACGGAGAAATTCGACTGAATCTACATTTTCTATAGAATAACTTTTTACACCTAAGAAAATATTAGGTATTGAAATAGAAGCTTCTGACACCTCAATCTTCATTTTTTTCTTGTGGCATGTATACAAACGAAACAGCAAGATAAATTGAATTAATAAAAAGGATAAAACAAAATATACTTCGAAAAAAATTTGCGTTTCAAAAAATCTAGAAACTTTGTTGTTTGAGAATAAAATAAGAAATAACAAGAAAAAAGAAAGGCACATAGTAGAGAAAATACTATGTGTTGCTTTTTTTATATTAAATTCCAATTCCATATGGGATTTATAAAAGATTAATATGTAAATATTTATAAAAACGAGAAATACTTTGTTGTTGAAAAGTACTTCTCGTTTTTTTAAAGCACTTACCTAAACACCTGGTAGCCTCCAGCTACAGTTAAAATACCTATCCCTAGCAAACCTATAGGGCTGACTCCCAAAGCAGAAACGGCAGCCATTGAGGCCCATCCTGACCCAAAGACTCCCTGTGCCAACACGGCCGCACTCCCCCAATACTTCGCAGCATCAGCAATATTACCGCCACTCACCTCACCCAACTCATCCATTGTCAGTTCTCTCATCTTCCTTACCTCCATGTAATTAACTATGCAGTATTGCATTACCCGTTTTAGTACAGGTTTATGCAATCTGCCAATAAATAGTTAAAATCAGGGCAAGGTATGTCTGCTTAAAAACTCCCAGATCAGCTCGCTGGCTTGCACATCATTATTGCTGCTACTCGGCCAGGTGTGACCGCCGACTTGCCTTAAGTAAAACATTATTTCGGCGGAACCATTGCAGTCAGTCCAGGAATAGTGATTCACATTCTGCGACAGCTTGTTGTCCTCATTACTTAATGAACAGCCATTTGCCTGTCGCCATTTATCCAGAGCAGTTTCTACGCCCATGCGCCAGTAAGGCCGGGAATTTTTACTGACGGTATATTGGTTGGTTCGATCATCCAGGGCATGAAAGGAAATGATCGGGATCGGACGTTTCAAGGTGCAATCATCGGGATACTGCAGACCAGCTACTGGCGCAGCCGCAGCCAGTACATCTGAGAGTTCACAGGCCAGACGGCTACTCATTCGGGCTCCACCAGAAAAACCGGAGGTATAAACACGACTGTGATCAATATTTACCCTTCCTGCAATATCTTCAATCATGTCACGGACAAACTGAACATCGTCAACCCCGGCATCTAAATTGGCATTCCAGCTACGTCGCGAGACTGTATTGGTATAGGCTCCCGCCGGAAACACGACGACAAAGCCATGCTGATCTGCCAGAGAATCGAAATGACTGGTATCCACCTGATTTTGTGGCATGCTACCTGAACCATGCAGGCTAAACAGTAAAGGCACAGACTCACCTGTGTACCCTTCAGGGATATAAAGCAAATATTCTCGCTCCGCGCCAGCAGAGACCAGGCTGTGCGTGGAAAAGCCCTGATCAACCTGCGACAAAGCCACGGAACAATTCAGCCACAAGAATAGTAATATCATTCGTTTCATGACGACCTTTTGCATACTTCTTCCCTCTTGAATTTATTATTTGCAAGCATCATACGTTGAAAAAATATTTTTCAGCAAGCATACATATGTTCAGCGGGCTTGATGCACCCACTGCAAGCTGGCAACATGCCCGCACATGACACTGTCGACTCTATTTCTCAAACCTGCCAAACACAGTCTGAGTACAGCCCAGATCATGCTGCTGGTGCTTATTGCCTGCATTCCTGGTATCGCCGCCATGAGTTGGTTTTTTGGTGCAGGCGTACTGTTGAACATCCTGTGGCTAATGCTATGCGCATTGGCTATTGAGGCGGCCATTCTGATAATTCGCAAGAAACCTGTCCTTCAGTCACTGGGGGACTTCAGCGCCCTGGTCACTGCCTTGTTACTTGCCCTGTCCATGCCGCCCGCCTCCCCCTGGTGGCTAGGGCTCATCGGTATATTTTTCGCCATTGCTGTTGCCAAACATTTATACGGTGGTCTTGGTTACAATCCTTTCAATCCGGCCATGGTGGGATACGCGGTATTACTGATTGCCTATCCACTTGAAATGACGCGCTGGCTGCTGCCCGAAAATGTGAATGGAATACTTCCTGAACTGATGACGCTAATAAAGCAGTTTTTGGGAAACATTCCGGAGACCATGGACGCCTTTGTGGGTGCTACAGCTCTGGATCAATTTAAACTGGATCGGGGCGGCTTGACGATTGCTGAATACTGGCAGGGAAACCCCTTGTTCGGCTCTCTGTCGGGCGCAGGCTGGGAGTGGGTCAATGCCGGTTTTTTGCTTGGCGGCCTTTACATGCTTTATCGAAAAATTATCACCTGGCATATTCCTGCAGCAATGCTTGGCACGATGGCAATTATGGCACTGTTTTTTTATGACGGCGGCAGTTCAGCCAGCCATGGCTCGCCCTTATTCCATCTCTTTGGTGGCGCCGCCATGCTGGGTGCATTTTTTATTGCCACTGATCCGGTATCCGGACCGGCAACTAATAAAGCAAAAGTACTTTACGGAATTTTGATTGGCATGCTTATCTACAGCATTCGTGTTTGGGGTGCCTATCCTGACGGGGTTGCCTTTGCTGTTTTACTGGGCAACTTCGCCGCACCGGCCATTGATTATTTCCTGCGCCAGCAAAAACAAGAAGACGACACCAGCCATGTCGAATAAATCATCGACATCCGTGCAAACCTCAATTGTGAAAACCAGTATTACTCTTGGCATCTTTGCCTTGCTGGCCGCTTTACTTCTCGGGGTAGTCAATTTATCAACGGCAGATAAAATCCAGGAACAACAGCTGGCCGCAGAACGTCGTGCTCTTGGCGAAGTTCTACCATTCTCCTTCCATGATAATGACTTACTGAGCAAACCACTGGCCCTGACTCCCCTGGCAAACAATTATGCAGCAATAGAATTACTTGAACTGTCTGTCGAGCGCCAGGCCTATATTGCCCTGCTGGAAAACACCTTTAGCGGCGCTATCCTGCCAGTAGAAGCTCATGATGCTTACAGTGGAGATATTAACCTGCTAGTGGGTATCCTCGCCGACGGTACTGTCAGTGGAGTACGTGTCCTGGCGCATCGGGAGACCCCGGGACTGGGCGATAAAATTGACATCCAGGTGTCTAACTGGATACTCGGCTTTGATGGTAAATCTCTGGCAAACCCTTCACTACCACAATGGAAAGTTGTCAAAGATGGCGGTGAGTTTGACCAATTGGTCGGCGCCACCATTACGCCAAGGGCCGTCATTAATGCCGTACAAAGGGCACTGCAGTTTTTTCAATTAAACCAGAGCAAACTGGAAAACTCTGCTAACTAATTTAGAGTCAAATTAAAATTAATTTTGAGTTATTAATCATTAAATAATGCAGCAATCATCTCAATCAGTAAAAGAAATCACTCTCCAGGGGCTCTGGGGCAACAACGCCGCGCTGGTACAGCTTCTCGGTTTATGCCCACTACTGGCAGTCAGTAATTCAGCGTTGAATGCACTGGGTCTTGGTCTGGCTACTATTCTTGTTTTGCTGGGCTCCAATGGCATGGTTTCCTTATGTCGTCATCACCTGACGCCCGCAATCCGTCTGCCAGTATTTGTACTGATCATTGCTACATTCACTACTTGTGCTGAATTACTGTTACGCGCCTTTGCTATTGAGCTATACCAGGCTTTGGGAATCTTTATCCCTCTGATAGTAACCAACTGCACCATATTGGGCCGTGCAGAAAGTTTTGCCTCCAAAAATTCCTTACTGCCTTCTTTACTTGATGGTCTGATGACTGGTCTGGGTTTTGCCGCCGTGCTGCTTGTACTGGGGCTGCTAAGGGAGCTGGCAGGCACCGGGCTGATATTTGCCAACATGGATCGACTGTTTCCTTTTGCCGGTAGCTGGACTATGGAAGTATTTTCAAACTACACGCCCTTTCTGCTCGCAATTCTGCCTCCCGGGGCTTTCTTTTTTATGGGTTGCCTGATTGCCCTGAAAAACATTCTGGATAAACACTTTGCCTTACCCGAAGCTGAAAGCGAAACGCCCGAAACAGGTAGTCAACGAGTCAGGGTCACCGGATGAACAAAAACAAACGTACAGAAATTTTTACGCGTCTGCGTAATGAAAACCCCAATCCAACCACTGAACTAAAATTTGATTCAACTTTTGAGTTACTCATTGCCGTGATGTTATCTGCCCAGGCGACAGATGTCGGCGTCAACAAAGCCACAGCAAAGCTTTTCCCGGTGGCTAATACGCCAGAGGCGATTTATGCTCTGGGCGAAAAAAAACTGAAAGACTACATCAAGACCATTGGACTTTTTAATACCAAGGGCAAGAATGTCATTCTTACCTGCAAACTACTGATGGATAAACACGCATCACAAGTCCCCAACACACGAGAAGAACTTGAAGCTTTACCGGGAGTCGGGCGTAAAACTGCCAACGTGGTTTTGAATACTGCCTTCCGCGAACACGCCATGGCCGTTGATACCCATATCTTTCGCATCTCCAATCGCACCGGCATTGCCCCCGGAAAGAATGTACTGGAAGTCGAAAAAAGATTAATGAAATTTATTCCGGAAGAATTTTTGCTGGATGCGCATCACTGGTTAATTCTGCACGGCAGATATACATGCATTGCAAGAAAACCCAGATGTGGCTCTTGCGTGATTTCGGATTTGTGTGAATACAAGAAAAAAGAGTTGGACTAAATCTGGCATCTCAGGCTTCTGCATATTAGCCAACGACCTACCAACAAACTGTCTCTTGTCTTTTGACTTTTGTCAGCTCCCTCTTGTCGCTACAGTAGAGTTTCCATCCCATCCACCCCACTGTACCAACCACCTGCAGCCTTCAACCTTTAGCTTTTAGCCTGTCTCTTGTCCCTTATTTTTTTCGTTTGCTGGCAATTGTGCGTAAGCGCAAGGCATTAAGTTTAATAAAGCCTTCAGCATCTTTCTGATTATAAGCACCTTCATCGTCTTCAAATGATGCGACCATATCATCATAGAGTGATTCATCGGACTTGCGTCCCACAACAATTACATTGCCTTTGTATAGCTTCAAGCGCACAGAACCGTTCACGTGTATTTGGGTCTGATCAATAAGCGTCTGCAATGCTTCCCGTTCTGGAGACCACCAGTAACCGTTATAAATCAGCGAGGCATAACGTGGCATCAGTTCATCTTTCAAATGTGCGGCTTCCCGATCCAGCGTCAAGGATTCCATGGCTCGATGCGCTTTCAGAATAATAGTGCCGCCTGGTGTTTCATAACACCCTCTGGCCTTCATACCAACATAACGATTTTCTACAATATCGGTACGACCAATACCATTGGCACCACCAACCTGATTAAGTTCTTCAAGAATAGTCGCGGCTGATTTCTTCTCACCATTAATAGCAACAACATCCCCTTTCTCAAAGTCCAGTTCAATATATGTTGGGGCATCCGATGCATCTTCCGGAGACACTGACCACATCCACATATTTTCTTCGGGCTCTGCGGCAGGATCTTCAAGAATGCCTCCTTCATAGGAAATATGAAGCAGATTTGCATCCATGGAATATGGCGACTCATTGCCACGTTTCTGCTCCACGGGAATATTGTGTTCGGCACAATAATCCATAAGCTTCTCTCGAGAATTCAAATCCCACTCACGCCAGGGCGCGATTATCTTGATGCCAGGTTTCAAGGCATAGGCACCCAGTTCAAAGCGCACCTGATCATTACCTTTACCGGTAGCCCCATGGGCAATAGCATCTGCACCGGTTTCTTCAGCAATTTCAACCAGACGTTTGGCTATCAAGGGCCTGGCAATGGACGTGCCGAGCAAGTATTCGCCTTCATAAATAGTGTTGGCCCGAAACATGGGAAAAACATAGTCGCGCACGAATTCTTCACGGATATCGTCGATATAGATTTCCTTAACGCCCAGGGCTTCAGCCTTGGCACGTGCTGGCTCAACTTCCTTGCCCTGCCCCACGTCAGCAGTGAAGGTCACGACTTCACACTGATAAACATCCACTAACCATTTAACGATTACCGAGGTATCCAGACCGCCTGAATAGGCAAGGACGACTTTTTTGATATCCGACATCAATTTCTCCCGTTGCGAGCTTTAATTTGGGTGCGCAATTCACCCCTGATGTAAAAAAGGCGGGTATTGTAACGCTGGTAATGGAAATTGCGAAATTAAAGCGTGAGTGTCCATGAATTACCGCCAGAATTGCCATATCCTGCTATAATTGATAACCAACAAAGACCTGACAGAAGCAATCGCACAAGGAACCCCGTTTTAATGCAGGAAATAACCCTGGTCAGGCCAGATGACTGGCATCTCCATCTTCGTGACGGTTCCGCACTTCCAGACACAGTCGCTCAAACGGCCCGCTATATGGGACGGGCGATCGTTATGCCAAATCTGTCTCCCCCGGCAACAAGCACTGACGATGCCCTTGCCTATCGGGAAAGGATTCTTGCCCATGTGCCGGGTGGCAGCTCTTTTGACCCTTTGATGACCCTTTACCTCACCGATAATACCGCCCCTGAAGAAATAGCCCGGGCGAAAGAAAGTGGACGTGTCTTTGGTATCAAGCTTTATCCTGCAGGTGCTACAACAAATTCTGACCAGGGTGTTACCGACATTACCAGCACTTATTCAGCACTTGAAAAAATGAGTGAGCTGCAAATGCCCTTATTAATCCATGGTGAAGTCACCCGGGATGAAATCGATATTTTTGATCGAGAACGGGTTTTCATCGACGAAATTCTTTACCCTTTGCACAAGCGTTTTCCAGACTTAAAAATAGTTTTTGAGCACATAACAACAAAAGATGCTGTGGATTTTGTACTTTCAGCAGACAGCAACATCGCTGCCACTGTCACCCCTCAACATCTAATGTATAACCGTAATCATTTGCTGGTGGGTGGAATCCGCCCTCATTTTTATTGTCTGCCAATACTCAAACGTAATATTCACCAACAGGCCTTGCTGGATGCTGTCACAAGTGGCACAGCCAAGATCTTCCTGGGGACTGATTCTGCACCACACGCCATAGACCAAAAGGAAAGCGCCTGTGGTTGTGCTGGCTGCTTCTCGGCTCATGCTGCCCTGGAACTTTATGCTGAAGTTTTTGAAAGCCTGAACATTCTGGACAAACTTGAAGCCTTTGCGAGTTTTCATGGCCCTGATTTTTACGGCCTGAAAAGAAACGAAGATCAAATTACCCTGCGCAAGGAAAGCTGGACGGTACCGTCAAGCTATAATATGGGCAATGAGCAGGTGGTGCCGCTATATGCTGGCAACAATCTGGCATGGTCAGTGGTGGATAAATAAAAAATGACTAGCCCTGAATCAAAACAAACAAAACCGACCTCCCTGCTTGCAGGTCGTTTTCGTGGCTACTTGCCAGTTATCGTAGATATTGAATGCGGCGGCTTTAACAAAGACACAGATGCCATCCTGGAAATTGCTGCCGTCACTGTCGGCATGGATGAAAATGGCATTTTGGAGCCGGAAGACACCTGGTTCTTTCGCGTTGAGCCCTTCCCTGGAGCCAACCTGGAAGAGTCTGCCTTGAAGTTCACCGGTATTGATCCATATCACCCACTGCGAATCGCACATAAAGAGCCGGAAGTCTTTAAAGAAATATTCAAAAATATTCGTAAGAAAATGAAAGATGAATATTGCACACGTGCCATTCTGGTCGGGCACAATGCACATTTTGACCATGGCTTTGTAAATGCTGCAGCCGAGCGTAACAAGCTTAAACGTAACCCTTTCCATCCTTTTTCAAGTCTGGATACCGCATCCATCAGTGCGCTGGCTTTTGGCCAAACAGTTTTGTCCCGAGCCTGCGAATGTGCCGAAATCGACTTCAATAATGAAGAAGCTCACTCCGCACGATATGATGCCGAAAAAACTGCTGAACTATTTTGTACCATTATCAATCGCTGGCAACATCTGGGCGGCTGGCCTCTTTAAATTTATTGCGCAAATCACTTAATTAAGATTTGATTAAGGTCAAGGTGATTGCCTGCCGTGTCTTTATAGTTACTCTTGTCACTACTAATTGTAATTGTTCAGGAGTAAAAAATGGCAGATGGAAGAAAGGTATTGGTTATTGTTGAAGCGACACAAGAGCAGCATCTTGCTCTGGAGCGCGCTGTTATTACCTCGGAAATTAAGGAACCTGGATCCCATGTTCATCTGTCCATCAGTGTTGATTCTGAAAAGACCAACCTGAGTGCCGACAATGAAAATCTTTACCGGGATGATCACTGGTTAAACGCAATAATGGACAAGCTCAAAAATGCGGGCGCATCATTTAGTTTTGAGCTGTGCTGGTCCAATGAATGGCAAAAAGCCGTTCTGGCAAGTGCACAACGTTTTCAACCTGACCATATCTTTATGCCGGATTCGCGCGATGAGAAAAAATCCCTGTTCAGCAACCAGCAATGGGCCTTGTTAAGAACTTCTGTAGCACCTGTGACTATCGTTCGCTCAAGCGAAATTAAACCACGCAAGAAAATTCTCGCCGCAATAAATATCCAGAAACATGATATTCCTGAATATGCCCGGCTCAATGAGAAGATTCTGATTGATGGTCAGAATATTGCAAAACACTACAATGCTGATTTCTTTGTGGTCAATGCCTATAAAGACAGCATGCATTTCCCCGACTGTCAAAAAATCATGAAAATTTCCGGCCTGCCCAGTGATCGTGTGCATGCCGAAGAAGGCGATCCCGCTTCTGTCATTTCGCGCTATGCGAAGGAAATTGATGCCGATACCGTATTGATAGGCACTATGGCCAGACAAGGAGCATCTGCACTGATGAAAGGCAATACCTCAGAGAAAGTCTTAAGCAAAATTGACGTAGACGTTATTGCTTATTCCTGAGTCACTTCCCTGATTCAGTGCACAAAAAACCGGGCCGGCTCTCGCAGCTTTCCCGGTTTTTTTTCACTTTCCACTTGTATCAAACCCTTCCCCTGATTCAGCAGGGTATTTTTCTTCGCCGATTAACTGGCACACGCACCACCTTACAGTTTATTATTGCATCTCTCAGCTTTATTTCATTCCCATTAGATAGCCAGAAAAACATCAAGCTATAATAATTACACTGCATAAATGACTGACTTCCCTCAAGACAATTCAATTAACACATGGATGGAATATCTAGATACCTTCCCCTCTCTCGGTGAGCATTGGGTAGAGACATCAATGCGTCGTGGAAATCCAGTTGTCTTGTCAGACACCCTGGGGGCAAACCTGAAAGCCCGCACAGCACTAACCGGCTCCTTGCTCCTTTCTAAACGCATAGCCAGAATCAGTGAAGAACAAAATGTCGGCTTGCTGTTACCCACTACTGCTGGAGGCTTACTTGCCAGCATGGCCGTGATGCTGTTGGGAAAAACTCTGGTCACTTTAAATTACACAGCTCCTATAGATGGCATGTTGTCAGCCATTGATCAGGCAGGACTGAAAACAGTATTTACCTCTTCAAGGTTTCTGGAAAAATGTAAAACTCGAGGCATCGATTTAGAGCCCCTGGGCGAAAAAGTGACTCTTGTAATGCTGGAAGATATACAGGCAGGCATTTCATCCTGGGAAAAGCTAAGCACACTGCTGTGCTGTAAATTATTGCCTGCATCCAGGATCAAGAAAAAGTATTGCGCCCGTCCAGCACTGGGCAGCACCGCAGTAATTCTTTTTTCCAGCGGTAGCGAAGGCCCCCCCAAGGGGGTCATGTTGAGCCATAAAAATATTCTCGCTAACGTTAAGCAGTTAAATCACATACTTAATGCCAATGCTGACGATGTCATCCTGGCTAATTTACCGATATTTCATTCCTTTGGCATGACAGCTTGTCTTTTCCTGCCCTTATTGGAGCGCATCAAAGTGGTGTGTCATCCGGACCCTACAGATGTAGTGATCATCGCGAGAACTATCAGGGAGAAAAAAGCCACCCTGTTTTTCGGAACATCCAGTTTTTTCCGCCTCTATATTAAAAACCAAAAAGTGTCAGAACAGGACCTTGCCACACTCAGGTTAACTGTCGCCGGCGCAGAAAAACTACAATCAGAAATCAGTGCCGGTTTTAAAAAACGCTTCAATAAAACCATCTATGAGGGTTTTGGCTGTACCGAATTATCTCCTGTCGCCACCGTTAACACGCCCTTTCCCAATCTGAACAATCCAGGTTTAAAAGACAATTCCAAGCCCGGCACTGTTGGTAAGCCAATTCCTGGCACTCTGGTTCACATTGTCGATCCAGACACTCTGAAGCCGCTTGCTCAGGGAACAGCGGGCATGGTCCTGGTCGCTGGGCCGCAAGTGATGCAAGGCTATTTGGAAAACAAAAAGCTTACCGATCAGGTTGTTGTAGAACGAGAAGGTCAGCGCTGGTATGTCACTGGAGATAAGGGATCAATTGATGAAGATGGCTTCTTGAGCATTGAAGACCGCTACGCCCGCTTCGCCAAAATCAGTGGTGAAATGATTGGCTTGGGGACGGTCGAGCAGGTCCTGCGTAAATCAGTGAATAATGATGATGTGGAATTGCTGGCAATCAATATTCCTGATCCAAAAAAGGGAGAAATGATTGTTATTTTATCCACTCAGGATCTCGAAGAAAGTGCATTGCGCCCTAAACTTTTGGCAGGGGGATTAAATAATCTATCTTTGCCTGCAGCCTATATAACGGTAGATGATTTACCAAAACTGGGTTCCGGAAAATCTGATTTCGCTACCGCCAAAGAAGTTGCCAAACAAGCAATGTACAGCCGAACATACTGATTTATATAGCATTTTAATGCGCATGTAGTTGCCTTGATACAGATCATACGCATCCAGTAATAAGCCAGCGACAATACCTCCTCCGAAAGATTCAACACCGGGAAAATTTCTAAACAAGCTGTTTGACAATGATTCTCATTTAGCTTAGCATTCTCATCGTTGTTTAGAAACTTCAGAAGAGATCAATCAATAGCCATGTATGTTTGTCTTTGCAAAGCTGTAACAGACCGCCAGATAAAGGAATTTGTGAATGGTGGCGCAGGCACTTTTGAAGATGTCTGCAAGGAGCTGGGCGTAGCCAGCCAATGTGGTAAATGCAGTCAACTCGCACAAAACATCGTAGAAACAGCGGTTAAAAAAGCCCATTTCGAGCCAGCCGTTTAATTCCCCTCCTGCTGATAACCCGGCACAGAATATAATAAATATTAATACGAGCAATAAGCATTCGTATTTACGCTTTATTGTTATAAATTAAGCACTTATATAAGATTCAAACTGGACTTTTATGCGCTTCCCCGCCACAATGGCAGCGCATAAGCAGGGCAAAACCACTGCCATTTTTAACACTAGGGAAATATTTTTTATGAAAGGTGACAGCAAAGTAATTGAACATTTGAACACCATACTGGGTAATGAACTTGTTGCCATTAACCAGTACTTTCTTCACGCAAAAATGTTTGACGACTGGGGCCTGAAGGAACTGGCCGAATTTACCAAGCATGAATCCATTGATGAAATGAAGCATGCCGACAAAATCATTGAACGGATTCTCTTCCTGGAAGGCCTGCCCAATCTTCAGAGTCTGGGAAAACTGCATATTGGGGAACATACTGAAGAGATGCTGCGTTGCGATCTCGATCTGGAATTACGTGCCATACCTGATCTGCGTGAAGCCATTGCTCATAGTGAAACCGTTAAAGATTATGTCAGTCGCGATCTGTTCCAGACCATTCTTGATGATGAGGAAGAACATGTGGATTGGCTGGAATCCCAGATATACCTGATAGAAAATATGGGTATCCAGAATTATCTGGCAGAGAAAATGGACCAGGGTGGAAATTAATCCGTTTTGAATCCACTCTTTAAATGTAAAAGGCAGCCTATGAGGCTGCCTTTTTTTTATTTTTCTATCCCGTCTGCAAATATATTTTTCGCCATTGCAGGAAACCATAAATCACCAGCACTACATAGCCTGCAAATAAACAGGCGGTCAGGTAAAGCTCACGATCCAGGTATAAAACGATTGAAATACTGTCTATAAGTAGCCAGTACAACCAGTTTTCAAGAATTTTCCACACTACCATGAAGGTGGTAACGACACTTGCCCAGGTGGTAAATGCATCAAGATAAGGCCAGGCAGCATTGGTATTCTCCTGCAACAACCAGCCGTTTATCGAGGCTGCAATTAACAGGGAGGAAATAATTAATCCGTGCTGCCACAACTTTAATGTACGTATAGGTACACCTTCATGCTCTGTACCGCCAAAGCGCCATTCAAACCACCCTACCACCGCCATCACTACGTAAAAGCCGTTCAACATGGATTCCATTAGCAAACTGACATCCCAGAAAACGAACATAAAGATGGCAGAGCTGACAAAGGCAAAATACCAGCATGCAATATGTGCCCGTGTTGCCAGAATCAGGTAGCCAATGGCCAGGACGACTGCAATAAATTCAGCGACTTCAAGTAATAACATTAATCAGTCAGTTCATGGCCAGGTATGAATTTAGTGACGAACACTGCACGGCCATGCGTTGTGTAACTCCAGGCAATCATTGCTTTCAGGCTGTCCATAAGATGATCATATTCACCATGAACCATTGTGGAGGTCTCTGAAGTTTTGATTATCAGTCCCTCACATTTGTTCAGCTGAGTAATAAAGCCCTTGATGAGCGTTTTATAGTCCTCGTTAAAAGGATACATACTGATTTCCACGGTTAACTGCATAAGGTTTTCCTTTCATTTTCATGAAATTTATCACTTTTAACTTTGAATTCATTCGGGGTTAAAACCCCTCCTACAAACTTTTAATTTGCACCTTATTCAGGCGGAGGCTGTCCACCATGTCGGATGACGTCCCTGCGGTCCTTTTCCGACCTACATTCCTTCCACTTTTAACTTGTAGCTTGTAACTACTTGGGTCTGCCATTAAAACCCGGTGTTTCCATCTCGATGGTATAAATGGTCATGGCAATATTGCGAATGCCAGCCGGGGTAGTCCACTGCTTACCATCAAACCCGATGGCTCCCAGTGCCGGTGCATAAAGAGTCTTTTTATCTGGTCCGGAAAAAGCCACGGTGATAGCACGTCGGGGGGTGGGTATCATTCCCAGGTACTCGCCATCTTCAGCAATCACATGAATTCCGGTATTTCCTGTCACATAAACACGCCCTTGTGCGTCGATGGCCATGCCATCACCGCCATTATCTCCACCGAGAGTTGCAAAAACACGGCGGTTGCGAGCGCTGCCATCACGCCTGACATCAAAGGCCAGTACTTCAGTGTTATTGGTGACATAAAGAACGGATCCATCACGATTCAACATTATGCCGTTGGAGGATATGTTTTCGTCTGCAACAGTTTTGATTTCCCCCTCAGCATTGACATGCCAGGCACCCCGGGCGGTAAAAAAGGCCCCGCCTCTGCCATCGGCAATAAGGTCATTCACTCTGCCCAGGGAGGAGCCATCAGAAAAACTGTTTGCCAGCAATCGATATTCAGGCGCGATTTGCGCAACACGGTTGAGTTCATTACAACCAGCCAGCTCATCATTCAAGGGTTCAGTACAGGTGCGCTCGGCAATGAAGATTCTGCCCTGCGCATCCATGGAAACAGCACCACCGCCATTGGTGTTCTCAAACAGGGTGTATTCATTACCATTGAGTAATTTCTTTACAGTGTCGGTTTGCTCCTGGGCAAATATTAATCCTCCATCCGGGGTCCCTACGACGCCGTCAGCAGTAAATTCATCAGCCCAGATGCTTTGCCATCGGGCGCCTTCACTAACAACGCCGGGGATAGCTGTGATATTAACTGCTCTTTCGCCGTCCAGCTGTCCCTGGGCTTTGAAGATGAAATAGGTAATCTCTTCACCTTCTCCTACCATTACATAGTGAGGTAGTCCGGCAGGGATATGCACCACATCCCCTTTACCGATTCGACGTACCGTGCCCCCTTCTATGCTAGTACCCCGCACCTCTCCAAGGGCGTATTCTGTTTCATCAACAATACTCCCGCCGGTTGCGATAGTCGCGCTGCCGGAAACAACGAAATACAAATCTGCCCAGGCAGCATGCCTTTCAGAAAAACCAGGTCCCGCTTCCCGATGCACCATGGCGGCGTAATAACCGCCCTCCTGGATAATATTATTGAGAATAGCGGCATTATTCGGGCCAACTTGATCTGACAGTGAGTTACTCAGGCCATCCAGATCTTTCGCACTCCAGAAATCCTGTGCCAGCACTGCTTTTGTGCAAAGTAAAATAAGCGTAAAAGTAATTATTTTTTTCATCGTTAACCCTGTGTTTTATTCTTTAAATTTCTTTTGCTCCCATGGACTGGCTTCGTATCATCGGTGCTTTCTACATCCCTGTATATATTTTCCATGCCTTGAAAAATGTCTATCGGGAAACAACCCTCAAAACCAGTATTAAAGCTTTCTTTTTACTGCTGAGTTACTTTATCTTTATTGGCGTGGTGATAGCTTTCGGCTTCTTAGTTGCCGCCCTGGCGATTTAAAAAAGCTGCGCTTAATAACGTTCCAGGCACTCATAGTCATGCACTGACATTTCCGGATACCAAACGAAATATCTGGTCAGCGTAAAAGGTTCAGAAAAGTATTCTGCATCAGTCACTGTCAGTTCATAGTCAAGACGATCATATTCTGAATTGGGAATAAAGCGTTCTACCAAGGCTATCTGATCACTTTGCCGCGCACCCATATGATCAAAATATCCTGCCGCCACATGGTCTGTTTCGACCACTAATGTACTGCCTTCCCAATGTCCCCGTGAAAATCCAAACTGCGTATGCTCAGCAGGCGCTACGGCATCCGCTGACATATGAATAAGACGTCTTACATCATATTCCTCCATGCGCAGAAGAATGTCCTCACCCTGATGAACAAAATCAACAGGGATAGGCGAAATCATAATCAGCGGCATGCCCTTGTTACCACATTCAAACAATTCATTGTTATTGGGATCCCAGGCTGCCAGAGCCTGTTGCCCGGCTACATTTAATGGATAATCTCCCTTGTACATAGGAAATGCTGCAGGGTCGCTCATAATAGTGCTCCACACCCTGAAGATGCCATCGGCTTCGTCAATAGCCCGCTGCGTATCAATATCAGGGGCTGCCCTGCCAATCAGCTGTCCGCTTTTTCCCGCTTCAAAATAGGCAATCCCGGAACCAAAATCGAACTCGTCGCCACTGGGCAATAAAATATTATTGCCTAGCATAAACGGTCTGCTTCTTCGTGAGGGCCGACCTGCAACAGTGACCACATCACCAACAGCAAGCACGTCTGAACTGACCCCGCGGTTTCGCAGAATGCTGATCGATGCTGTTTCCACTTCCCATTTCTCGACATTGCCAGATTCATCCCTCACATCGAGAAAAATACGTCCATGCGGATTCCGCCAGGAAATCTCCGTGATAGTTCCTCGCACTTCAATTGTGCGATCCTGTTCAAAAATACCGACAGTGCTGTGATGAGAAAATACTGGAAAAGCAAAACCAAGTAGCGAAATCAGAATTAGAGCGTGGCGTGTCATCGATTAATCCCTCACATTTCATTTTTTTATTTAGCAGCAGAAGTGTACAACTGCAAAAGCTTAATTACTATCAATGGCAATATCAGCAAGCACTACTTTTTTAGAACTTTTTTTCCACATCACATTCAAAATTACACCCGCCAGTACCAAGGCCATACCAAGGTAGGTCAGAAGATTAAAACCCTCTCCAAAAAAGATATAGCCCATGATAATTGCATAAATAATACCAGTGTAATTAACAATGGACACAGTAGAGATTTCTGCGAGCTGGTAGGAGCGCGTCATAAAATATTGTGCCACCTGGCTGGTAATACCCACCATGAACAGATAAAACCATTCAAGGCCTTCTGGTTGTACCCAGAACAGCAAGCTCCACAGGCCTGTAATAGGAAGACAGACCAGAGGGAAATATAAAATAATGACCAGAGGATGCTCACTGGTAGATAGTTTGCGCACGCAATTGTAAGCCAGGCCCATAAACAGGCAGGTCACCAAACCAACCCCCAGGTGCAACAATGAAATTCTTGCGTCAAAACCCTGAATCACCAGAATGCCGGAGAAGCTGATGGCAAAAAACAGAAACTGCAGAGGACTGACTTTTTCCTTTACAAACCAGATGCCGATGATGGTTGTGGATATTGGGGCCAGGTAGGTGAGTGTGGATGCTGCGGCCAGAGGTATTTCCTGAATTAGCCAGAAATTCAGTGACAGGGCCGTAACACCGGCCACACCACGCAGGATCAGCATGCCTTTGTTATGTCCCCAGATAGATACTCGCGCCCGCTTGATTCCCCAGTAACTAAGTACCACAGCGACTAGCGCGCGGAAAAAAATTATCTCCAGTGCAGGAATAGCAGGAACCAGTTTCACGAAAACGGTCATCAGCCCAAATATAAAAGTGGCCAGGGCCATGTACCAGACACCACGAGAGGAATCAGACATAAATGTTTTTTAGCGGGGAAAAAGAAAGGCGGATTGTACGTAACCCGCTTTGTTTAGGCAAAGCGTTAAGGCGCTGGCCAGATCTATGAAAATGCAGCTCTCTTTCAGAAGCGCATTCTGGCACCCATTGCCGCAGTGCGCGCCTTGTTTGGTCTTGCCCCATAGGGATGACGCCCCAATATATCACTCTCATCGCCAAGATTTTCCACTCGGGCAAATATATTAAGCCTGTCGTTCAATTGGTAGTTGGCCGAGAGATCTATTGTCAGGGAGTTATCTGTTTGCTCTGCTTCGCTACAGGAAGCCCTGACGCAAACTTCATCAACATAGTTAGCGCTCAGAGTCAGTCCCCAGATCATGGTTTCATAACCCAGTGAGAAGCGATACTGATTTTCAGGGATATAGGGGATTGGATCACCAGCACTGACATCACCAAAAAATGCCGTATCAGCAACATCAGTATCAAATTCACCATCGATCCAGGTATAAGTCAGCATAAAGGGTATAGAGATATCAGAAGTCTTGCTTAAATCTGCGCTAAGCAGAAATTCCAGACCGTTTACAGTGGCAGCGTCGCCATTAAAGGCATCGCCGATAATACAATCAGTTCCTGAAGAAGCGGTACAAACACCAAGCAGGTTTTCATAATCACTGTGGAACCAGATAGCTTCTGTGCTGATTGAGGCATTTGAAAAGCGAAATCCCATTTCATAATTAATCGCTTGCTCTTCATCTACGCCCGGAGAATTGGATGGTGTCGCAAACCCTTTATGAACACCCCCCAAAACTGTCAGACTGTCATTAACCCTGTAGCTGGCACCAATCCCCGGCAACAATACTTGCACATTATTTTCGCGTCCATCTCGATAGTCACGCTGTACCCCGCCATTAAAACGCGTGCGGCCAAGTTCAATATCTTCATAACGCAAACCCGGAGTAATTAACCAGTTCCCCCATTCAATACGATCATAAACATGAACTGCCAACGCCTGGGCCTCCTGAATTCTGTTTCCGGCGGCACCCAGCACACCAACATCATTTAATACAAGCGCACCATTTAACTGCTGGTATGAAGAATCATATTGCAAACGATCTTCTTCATCCCGATGCAGGCGCACTCCTGCTTGCAAACTGTGAGAGCTGGCGCCTATGTCGCCATCAAGATTCAAGCCGAACTGAACTCCTCTGGAAAAATATTCACGATTGTTGGCGCGCACATCGATACTGCCAACAGGTGTATCAAGTGTGCCATCAAGAATGGACTGCAATTGATCACTTGTGAAACCATCCCGACTATTACCCTGGTTGATGTCATTGATTATATTGCCCCAGCCAACCCGGCTCAGAGAGTCCGCATCTGTACTGCCATCCAGGTCGAGCCCTTCAGTCTTATACCAACTGCGGGCATGCTCATTATTGTATGCTGTTGCACTGAGCCTGAGATTTTCAGTCGCATTAAATTCGTAACGCAGGATTACCTGTTCGTGCTCGGTATTAATATTGTCCAGATCAGATATCCCATAGCGACGATAGGCATCTGCTGTAAAATCCGCATCAGTCAAACCAAGATAGCTCTGATTTGAATCCTGCTGCGCAAGTTGCAGCTTCAACTCCATCTTATGGCGAGAATCCTGTGGCGCCCAGGCAAGTTTCACTGTGTAGTCCTCTACATCCAGACCCGTATCATTATTACTACGGTCAATAGTCTGGAAGCCATCAGACTGCCATTGGTGCGTTTCCACCAAAAATCCAAAGCCATCTGCATTATAGCCACCATAAGTGGCATGCACGCGATAGGTTGAATCCTCTGCCCTTTCCAAAAGAAGGTTACCCTGGGCCATGCGTGGAATCGGTGTCGAAATCATGTTCAGTGCACCACCGATAGTATAGGGACCCTGAGTAATCGCAGCAGGTCCTTTAACTACTTCAAAACCTGCAAAACGACCAGCCGTAGGGAAGTAATAAGCGGATGAGGCGGCATAAGGTGCGGGTGCTATCAATACATTATCTTCCAACAGCGTTATTCGACTGGAACGCTCAGTGGTCACTCCACGAATACTGATATTGGGTCTGAGTCCATAACCGTCTTCCAACTGGATAGAAACCCCGGGGATTTCCCGAGCAATTCGCTGCACATCAGAATAGGCAAAAGTCGCCAGTTGATCACTGTCAATATAATGTGCAGAACCTGGCAAACGTTCAATACGTTCTCTACCACCAGTAATCAGAATTTCTTCAAAAACAGGAGTTGATGTGTTTTGTGCCAATGCAGGCCAGGTCCCGGCAATTGTTACCGACAGCACTAAGCGGGAAATGGTTTTGACTTTCATCAGTTTTAAAACTCCGGAATTACTGACATCACTTGATATCTACTTCTTTGGGAGTATTTTAATCTTAATGAGAATCGTTATCAACAGCATTTGCATTATATCCTGGCTTATTTATACCAGGAACAAAAAAGCCGGGATGATCAATCAGCCCGGCTTTTATTAAATTCAAAATATTGTACTGAGGTAATTTAACCTTCGCTTTGCTCCTGCGTTTCGCCACGACTGGCTGCAGATTCATCCAGCAAGGTTTTCAGCTCGCCCTTCTCGTACATGTCGGTCATGATGTCACAGCCACCAACAAGTTCTCCATCCACAAACAACTGCGGGAAGGTTGGCCAGTCAGACACTTTTGGCAGATTGGCGCGAATATCCGGATTGCTGAGAATATCCACGTAGGCAAATTTCTGGCCGCAGGCCATCAGCATCTGGGTAGACTGCGCTGAGAAGCCACACTGTGGCGCATTAGGATTACCCTTCATATAAAGGATGATGGGATTGTTGTTGATTTGGTCTTTGATGATGCCTTCGATGGATGCTTCGGTGCTCATGGATATTCCTGAAATAGATAAATGGAAGTTAGATGTATAGCTTTAGTGGGTACATTTTACCCGATTTCAATGACAACCGCAGGAAAATACGACACGAATTTAGAGTATAAAAACCCTTTAATAGATAGGGCTTTATTGCTTGCCCCAACCTCCCCCTCCCGGGGTTGCGATGCTTAGTAGATCACTGCTATCGACAAACAAAGAGGCTTTTCCGGGTAAGGCTTTGCCATTTAAAAAGTTCTCTCCTGGCTTTCCTGGCTCACCACCCTGCAAGCCCCAGGGAGCATGAGTACGTCGTTCAGTAAGCAAACTAAGTTGCGCAGGAGCCAGAAATTCATATTCCCGCACGAGTCCATCACCACCCTGATGAAGCCCTTTACCGCCACTGTTATCCCTTATGGCATAACGATTAACACGAATGGGGTAATGCATTTCAAGACTTTCGACCGGGGTGTTCAGCGTATTGGTCATATGGGAATGCCTGGCACTGAGTCCATCAAAATATGGCCCTGCACCATGCCCGCCAGCTAAAGTCTCATAATAATCCCAACTGTCATTTGCCCCGTCCTGCCCCCTGTGTCCCATGGCAATATTATTCATACTGCCCTGGCTGGCTGCGGGAATTCTCTCTGGCAAGGCTTTTTCCAGTGCACCCAAAACCACATCGACAATGCGTGTTGAGGTTTCCACATTGCCAGCTGCCACCGCAGCTGGATGACATGCATTCACCAGCGAGCCTGAAGGCGCTTTTATTTCAATGGGACTGAACAGTCCGGCACAGGCTGGTGCGTAGCTGGGCATGAGACAACGAAATACATAGTAGACCGCGGCAGCGACGACTGGCAGTGGGCAGTTAATATTGCCCGCGACCTGATCACTGGTGCCGGTAAAGTCTACAACTATGGCTTGTTTACTAATCTTCAGTTTTACCCGAATAGGAATGTCTTTTTCGCCAAGTCCATCATCATCCATAAAATCTTCAAATTCAAAACACCCTTCCGGAATAGTATCCAGGCAAGCGTGGGCAACACGTTCACCATATTCATTAAGTTCAAGCAGTCCTACTTTATAAGGCATTAATCCCAGCTGTCTGATCAATTCCTGCATACGTAAAACGCCGGTGCGCACTGAGCTGACCTGAGCGGCAAAATCACCATCGAGACTCGTTGCATTTTTCTGTCCATGCACTGACGCCAATGCTTGCCAGACAGTCTTATTCAGCTCCCCCTGTTTTATTAATAGTTGCGGAGAAATAATGATGCCTTCTTCTTCCAGCTTGCTGGTTATTGGCATTGAGCCAGGTGAGTCTGAACCAATATTGGCATGATGCGCGCGATTCACTGCAAAGGCTGCCAGCTCCCCATCCACAAACACCGGAGCAACAATAGTTACATCCGGTAAATGCGTCCCGCCAAGATAGGGGTCATTCAAGACCAGCACGTCACCGGCTGCCCATTCGAAATGTCCTACTATGTCGGCCATTGCAAAGGCCATACTTCCCAGGTGCACCGGAATATGTGCAGCTTGCGCGCACAGTAGCCCTTGCTTATCAAACAGGGCGCAGGAAAAATCCAGACGATCCTTGATATTGGGTGAAAAAGCCGTGCGTTGCAGCACTACGCCCATTTCATCGCAAACGGCTTCCATGCGACTGACGAATAAACTGAGTTCAATTGGATTCATGAGTCGATTATATGACATATGAGGAAAAGCGCGTCAGACTAGAGATACAAGGTGCAAGTTGAAAGTGAATTAATTGCTGATTCTGAACCTTGCCCACTTGTACCTTGTAACTTGTAACTTGTACCCCCTTTCATTAGAATTCTCGCCTTTCCCGGGTAGCTTTGGCTGCCCTTTTCGTTTCTGGGGATAGTGAAAATGAAAGATACACATGCCGTGATGAATACCTATAACCGGATTCCGGTGGATTTTGTGCGCGGTGAAGGTTCCTGGCTATATGACACTGATGACAATAAATATCTCGACGCCATCAGCGGCATTGCCGTGTGCGCACTTGGCCACAACCATCCCGGTTTTATCAAGGCGGTTCAGGAACAAGTAGCAAAGCTGGTCCATACATCTAACCTTTATGGCATTCCCCTGCAGGAAGAACTCGCTCAAAAGCTGTGCCAGGCTTCCGGCATGGACAGTGTCTTTTTCTGTAATTCAGGGGCTGAAGCCAATGAAGCGGCCATTAAAATGGCGCGCATGTATGGACACAGTAAAAATATTGACCTCCCTGGCATCATCGTTATGGAAGGCGCCTTTCATGGCCGCACCATGGGCGCCCTCACAGCGACCCACAGCAACCGTCATCAGGGAGGCTTTGCCCCTTTTCTGGATGGCTTTTACCGGGTCCCTTTTAATGACATTCCTGCTGTTGAAGAATGCATCAAAAACAATCCCAATATTGTGGCTGTGCTGGTTGAACCAATTCAAGGTGAAGGCGGCATCTGCATCCCGGTTTCTGATTACCTGAGCAAGTTGCGCAGCATTTGTGACGACAATGAGATGTTGTTGATGCTGGATGAAGTGCAGACCGGCAATGGCAGAACCGGCAAGTATTTTGCCTACCAGCATAATAATATTTTGCCCGACGTGCTCTCTACTGCCAAAGGCCTGGGCAACGGCTTCCCCATCGGTGCCTGTCTCGCCAGTGGCAAAGCTGCAGAAATTTTTCAACCCGGACATCATGCCACCACCTTTGGTGGAAGCCCGCTGGCTTGTGCTGCAGCGCTAGCAGTATATGAAGCCATAGTGGCAGAAGATCTGCTAGCTAATGCCTGCGTGCAGGGTGACCGAATAAAATTCGGCTTAAGTATGCAACTGCAAAGCAGCCCGCATGTTGTCGCCATTCGCGGCAGCGGCCTGATGATTGGCGTTGAAATCAACCGGCCCTGTGCAGAACTGGTCGCTCAGGCACGAGACAAGGGCGTATTAATTAATGTGGCATCAGGCAATGTTGTCAGACTGGTACCGCCATTGAATATCAATGAAGAAGAAAGCGATTTCATCATAGAAACCATCAGTGACCTTATTAAGGGCCAGTCGGTGGGGTCGCCGGGAGAAACACAATGAGTACAAGACATTTCCTGAGCCTGCTCGATTTGAACCGGCAAGAACTCAGGGACATAATAGGCAGAGCAATTGAGCTGAAAAGTTTTCAGGTCCAGGGAACATCCCATGAGCTGTTGAAAAATAAAGTCCTGGCAATGATCTTTGAAAAGTCCTCTACCCGCACCCGTGTATCTTTTGAAGCCGGCATGGAGCAAATGGGGGGATCAGCCATCTTCCTTTCCCCTCAGGATACCCAGCTAGGCAGAGGCGAACCGGTGGAAGATACTGCTCGCGTCCTCTCCAGAATGGTAGATGCCATCATGGTGCGTACTTTTGAGCATGAAAAAATTCAACGTATAGCCGATTTCTCCACTGTGCCGGTAATCAATGCTCTCACCGATGACTATCACCCCTGTCAGTTACTGGCCGATATGCAAACTTATCAGGAGCACCGTGGAGATATCCAGGGTAAGACCGTGGCCTGGATCGGCGATGGCAACAATATGTGCCATTCCTATATTAATGCGGCCAGACTTCTTGATTTTGAACTTGTGGTGGCCTGTCCTGAGGGCTATGAACCAATGCCTTCTCTCGTTGAGTCCAATAAAGACCGCGTCAAAATTGTAAGAACTCCAGAGCAAGCGCTGCCAGGAGCCTCACTGGTCAGCACTGATGTGTGGGCTTCAATGGGCCAGGAAGATGAAAGATTAAGACGCATGAAAGACTTTGAAGGTTTTGAAGTAAGCCTGGAACTGATGAGTATTGCCTCAGAAGATGCCCTGTTTATGCATTGCCTGCCGGCTCACCGCGGTGAAGAAGTCAGTGCTAATGTTATTGATGCGCCAGATTCCGTTGTTTGGGAACAGGCAGAAAACCGCCTGCATGCCCAGAAAGCCCTGCTTGAATTTCTCATGTGCTAAAGTGAATATTCGATGTAATCAGGCATGGCCACTGACATGAACTCTTTGCTGGAAGTCCGCAATATTAACTGCCGTTATGATGACCAGGTCATCATCGAAGACCTGAGTTTCATGGTCGGACAGCATCAGATTGTCAGCCTGTTGGGACCAAGTGGTTGCGGCAAGACCACAGCCCTGCGTGCCATTGCCGGCCTGGAAAATATTTATGCCGGCCAAATCCTTCTTGATGATAAGATCTTGAGCACATCAGCGAGCCTTTTGCCTCCAGAGCAACGTCATATCGGGATGGTGTTTCAGGATTACGCCTTATTTCCCCATCTTAGTGTCTCCAGAAACATTGCTTTTGGCTTACATGGTCGCGACAAGGCAGAAACCGCTGAAATCGTTCAACAGCTCCTGACTCTGGTCCACCTGGAAAAGCATGCAGATAAATATCCTCACCAGCTGTCTGGTGGCCAACAGCAACGTGTCGCACTTGCCAGAGCTTTGGCACCGGATCCTAAACTGCTGTTGATGGATGAACCGTTTTCCAACCTTGACAGTGAAATGCGCAAAAACCTGAGCCGGGAAGTTCGTGAAATTCTCATTGCACGTAAAATCAGCGCAATACTGGTGACCCATGATCAGGATGAAGCCTTTACTGTTGCCGATGAAACCGGCGTGATGCTCGAAGGAAGTCTGCAGCAATGGGGAACTGCGGAGCAATTAATGGAAAATCCTGCCAATGACTTTATTGCCCGTTTTATTGGACAAAGTTCCTCTTAAAATCACTCTGCCAACAAAATTCCCTAAACACTACATATAGTATTTGTCTTTTTTGCTTTTTTTGCCCCATATTGCCCCATAAGCGGGCACCCCAATACGCCCTTTAAGTGAAAATAACATCTGATTAGCCCGAAAGCCCCGTTTTTCAAGGCATCTTTGCAACTGCAACCGGAATCCTGAAGACAGCTCTCCCTGCTCAGTCCTGCTCACTGTTGATGCAATGTCACACCAGGCCCCGCAAGCACTGAAAACAATACCTGTTAATACCCACTCTATACACAATTTATCCACATGAATTTCACACATTATTGACTTGCATCCGGGAAAATATACCTGATATAGTGGCCTAACAATATTTTTACACCATATATTGTGCTTTTACGATCTTTTGACTAGTATTTAAATAGGCAAGAAGAGGGTTAAAAATCCAATAACAACCACAGCTTAGCTTATCAAGTTAAGGTAAGTTGAAAAACCAGATATAGAAGTGATATCGAAGTACAGAGGATGAAGTAAATCAGGGCTGCAGAACATGCCAAGGCTTTTTTTGTCATTTTCAGGCGCTACAGGGCTTTAAAACCGTGATTTGCTGATTATTCACCCCCCTCTCTACAGATGGTTTATCCACAGGCTACTGTGAGCTTTAAAACAGAGCCAGGTGGATTTCGTCAAAACACTACATCTTGTGTTTACGAATTCAACATAAAAGCGCCCTTAAACGGTGAAACATACCGGGAACGGCAGGAAGAAAAGTCAGTAAAAGCGTTACTAAAGGCCTTACTAGAAGCATTACAAGAAGAAAAGAAGCGCCAATGCAGAATTTACAGGTATAAGCAGTAATACCGCAAAACAAACGACACCAGAAAAATAATAAATAACTAATAATTAAAAAGATTATCCGGAGCCATCAATGCACACAGAAGTAGATTCTTCCACCCCCTCTTCTACCACTACCGCACAAGCACAGGAAGCGACAGACAATTCAATTACCGCCATGGCGCCAGGTACCTTGCGCGTGATCAAGCGTAACGGAGCAGTTGTTGGCTATGACAATTCCAAAATAACCGTTGCCATTACCAAGGCCTACATTGCCGAAGAAGGTGGAACAGCAGCAGCATCCTCCCGCATCCATGAGACTGTGGACAAAATGGCCAGTGAAATCAACGAAACCTTCAAGCGCCGCATGCCATCAGGGGGCAGTATTCATATCGAGGAAATTCAGGATCAAGTTGAACTGATGCTGATGCGCAGTGGTGAACACAAGGTTGCCAGAAGCTATGTCATCTATCGTGCAGAACGCGCCCGTGATCGTCAGGAGCATTTAAAGACTCAACCCGAATCTGAAGATAAATCCGACCTTCTGGTTACGCTGGATGATGGCTCTACCATCCCGCTGGATACGGCCCGTATTCGCACAATCATCGCAGAAGCTTGTCATGGTCTGGAAGATGTCAACGGCGATGAAATTTATACAGAGACTCTGAAAAACCTCTATTCCGGCGTGAAATTTACTGATGTCCAGATCACCCTGGTGATGACCGCTCGCACCCTTGTGGAAGTGGAACCTAATTATTCTTTTGTTGCTGCCAGACTGCTGCTGGATAACCTGCGCAGTGAAGCTCTGACATTTCTTGGCGTTGCCGACAATGCCACGCAATCTGAAATGCATTATAAATATGCCACTACCCTGCGTTCATATATCGATAAAGGCGTTGAGCTGGAACTGCTGTCACCCCATCTACTTGAGTATGACCTGGATCGCCTCGGTGAAGCCCTGAAAGCTGATCGTGATGAACAGTTCACGTATCTGGGTCTGCAAACCCTCTACGACCGCTACTTCATTCACAGTGAAAATACCCGTTTTGAACTACCACAGATCTTTTTCATGCGTGTAGCCATGGGTTTAGCCTCTAATGAGGAAAACAGGGAAGAAAAAGCGATCGAGTTCTATAACCTGCTTTCCAGTTTTGATTACATGGTTTCAACACCACAGCTATTTAATTCAGGCACCCTGCGTCCCCAGCTGTCTTCCTGCTTCCTGACTACTGTCCCTGACGATCTGAGCGGTATTTACGGAGCCATCCATGACAATGCCATGCTGTCCAAATGGGCTGGCGGTCTGGGTAATGACTGGACCCCTGTGCGCGCACTTGGCGCCTACATCAAGGGCACCAACGGCAAATCCCAGGGCGTAGTTCCTTTCCTGAAAGTAGTTAATGACACTGCCGTGGCTGTAAATCAGGGTGGCAAACGCAAAGGCGCTGTATGTTCCTATCTGGAAACCTGGCACCTTGATATTGAAGAGTTTCTTGAGCTTCGTAAAAACACTGGTGACGACCGTCGCCGTGCCCACGACATGAACACGGCTAACTGGGTTCCAGACCTGTTTATGAAAAGGGTATTCGAAGATCAGGAATGGACGCTTTTTTCGCCAAATGAGGTCCCCGACCTGCATGAACTTCATGGTAAGGCCTTCGAAGAACGCTATGAGCACTACGAAAATAAGGCCAGGGATGGCGCGCTCTATGTGTACAAAACTGTGCGGGCTGCGGACCTCTGGCGGAAAATGCTTTCCATGCTTTTTGAGACAGGACATCCCTGGATCACTTTCAAGGACTCTTGCAATGTTCGCTCTCCACAGCAACATGTAGGCACTGTTCATTCATCCAACCTGTGTACCGAGATCACCCTGAACACCAACAAGGAAGAAATTGCTGTGTGTAATCTGGGGTCTATCAATATGGTCAACCATGTTGCTGAAGCAGGCCTGGACACAGACAAACTACGCAAGACAATTCATACCGCAGTACGCATGCTCGATAACGTGATCGACATTAATTATTACTCGGTACCCCAGGCAAAGACTTCCAACATGAGGCATCGCCCTGTTGGTCTGGGCTTGATGGGCTTTCAGGATTCTCTGTACATCCAGAAGATACCTTACAGTTCTGAACAAGCGGTGCAATTTGCCGACAATTCCATGGAAGCCATCAGCTATTTTGCTATTGAAGCCTCAACACTTCTGGCGGAAGAACGCGGAGCCTATGAAAGCTATGAGGGCTCGCTCTGGAGCCAGGGCATTCTGCCAATCGATTCCCTGAAGAAGCTTCAGGATGAACGAGGCGAACAATATCTGGAAGTTGACTTCAGCAGCACCCTGGACTGGGATGGTATGCGCGCACGAGTCAAACAGACCGGCATGCGTAATTCCAATGTGATGGCCATTGCACCAACCGCCACCATTGCCAATATTACCGGCGTCTCCCAGTCTATCGAGCCCACGTACCAGAACCTGTATGTGAAATCTAACCTTTCCGGTGAATTCACCGTAGTTAACCCTTACCTGATTCGTGATCTGAAAGCAGAAGGTTTATGGGATAGCGTCATGATCAATGACCTGAAATATTACGATGGCAGTGTGCAGAAAATCGATCGCATTCCTCAACTCCTGAAAACACTGTATGCCACCGCATTTGAAATCAATCCCCGCTGGATTGTCGATGCTGCCAGCCGCAGACAGAAGTGGATTGACCAGGCACAGTCACTGAATCTGTATATCAGTGAAGCCAACGGCAAGAAACTGGATGTCACTTATCGCATGGCCTGGTATCGCGGTCTGAAGACGACTTATTACTTGCGCGCCATGGCCGCTACCAGCACAGAAAAATCCACTGTCAGTTCCAGCACGATGAATGCAGTGTCTTCCAATATGGATGCCCCGGTTGTTGCGGCAGGACCTGCGGAAGTGCCTCAAGCATGTTCGCTGGATGATCCGGATTGTGAGGCATGCCAATAAGCAAAGAGGCAAGATAAAAGGAGCGCAGGTCAGAAAAACGAAGCGCCATCCGACAGGACGGACACAGTCCGTCCTGAAACCAAATTTAATAGAATCCGAGTAAAGAGAGACCAAGGGGTTAAAAATATGTTGTCATGGGATGAATTTAACAAAGACGAGAACGCGCCCGCGGTGGCGCCAGTGCAACCTGTGGAAGCAGAACTGGCAGAACTGCCAGAACTGCCAGAACTAAAAGTCGAGGCAGAACCTGCCGCTGCCTTCCAGGATGAAACATCATTCCAGCCTCAAAAACAGAAAACGGAAGACGTCGCAGCAAGCACACCGCAAGCAAAAGCCCCGTCTGAAACATCGGCGCCTGCTGAATCAAAAGCTGATACTAATGCTAACGACAGTGAGCTAAGTGCAGTCGAGCTGGCACAAAAAGCAATTGCTGACATGGATTACACAGACGGCGAGGAAGAGCTCGCCGGCGCTGCAGAACGAGTTACTGTAGATCAGAAACGCATGATTAACTGCCGTGCCGACCTCAACCAACTCGTGCCTTTCAAGTATGAATGGGCCTGGCAAAAGTATCAGGATGGCTGCGCCAATCACTGGATGCCGCAGGAAGTTAACATGACTGCAGATATTGCCCTGTGGAAGAAACCAGACGGCTTAACCGAAGACGAACGCATTATCGTTAAACGCAATCTCGGCTTCTTTTCTACAGCAGACTCTCTGGTTGCCAATAATCTGGTACTGGCTATTTATCGTCTGGTCACCAATCCGGAATGCCGGCAGTACATTCTCAGACAAGCCTTTGAAGAAGCCATTCATACTCATGCTTATCAGTACTGCATAGAATCACTGGGTATGGACGAAGGCGAAATTTTTAATATGTACCATGAGATACCTTCAGTGGCTAAAAAGGCGTCCTGGGGCCTCAAGTATACAAAAGACATTTCAGATCCAACCTTCAATACAGGTACAACTGAAACAGATCAGCAGTTACTGAAAAACCTGATCGCATTTTATTGCTGTCTCGAAGGTATCTTCTTCTACTGCGGATTTACCCAGATTCTCTCCATGGGACGTCGTAACAAGATGACTGGTACCTCTGAGCAATTTCAGTACATCCTGCGCGATGAATCGATGCACCTTAACTTTGGTATCGACATGATCAATCAGATCAAAATGGAAAATCCCCAGCTATGGACTGACGAAATGAAACAGGATGCAACACAGATGATCCTGGAAGCCACCCAGCTGGAAATTGAATATGCCCGGGATACCATGCCGCGTGGTGTGCTCGGCATGAATGCATCCATGATGGAAGAATATCTCCAGTTTATAGCCAATCGTCGTCTTGCCCAGATCGGTCTGCCGGAACAATTCCCCGGTGTCCAGAATCCTTTCCCGTGGATGAGCGAGATTATGGACCTGCGCAAGGAGAAAAACTTTTTCGAAACGCGTGTTATCGAATACCAGACAGGTGGCGCATTGACCTGGGACTAAACATTACTCCCTGCTCAATCAAAGCAAAGTATTTATGGAAGATAATAATAACAACTGGAATGATGTAATTTAATTCGGGCAACACAAGGACTCAATCCTATGGCCGACAAGAAAGACGTGGAAAAAAATTCAGAGCAGACGCTCATTACACTGGATCAGCTAAGCCAGACACTTGAAGTTATGACCTGTGTAGTGGATCGTCTAAAACAACATTTAACCCGTCAGATGTCTCTAAATGCAGAAATGTTTCAGGATGAAGCCAAGGTGGAGAAAGCCGAGGCACAGGAACGTGTGGAAGCAACCAAGAAACTGCAACAGGAGAGCTTTGTGGTAGAAATAAGCCAGAAAGAACTGGAGGAAGGCAGCGATCCTAACAAAGTAGTTCATTGAGAACTTCTCTGGAAGGTGCGCTAGAGTTTTACACACTGCCTCGCCTGGCTAATTAGTGAGGTCTATTTTTTCCTGACTTCGCCATTTACAGTCCAGGGCAAGGCGGATGCGCTTGCCGACTACCCTCATCAACCGGAAACGCTCCTTGCTGACGCTTCCGGTTTTTTATTGCTCTGCATTTATGTCTGCAAATGATCACTATATTTTGACCTTTCATGTCACACCTTCTGTCTATTTACTTATGATAAACTCCTCTTATGTCGATCAAAAAAATCAATAATGAAAAAGAATTGCTGCATGAGGCCATTCGAATTGGCACCGCCTATTTTGAAAAGCGTGGTGCCGGTAAATTTGATCCCGAGGATCATGCTGACATAAAAGTGCGGGCCATCTACACTCTTCTGGTGAAGGATAATTTGATACAGCCGCTGGCCAAAGGCCAGGAAGATGCCATTCATATGAAACACAAACTGGCCCTATGGATTGAACGCACCTTACCTGCTGACCACCCATTAAAAGCAGGATAATTCCGGTTAATATCATGCGTGCTTTTCTACCCTTGCTGGTTCTTTTTTTTACCGTTAATGCTTACGCAGCGGTACCAACTAGTAGCAACGTCCTGCTTGAGCCACTGGATACTCTTGAGCTATCAGCAAGCTCTTTAGAGCAGGATGCCATTCCTTCTGAAACACTGAGCACTCCAAGTATCACTATCAACTTCAGTCGAGAGGATTTTGACAATCCAGTAGTTGAAATTCGTACCAATGTTGGCTCTATGATTCTTGAATTATTTCCTGATGAAGCTCCGCTGGCGGTTGCTAATTTCCTGGGCCTTGCCGAAGGTACTTTACCCTGGATAGATCCGGAAACCGGAGAACAGGTATTGCGCCCTCTTTATGATGGTTCTATTTTTCATCGGGTCATCGATGGCTTTATGATTCAAGGTGGAAGTCCCACTGGCTCCGGTGATGGTAATCCAGGCTTCCAGTTCAGAGATGAAATTAATGCCCGCAGTCTTGGTCTGGATAAAATGCAAGTTATCGACCAAACAGGTTCCCCCCACCCAATTCTGGCCATCAGTAACCAGCAGGATTTTCAGCAGAAAATTCTTATTCCCTTATACCAGAAAATGGGCATTTCCAGTCAGGATGAACTGGATGCCAATATAGATTCAGTCAATCGTCGTTTACGTAACATGACGGTAAAGGAAAGTTTCGAAAACCTCGGCTACCAATATACCGAACGGGTTATCTCCAGGATGCCCGTACGTGGCGTCATAGCTCTGGCAAACAGCGGCCCAAACACCAATGGCTCTCAGTTTTTTATCAATCTTGTAGACACAGACTGGCTAACAGGCAAGCACACAGTTTTTGGCAAAGTCAGGGTTGGTCTTGAAGTACTGGATGCCATAGGCAAGGTTGAAGTGGACAGCCTGGGTCGACCTGTGCAAAATATTGTGATTCTCTCAATTCGACAACTTGAACCCTAAACCTAGCAATCAAAAGAAAAAATAATGGCAGAAAATAAAAGCAAAAATATTGTTTGGCATGAAAGCCGAGTAGACAGAGCATCGCGGAATGAAATATTCAAACAGTCAGGAGCAACACTGTGGTTTACAGGACTAAGCGGTTCTGGCAAAAGCACACTTGCCTTTACGCTGGAGCATTTGCTGATACAAAAAGGGTATAACAGCTACGTCCTTGATGGTGACAACATACGTCATGGCCTGAATAACAATCTTGGTTTTTCAGATTCTGACCGGGAAGAAAATATTCGTCGTGTAGGCGAAGTATCAAAATTATTCGCAGATTCTGGAATGATTGTGCTATCAAGCTTTATATCTCCCTTTGAAAAAGATAGACACCAGGTTCGTGATATTCACCAACAAGATGAGTTACCCTTTATCGAAGTTTTTATAGATACCCCCATCGCAATCTGTGAAGAAAGGGATCCAAAGAATCTATATGTAAAAGCCAGGCGTGGAGAGATTAAAAACTTTACCGGAATTGATTCTCCTTATGAAATTCCTGAGAATCCGGAACTGGTCATTCTTCCCTCGGCATCTCCGGAAAAAAGCGCAGAATCAATTTTCACTTATTTAATTGACCAGAACATACTACAGGCTATCGATTAGCCTGTAGTGAAATCATGCACCCGGCCTCTCTGGTGCCAGATACCTTCTCATTGCTATTTTCTTTTCCCACCCCGACTCTCGACTTGATCTTGTGTGTTGTGCAAAAAATTTTCAGCTGAATGACGTTCATGCAATTGTGAGTCTAAAGGACCTCTAGTGCTATTGACCATACTCCCCCGCTTTACTGCGGGCCGATCACCAATCAAATTTACCCAACGTCGAATATTCTTGTACTCATTCACCGACAGAAATTCCGCAGCTTCATAGGCGTTATTCATTATGGCCCCATACCAGGGCCACACAGCAATATCGGCAATAGTGTAGGTGTCCCCTGCAAGATATTCTCTGTCAGCAAAATGCGTTTCAAGCACATGCAATTGCCGCTTGGTTTCCATGGCGTAACGGTCAATGGGGTATTCCATCTTGAAAGGCGCATAGGCATAAAAATGACCAAAACCACCTCCCACAAATGGGGCAGAGCCCATCTGCCACATTAACCAATTCATCGTTGCGGTCCGCCGGTAATGCTCCGAAGGAAACAATTCTCCGAACTTTTCCGCCAGGTAAAACAGGATTGAACCGCTCTCGAAAACTCGGGTAGCCGGATCGCTGGAATAATCCATTAAAGCCGGAATTTTTGAATTTGGATTCGCCGCAACAAAGCCACTGGTAAACTGATCTCCCTTGCCAATATTAATCAGCCAGGCATCATACTCTGCCCCAACATGTCCGAGCGCCAGCAACTCTTCGAGCATAATGGTCACCTTGACTCCATTCGGAGTGCCCAGGGAATATAGTTGCAAGGGATGATCACCAACAGGCAAATCCTTTTCCTCAGTGGCACCACTTATTGGCCGATTAATACCAGACCACCCCCCTCCATTGTCAGCATCCCAACACCAGATTTTCGGGGGTACGTAACCAGAGGGTTGATTGTTTTCAGCATCACTCATAATTGCACCCTCAACTCACCCCTTCAGGTTCCTCAGTTTGCTCGTTCTCAGATAAATATAGTTGAAAATAAATAAGCATTGAAGATCAATAAATTATATCTCTTTAGCCGGCACAGCAGCTGTGGGTATGAAAGTTTCAACTTTATATGGCGGTAGAGAATTGACTATACCCTTGCCATAAAATTTCTTTAGCAGCCGTTCATCCAGTATGGTGATAGATCCTGAGTCTTTTTCTGTACGCAGAAGTCGCCCTGATGCCTGAATCAAGCGCATTGATGCCTCCGGCACCGATATTTCACTGAAAGGATTTTTGCCTTGTCCCTTGATCCATTCTCCCAACGTTTTTTCTACTGGATCATTGGGGACAGAAAAGGGAATTTTGGCAATAATCACTTGCGTACAATAATCTCCGGGCAGATCAATACCTTCTGTAAGACTGGCCAATCCAAAAATAATACTGGTCTGTCCTTTGTCGACTCTTTCTTTGTGCAATCTGATCAATTCCTGCTTTGAATGATCATCTTGTGAAAGACTTTTATACTGAAAAGCTTCGTCCATACCCTGTAAAACCAATTGCATTTGGCGGCGCGAAGAAAACAGTGCCAGCGCCCCCTTATTCTCCTCGACCAGTTCAGGGAGTATTTCTATAATCGCCTGCGTATGTGCATCGGCGTTGGAAGGATCAAAACCCTGGGTTGGTATCCGCAATGTGCCCTTATTGTAAAAATCGAAAGGACTGCCTATTTGTTTAAATACAGTTTCATCATGCAAGCCTGATCGCATACTCAGAAAATTGAAAGTTCCCAGGGCCGTTAATGTCGCTGAAGTGAGCACCGCTGCAAAACACTCATTCCAGAGGAAGTCTGTCAGCGCATCGGCAGCTATCACCGGACTGGATGACAGGGTTATTTCAGTATCTGCACCCAGAGGACGATAAGTCAGCCAGCGAGCGTTAGGGGCGTAATCCCCATGGTCTTCAATGGAAAAGGATCGCCATAACGCAATTGCTGCTTCTGCACGGGTTAACATAATACCAATCACCGGAAACCAGTTTTCCGCAGTCTGTCGATCAACTTCCCCGGCATCATTTTCCATGAAGTCTTTCAGTCGATCAGTTATTTTACTCAGCCTTTCTTCCAGATCACGAAATTCCAGCAGGATGTTATGACTCGTTTCGCGAATTTCTTCAGTCACAATACCCTGATCAAATGTGTGTTGAGTGATATCACCAGTAACATTGGCAGATTCGGCATTGTCAGCAAAAGCCTGAAACAGTGGCAGGTGTTCCTGCAATACCGCCCTGGTTTTATCGGCCGCCAGCCTGGCTCTTTCAAGTTGTGTGACAAGCTCGCTATCCTGCCCCATCTCTACGGTCATTCCCTTGAAAATTGTAGTGATGCGATCAAGCCAGGTGAGCGTTGCTTTCAAACGAATGTAATGTGAAAAATGAGAAATTCCTTTCACGGGAAGGTGATGAGCTTCATCAAAAATATAAATACACTCTTCAGGCGGCGGCAAAATAATGCCGCCCCCCAGGCTCAGGTCAGCAAGGACCAGATCATGATTTGCAACAATACAATCAGCCTTCTCCATATTGTTTCGGCTTCTGAAGAAACAGCAGTTACTAAAGTTAGAACAGCGATTACCTGAACACTGCCCTTTTTCAACAGCCACACCACGCCACTGGGGGTCTGTTAAGACACGTGGCCAGTCATCGCGATCTCCTTTCCATTTGTTATCAATGAGTGCATCCAGCATATCCTGGTAAAGAGCCTTGTCGGCGGCGCTTGGATCTTCGAGTTCCAGACCATACAGGTCCGCCATGGCATCCTGACTGCTATTTGATTTGAGTACATTATCCAGTTTGGACAGACACAGATAACGCCCTCTGCCCTTAGCCAAAGAATAAGTGAATTTCATATCGCTGTGTTTCAGCAGGTCAGGAATATCCTTGTTCATTACCTGTTCCTGAAGCGCAACAGTCGCTGTCGCAAGGACCACCTTCTTTCCCAGAGCCTGGGCTACAGGTATGACTGACAACAGATACGCAATGGTTTTACCGATACCAGTGCCGGCTTCGATAACACATATTGCCGGCTGGGGGGAAATCCTTTTGCCTTCAGCATCCATTTCCACAGAACCGAGACAATTGGCAATTTCAGCAATCATCTGTTTTTGGCCCAGACGATTTTGCAGATTTTTATTATCTACAAGCGTGGAATAGTTTTGCTGAATGGTTTTTTTGAGTTCTTCAGATAGCATTGGCTAGATTTACTCCAACAAAAATAATTGGAGTAAATTCACTATAGTGTATGTCTGGAGTATTTGCCAAAGAGTCGAGGGCCCTGTCCATTCTCTAATATGCTTCAATCTTTGCCAATTTCTGATTTTCTGATAACAGGATTGGCGTACATATTAAGAATATAGGGATGCAGTTTTTTCGGAATTTTAGCCAGTCTTTTCTTGAATGCGCTACGTTTCTGGCTGATTTCTCCAGGTGTTGTATCCAACAAATCAGGCAAGCGGGAAAAGTCCATGTAATCTTTCTGAATCATTTCCATTGCCAGATAGTTTACGGCATGAAGTTTATAATTTTTAATGATTTGTTCATCAATCTGTAAGGCTACGCCTTCTGCCGTTACCGCATCAGAAAAAACGATCCTGGAACCGAAAGCTACATGAACCTCCCCTTTATCACCCACTATTCCGCTAAGGATACTGCGCACATCAGAGTTCTGATCCTTTTCAAACTTGCCGGTAGTTTCAATGGTATGTAATTCTTCCGCCTTGAGACGATCACAAGGATCAAATTCATAAGAAATAGATACCGGCACGATATTCAGGGAATTAATTGATTCTTGCAGAGTCAGCTTCAGGATCGACTCCCTGTCGGCCATATGCAGCATTTTGATGATGGCGGTTTCTGTTTTATCGATACCGTCCTTTGCTCGACCTTCGCGCTGTGCAATCCAGACGTTTTCACCACTCTTGATACAGTGATGTATATAAGCAGAGAGCTGTTTGCTGGCTTTAAGCAGATCACGTCCCTGCACTGAACGCTTAACCAGAAAACTTTTATTGAGCCGCATCAGGTCTGAAAGAAAGGGGCGTTTCAGCAAATTATCACCAATAGCAATCTGTAGAGTATCCAGGCCATGGTGATAAATCATGTAATTGACCAGCGCCGGATCCATACTGATATCGCGGTGATTACTGATGAAAAGATAAGGCTCATCCTTGTCAATTTTGTTCAGCCCTTCAGAGGTAAGCCCACTGGTCGTGCTCTCAATCAATTTATCCAGGTATTTTTCTATGACAAGCTGGACATCATGAATGGTCTGAACATGAGCCAGATCTTTGGTCAGCGTCGTTTGGACCTTTTCTGTTATCCATCCAGGCAAGAATTTAAATAACAGTGGGTGCTCAAATTTAGCCAAGGCTTTGGAAAGATCTACATCTTTCAGAAGCCTTTCCACAACAGGCCTGACCTCCTCATCACGATAAGGTCTGATATCCTCAAATTCTTCCATACAGAATTGCGTTTCCGACAGTTAATTATTATTAAGTGAATAGGGCAATTTTAAAGGCTTAAGCGGCAAATTGGAAAATTATCTGCACTGCTTTTTTTCCTGGCTTAAAACTGCGCCTGCAACTGGTTAAAAAACAGATAACCAAACACCAGCATACACGCTATCAATAAACTTTTACTTATCCATGTATTGGCCAATTCCTTGAGCCAGCTTCTGGAATTATTCATATATAGCAGCAATGCTGCCAGCAAAGGCATAAATACCGCCCCTGAAATCGTATAAATGATCACTATCCATACCGGTCTATCCAGGCTTAGCAAGCTCATTGGCACAATAGCCAGGTAGATCAAGTAGGCCCGATATGCCGTTGTTTTCGAGATACTTCCTGGCGTCTCAATCAGATGGGTATGTAGTCGATAATGATAAATAAAGTTGGCGAACAAAAAAGGCACCCCATGCCATACTCCTATCATGGAGCTAAAGACAGCCCCCCAAAAGCCAAACAGAAAAATCCACTTACCGGTTTTTCCCATTACCGGCACCAGCTGATCTGCGACTGCCAGGGCCATATTATTGCCTGAGACCACTTCTGGCTGAACCCCAGCTGAGACTATGATAATGCCGATGCCAAAAAGTGCCGTCAGACCATAGGCTATACCAAGATCAATGCGCATGGTTGGAATCATGTCCTTGCCCTGCCAACCAGCTTCTCTCATCCAATAGCCATAACTCATAATAGTGATACTTCCCCCAACGCCACCGATCACGCTAAGGACAAAGGCCAGGCCTAAATCAGGTATTGAAGGGATAAACATTCCACGGGCAATGATTGAAATATCCGGCATCACGCGCAGAGCGCAAAAAAGAACAGTAAGAAACATCAGACCAATGAAAAACTTCATCGCAGTTTCCAGAACCTTGTAAGCACCAAACCAGACAATGGCCAGCGCTACCAGAGCATGAATGATACCCCATTGCGTCACGGACAAAATTGGGAAAAAGGCATACGCTGCCAATCCGCAAGCAGCCATCATCGCGGCTGCCACCATGAAGGTCCATAGAAAAAGATAAACCAGAAAGTAGGCACTGAAAAATTTAGGCAGCTTTTCGATCCAGCCTTCCAGTAAAGTGGTATCAGTGGCTAACTGCCAGCGACCAATGCCTTCGGTCAGCGCAAATTTTAGCACACCTCCAAACACAACAGCCCACAACAACACGGTGCCAAATTGAGCCCCGGCGGCAGAGGCGGCCACAATATCTCCAGCACCTAAACCTGTTGCTGCGACAACAATGCCCGGGCCTGTTTTACTCAGTAGACTTTCACTGCTCAAGCTTCAACTCCGAACTGTTCGCAGAGAGATTCACCGTAGTCTCTCAGGGAATCAAATAATGTTTGTAGTTCTGGTTTTTCAATTGTCAGCACATCCAGGCGGCTGAAATACTCACTCGCTGGCAACCCCATGCCGTTGGTATTATTTTTCAATTGCTCCCCACACCAGACAATCCAGCGCGCAGCCTCTTCCTTATTCAAACTGTCAGGAAAATTACGCGCGCGATAACGAAACAGCATTTCCGGCAGACGTTTGTCCTGAAATGGGAAATCAAGGGCAGAGAGAGACTCACTATTGGCAAGTCTGACCTCATTCATCATATTCCTGTCCTGATCATTAAAAAATCCGCCGCTGTATAACATCTGATCAGGATCAGTGGTGGGTTCAAGTTCTGGTTCAGCAAAAACTTCACTTAGTTTTGCGAACAATTTCTCTGCTTTCAGCAATTTTTCCCGATGCTCCGTACAGAGATCCAGATCAATGGCAAAACGATTCACGCTTTCCTCATTGAGGACGGACATCGGTGCCAGTGCCGGACATTTATTAATATGTACCGTTTTCAATGCCACTCTTTCCAGACCTTCTTCCAGATCGGCACTGCGGGTAAATAGCCGGTGACGGATGGCATCAACACCAAGATCAAGCCAGCTGTCCGGATCCTGACTTAAATCATAAACAATAACGCCATTATTATTCACTGGATGCATAATCAGCGGCATTACAACGGCAAGACAACCGCGACTGGAAGAATACATACCGGAAATATGCAAGAGCATTTCCCGGGTATTTAAATTCAGTAAAGGTAAGACCTTGTGTTTGCTACGCAGTTGATAAACCCAGTCGTAAAGTTTGGGCTGGTGAGTTTTTACCAGCTTTGCCATTTCAATCGTGGCAGTAACATCAGCCAATGCATCATGTGCGCCAGAATGCTCAATATCATTGGCCGCGGTGAGCTTTTCCAGTTTAAAACTGGGACTACCATCTTCTTTTTTTGGCCAATTGATCCCTTCCGGTCTGAGAGCAAAGGTCATGCGCAACAGGTCTATAATATCCCAGCGTGAATTACCATTTTTCCATTCACGTTCATAAGGATCATAAAAACAACGGTATAAAAGGTGTCTTGTTACCTCATCATCAAAACGAATACTGTTATAGCCGCTCACACAAGTATTGGGCTGCATGAACTGCTCAGCGATGCGTGCACAAAATTCCGCTTCGTTGACGCCCTTTTCCAGGGCCTCCTGAGGCCTTATTCCCGTGACAACACAGGCATCCGGATGGGGTAAAAACTCAGGCGAGGGACGGCAATACAGCTCGATGGGGTCGTCGATTATATTCAAATCCTCGTCTGTACGAAGACCGGCAAACTGGCAAGGCTTGCTCTTGCGGGCATTGCTTCCCCAGGTTTCATAATCATGCCAGAAAATGGTTTTATGCGTGCTCAATACAGTCTAATTCCTTATCCGCATGCCTGATTGCTAAATAACTAATGACTTGAAGCATCCCACAAACCACGATGATTGGTAAGGGGCTGGAGAAAATTATTCAAACCACTATTTTGAGCTAATCGGGACTAAATTTTCCAGATCCATAAGTCCTGATTATTTTAATTGATGCCACCGCTTTCCAGCATTGGAAGATTGGGCTATATTCAAGACTCAAACGCCAGGAGAATAATGATGAAAAAACTGGTCACCTCAAAGGGAATACGTCTAAAAACTGTCGCGCACGCTATCGCTCTTCTATTCACCTTATTTACACAACTGCTATCTAGCATGCCATTATTTGCGCAGCAGTTTGGTCCGAACGCACTGAATCTTGATGACATTACACTCGAATACCCAAGACCCTGGGACAGAGAGGCATTGGTAGTTCTGGACTTCACGGTGAAAAGTGATGGCTCCATTGATGACATTGAAGCCGTTGCAGGTTTTCATGAACCCCGCTTTGTCGATGCAGCTATTGCTGCCGCACGTCAGCTGCAATTTGACCCTGCGACTGAAAAAGGGGATGCAGTTGACTGGCCAGGATTTCGACTAAGTGCACGTTTTGTTTATCGAGATCTTTTCCATACGATGTTTATCAATGCCAACGAGGCCTTGAAGGAAGCCGAAGCCTTAATGTCTGATAATAAGGCGGTGGAAGCCGAGACACTATTAAAGGAAGCCATAACCAATAATACAAAGTTGTACTTTGAAGATGCTATTTTTCATCTGAGGCTGGGTGAGGTTTATCTCGCCACCAACAGGGCAGCCGAAGCAGTCCAGGAATTCAAACTGGCGACTCAAACCTATTTGCCTGACGAGCATACAGATTTCAACACAGAAACCGCACGCACTCACAATCGCATTTTTGTGCAAAACCTGCCTGAGTTCTTTGTCGACGATTTTACTTCCACACGTCTGCAAACCCACTCTCATGAAAATATGCCAAGACAACCCTTTTCAGCACCTGTACGTGGGGGCGCGCAACGGGGACAAGCGCAACGTGCATCGGGCGTACTCAGCCCAAAAATCACTCTCGAAGTATTAAATAATGTCTTGCTGGAATCTGCTTATCAGCGTGCCTATATCGCCAATATTACGACAGGAAATATCTCTGATGTGATTAACACCTACAACAAACTGGAAAACCTCAATGATGATGTGATTTCCGAGCAGATGGAAAACCAGATTGCCCAGGTGCAAGAATTACAAAATGCAGGTCAGCGTCTGACTTCTGCCCAGGCAATCTACAATGGTGAAACCATGTTCCACCCTAGCCATCGTATTCTGGCTGCAGTCAATGTGAGCGGCGAAATTGAAACACTGGACTTCCAGTGCGAATCCCGGGTCATCCGTCTTCCCTTCCAGGCTGAAGTGGAATGGAGCATGCCGGAAAGCTGGGGACAATGTGCCTTGCGCTTTCGGGGCGAAAACGGAGCAAGTTTTAATCTGGTGGAGTTTCCGGATTAAAGAAGAGGCAAGACAATAATGTAGCGCAAAACTATCTTGTCAAACTTTTTCCCCAAAACTCTCAGGTTTCCTCTTACCCTTTGTACCTTGTACCTTCTACCTTGTACCTTCTACCTTGCACCTTTTACCTTTTACCTTGCCTCTTGTATCTAGTTACCAAGGCCATTAAATTAGCACCATGAAACATACCCTCTGCTTAGCCATCCTTGCCTTGTTGTTGTGCCACTCGGCCAATGCTCAATTCGGTGGCGGAGGTCGCGGCTTTCGCATTCAGCAAAACATTCCTCCCGCCAAAGAGTTTACTGCTGCCCGCTGGCACTTTGGCACTAATGGCTATATTGGACACATGGGCTGGTCCCACAACTATCCCGACTCTGATATTAATCTTAATGAATTTCTTGAACGATCCACTCGCATTGATATGGCTATCGAATCCTATCGCATCATTGAGCTTGGAGAAGAAGATGTCTTTGACTACCCCTTTGCCTATGTCAGTGAGCCCGGGGAAATGGAATTAACTGATCGGGAGGTCATAAACCTGCGCGAATACGTACTCAAGGGCGGCTTTATACTAATGGATGACTTTGATGGCCCGGTCCAATGGGGACAAATGCGCTCGCAGGTAAAACGCGCCTTTCCTGAAAACGACTTTGTACCGGTGCGTCTGGACCACGAAGTTTTTCGCATCCATACGTCTCTGGAAAATTTACAAGCAATGGCGGATTCTGTTCCCGGAGGAGAAATTACCTATTATGGTCTCTTCGACCAAAGTGGGCGTTTGGGAATATTGGCCGGTCACAACAACGACCTGGCCAATTTCTGGGATTGGTATTCCGATGGCAGAATGCCGTTAAAACCGTCAACCGATGCCTTCAGACTTGGCACCAATGCAGTGATTTATTCTTTTACGCATTAGGGAGGGTACAAGGTACAGGTTACAAGTGGGCGTCTTTCAGACGCCTTGCCGGATGACGGCCTTGCAGGCCTTATCCGACCTACCAAACTTTCCACTTTCCACTTTTAACTTAACGCCGGACATTGCTGCGCTCTTCCGGCCTACCTGCCCCACTTGAGACTTGCGACTATCTAGTCCAGCGCAAACACCCAAAGTACCCCACCCTGAGGCACAATAGTTGTTCTACCCTGCAACGCATCAAGACGGCGTTGCATACCTGCCGCATCAATACCCCAGCCAGACTGTACCGCCACATACTGCTTGCCAGCCACTTCAAATGTTGTGGGAACACCGGTTATGCCAGAGTTCAGACGCTGCTCCCATAGTAATTCCCCGGTACTGGCGTTATGTGCGCGAAAATAACGATCCGCGGTACCACCACTAAAAATCAGGTTGCCGCCTGTCGCCAGGATCGGTCCCCAATTAGCCAGTTCAAATTCCCGCGTCCAGACTTCTTCTCCGGTATTTACATTCCAGGCCTGAATTTCGCCAATATGATCAGCGCCTTCAACAATACTGGCGCTCATATTAGTGATGCCGGTAAATCCCTGACCAGGACGATACTCAGCTTCCACGCCCTCCCAGGAAGAACAGTAGTTGTCATTGGCAGGAATATACAACAAGCCAGTTTGGGGACTATATGCTGCTGGTACCCAGTTTTTACCACCTGAAAGAGATGGACAATATGACGCATTCTTGCCCAGACCCGGTTTATGGGATTCATCATAGGTAGGCCTGCCAGTGTCCGAATCCAGTGAAGTGAATACATTCTGATAAACAAAAGGCTCGGCATCGACAAAGTTGATACTGTCCTGTGTTCTCTCCAGAACCCACAGGAAGCCATTGCGCCCCGGATGCACAAGACCTTTAAAGGTGCGTCCATCTCTTTCCACGTCCATCAAAAGTGGTGTGGAGACTTCATCCCAGTCCCAGGAACCATTCCAGTGATATTGGTGATAGCCTTTCAGCTCACCACTATCCAGATCAAGGGCAATCACAGAATTGGCAAATAAATTATCTCCTGGCCGGGCTTCGCCTGCCCAGGGACCCGCATTACCAATTCCCCAAAATGTAAGATTCATTTCTGGATCATAATTTCCCGTTACCCATACGGACGCTCCTCCGGTTTCCCAGGCATCTTCTGTCCAGGTGTCATGGCCCATTTCGCCAGGTCCAGGAATGGTATAGGTTTTCCAAATTTCATCGCCACTTTCAGCATCCAGGGCAGTAATAAAGCCGCGAATTCCGCGTTCACCTCCGGAGACACCAACCATGATTTTCCCTTGAGCGGCAAGAGGAGCCAAAGTCATATAGTAGCCGTTGCGATAATTAGCCACTGCTTTTTCCCAGACCACTTCACCGGTCATGGCATCCAGTGCCACCACACTGGCATCGGAAGTCGCCATGTAAATTTTATCCCCATATAAGGCAACACCCCGGTTTGTAGGATGAATGAGACTGATATCAAATGGCATTTGACGACTGTATTCCCATAGCCCATCACCACTGGCGGCATCAATTGCCAGCACATGATTTAAAGGCGTGGTGATATACATAATGCCGTTATTGACGATGGGAGGAGACTGATGGCCTTCTGTCAGACCTGTCGAAAGTGACCAGACGGGCTTGAGATTTCTGACATTACCCGCATCGATGTCATCCAGTGGTGAATAACCCCAACCGTCATAAGTGCGGCGAAACATTAGCCAGTTTTCGGCTTCCGGATTCTGCAGGCGAGCATCAGTAACTACCATATACTGCCGATTCATACTGCTACTATCCTCTGCAACGCTCTCAACCATAGCAGTTTCACAAGCAGCTAACAGAAAAGGTAAAACAAGAATTCCTGCGGATCTAATTATTGCTTTCATGTGATCTCCCCTTTAATAATTTATTCTCGATTGTCTCTCTATATTCCAGAATGTCTGTTTATATCCCGAAAGGTGACAAGCCCGGTTGCTGAAATCCAACCCTGCCCTCAAACTCTCCAGCAACCCCTACATTGCCGTCAATTTCTTTCAAAGGCAATGCAGCTAGTTGCCATGGTGCGGGGCCTCCCACAACACGCGCACCATCAGCCGGGTCAAATTGGGACTCATGGCAAGGACACTGGAAGCGCAGAAACTCACTATTCCAGTCTGTCACATCACAGCCGGTATGACTGCAAACTCCGGAATAAGCAACCAGACCGTTAATGCTCTTGTCAGCTGTTGCTTCAGTCATGCGCGAAACATCCACACGGATAAGGACCACCTGATTCAATCGGGTGCCATTACGAATATTGCCAGTGAGAGGGTCCATGGCCCAGGCAAAAATTTGTTTAGTGTCCGCTGCCAATTCATCAATGCGAATAACCTTACCCGAATCATCACCAAAGCTATGTACCAGAACATCATTTTCTCTGGGAGGAATGAGACTGGCTTCATCAGGAATCTGTGCTGTACTGGCCACAGGAACGGCTATTCCCGTGACGCATAAGCCTCCAAGTACTTTCCGGCGCGGCATCTTCCTGCCATGTTTTTGTATAGCCCCCACAGCCTTACTCCTTACTGTTTCGTAGTACCACAAGTACTAAAAAATATTTATCATTTTGATTTGCAAGAATATGACAATTTATTCCCTGAGTCATATATTCATTTATTTAAGAGAGGCCTTGAGTTTTGGCTTAATGCTCACAAAAGGTTTAAGCTGACACAAATATTCATGGTCAATTATCAGTCAGGCTGCAAATATAAACATGTCAAAACAATCTGAAACTTCCATCCTTGTTGTTGGAGCAGGTGCGTCTGGCACCATGTTATCCCTGCAATTATCTCGCTACGGCGTCCCCTTCCGGACTATTGATCGCCTATCCGCCCCCTCTCTTGCCTCACGAGCAATAACAGTCCATTCCAGAATGTTGGAAATATTTGAATTACTGGATCACAAACTGGCTGAACTATTCTTGCAACGTGGTATAAAAAACAAAGGATATGACCTCCACTATGTGAATCACGGGAAACGTGATGTAGTAAGAATGGGTATTGATTTCACCACCACGGATTGTCGCTACCCCTACCTGCTGGTTCATCGTCAGGACGAAACAGAAAAAATATTACGAGAGTACTGGCATCAGCATTTTAAAAGAACTGCCGAATGGGGCATGCAGCTCATCAGTGTTGTACAAGACAATAAAGGGCTTATTTCCGTAGTACGCAACACTGATACCGGCGAAGAAGAAATTATCCGCTCAAAATATGTTATTGCCTGTGATGGCATTAATTCCCAGGTGCGTCGATGTCTGGAAGTCGAACAGGATGAAAGTAATTACAAGGGTACGCTCTTGCAGAATCTTGATATTCGTCTCAATAATTTCCCGGACAGCAATGAGCACATTCACTACTGTGCAGGAACAGATCATTTCATGATGGTTGCCAGATTACCTGGTGATTTCTACCGACTGCTGGTCAGTGACCGGGGAGAATCAATAGACCCGGATGCCACGCCTGAGGAAAGTATTCAGAAACTGATGGATCAACATTTTTATGGTGTCAGTATGGGTGAGAGAATCTGGCATTCAAAATGGGAAAGCTGGGTGCGCCTGGCAAAAACCTATCGAAACCAGCAGATCTTCCTGGTGGGTGATTCTGCACATGTACATTCGACAACCGGTGGCCAGGGAATGAACTGCTGCATTCAGGATGCCTGGAACCTGGGCTGGAAACTGGGTCTGGTGGAATCAGGTTTGGCTAATCCCTCATTACTGGATACTTATGAGGCAGAGCGCAGACCCATAGCAGAGCAGGTTATATGGGCAGCCTCCTCTTTACATGAAATATTCATGGGTCATGGCAAAGATATCAATGAACGTGGCGGCCAAATGGAAGATTCAGACTTCCTGAAAAAGGTCGTAGGTTGCTGTTCGGGCATTTCCTATACCTACAAGGATTATATTGAACAATATCCTGATCTGACCCCCTTTTTGGGGCCCACCATCGGTGATCGGGCACCTGATGTTGATCTGGAAACAGCTCAATCATTATTCAGCATCATCGGAAATACAAAATATACATTGTTGCTGTCCGGTGAAGACCCGGAAATGGCCCGTAAAGGCAAAGACCTGGCAAATTCCTATTCTGAATCCCTTCAATATTATGTGCTGGGGCATTCAGAAGCTTTCCAGGCTACTTATAAAATTGACCAAACACCGGCTATGTATTTAATTCGTCCTGATGGCTACATCGGATTTCGCTGCCTGGCAACCGAAATTGGGGCGCTGGAAGCGTTTTTGTCGGCTGCTTTGGTAGCAGAAATCTGAAAACTGGGCCTAGTCTCAAGTCGAAAGAGGGCGTCTTCCAGACGCCATGTCGTATGGCGGCCTTACCAGCCTTATCCGACCTACGATAAGGACTTCAAAGCCTCCCCCTTGCACCTTGCACCTTGCACCTTGCACCTTGCACCCTGCCCCTTGCA
>JABIPQ010000049.1 GCA_018698975.1 Gammaproteobacteria bacterium
CTTGCACCTTGCACCTTGCACCTTGCACCTTGCACCTTGCACCTTGCACCCTGCCCCTTGCACGCTGCACCTTGCCCCTTGCCTCTTGCCCCTTGCCCCTATTTAAATTATGGCTTAAGACTAATTTAGTCATATAATCAACATAATGAATTTTCTCGGCTCACATATACTTTCCATCAGTCAATTTGATAAAAATGATGTAAAAGATTTATTTCGTGTAGCTGATGAGATGGAACCCTACGCACAGCGTAAAATGCATACTCGCGTCCTTGATGGCGCTATTCTCGGTAATTTGTTTTTTGAGCCCAGCACGCGAACCAGAGTCAGTTTTGGTTGCGCCTTTAACCTGCTGGGCGGACAAGTGCGCGAAACCACAGATATCAAAGCCTCTGCCATCACCAAAGGGGAATCCCTCTATGATACGGCGCGTGTCATCAGCGGATATAGTGACATTATTGCCATGCGCCATCCGGTTGCCGGATCGGTGGAGGAATTTTCCCGCGCCAGCCGGGTTCCTGTCATCAATGCAGGCGATGGACCCTCCGAACATCCTTCCCAAGCCCTGCTGGATTTGTACACCATTAAAAAAGAGCTTGGCATAGGCGATAACTTAAATGGTATCCGCATAGCCATGGTCGGTGACCTCAAATATGGACGTACTGTCCACTCCCTGTGCAAGCTTTTAAACCTTTATGAAAAGGTCTCTTTTACCCTCATATCTCCTGCGGAATTAAAAATGCCGGAAGAGATAGTCGAGGCATTGCGTAACAACGGCAATACGGTGATTGAAACTGAGAATATGGAAAGTGGTCTTAAAGGAAACGATACCGTTTACCTTACCCGAATTCAGGAAGAACGCTTCGAGGATAGAAAAGAAGCAGATATCTACAGAGGGCGCTTTCGCCTGAACCAGGACATCTACACTAGTCACTGCAAACCCAATACCGTTATTATGCATCCATTACCCAGAGATTCCCGGGCAGAAGCCAATGAGCTTGATAATGACCTCAATCAGCATCCCAACCTGGCTATTTTTCGCCAGACCGATAATGGCGTCCTCATTCGTATGGCGCTTTTTGTCCTGACTCTGGGTGTACAGGATCAGGTGCATGATTCTGCTGTTGCGGTAAACTGGTACACTGAAAAACGTTTTGAATAAGTAATTATTGAACACTTACATTAGCAATAACTGAACTCAAAGGCTGTCACTATGGAATTAAAAGACCTTCTCAAAGTAATGATTGAAAAAGACGGTTCCGATTTATTCCTTACTACGGGTGCCCCACCCAGTATGAAAGCTATGGGCAGATTAATGCCGATGACAGACAAATCTCTCCCTCCCGGTTATACCAAAAAAATCGCTTATTCCATCATGAATGATGACCAGATTGCAGAGTTTGAACACAGCCCTGAAATGAATCTGGCTTTATTTGAAGAAGGTATCGGGCGCTTTCGTGTCAATATTTTTCAACAACGCAATGAAGTCGGTATTGTTGCACGTAACATCAAAACTGATATCCCGAATTTCAAGGATCTGGGATTGCCAGAGATTCTCACCAAACTGATGATGCACAAAAATGGACTGGTCCTTTTTGTGGGAGGAACCGGCTCAGGTAAATCCACATCACTTGCATCTCTGATTGATTACAGAAATACAAACTCAGATGGGCATATCATTACTATTGAAGACCCGGTCGAATTTGTTCATCAACATAAAAAGTCCATCGTAAACCAGCGTGAAGTTGGAGTGGACACCATCTCCTACGAAGAAGCACTGAAAAATACACTACGGCAAGCGCCAGATGTAATTCTTATTGGCGAAATCCGGACTCAGGAAACCATGGAGCATGCATTGGCTTTTGCCGAAACGGGCCACCTTTGTCTATCAACACTGCATGCTAATAATGCTAACCAGGCACTGGATCGCATCATCAATTTTTTCCCGGAAGAAAGGCATAAACAACTCTATCTGGACATGTCTCTCAACCTGCGCGGCTTTGTGTCCCAGCGCCTTATCCCCACAGTAGATGGCAAGCGTGCTGCGGCTATTGAAATCCTCCTCGGCACTCCTCGTGTACAGGATCTCATCAAAAACGGCAAGGTCGAAGAAATCAAGGAAGTAATGGAAAAATCAGAAGGTCAGGGAATGAGAACTTTTGACTCTGCTCTTTTTCACCTGTACCGGGAAGGTAAAATCACGCTTGAAGAAGCCCTCAAAAATGCTGACTCAGCGAACAATCTGCGCCTTAAAGTGCAACTTGCAGAAAGTGAAGTTGGTGCTGAAGATGGAGAGGACCGTACCGGCGGACTATCTCTTGTTAATGAAGAAGATGGCAAAGAAGACGATACTTTTTTATAAATCTTCTATAACCGGTTTATGACTGGTTTATAAATAAGTGTCAGGGCTCCCTTTTTTTATACTCTGGCGAGGCTTGCCGGTCGATTTTCCACAAGCGTCCTTTACTGTTACTGCGCTCACTTCATCTTTAATAAATTGTTTATTAAACAGTTCTGAAGTAGTTTGTACACTACCAAGTAATCTAAACCGGGCTTCCAAACTTATGAAAACTGCTATCGTAGCGCTTGTCGTTTTTATGACGCTGGGTATTACACTGAGCTCCAGTTTACTGGAGCTGTCTGGTGTCGAGACGAACTACGTATATATCGGCCTGGGAGCACTTCTGATAACAAGCCTGGTCGCCTTTCGCAGCATAGGACTAATCGTTATTGTTTTATTAGTGAGTCTGCCAATTAATTTATCGGAAGAATATCTTATCCAGTATTACATCGACCGTGATGTATTAATTGTACTGGTTATCCTGATGATTATTTTTCCTTTCGCCTATAGCGAATTTGTCGGAAAAAAGTAGGAATATATTGGAAAATAAGAAAGTACGAGCAAGCTGAAGGCGCAAGAAAAACTAATGTTCTCTGGTGGCCTTGAATTCCACGTCCGGCCACCTTTCCTGAGTAAGCTCGAGATTGACTCTGGTGGGGGCCAGATAAGTTAAATATTCGCCACCATCCATAGCCAGATTATCGCCTGCCTTGCGCCTGAAATCTGCCAGCTTGGCGGCGTCATCACAGTAGATCCACCTCGCCGTATACACATTGATCGGCTCGTAGACACAATCCACCTTATACTCATCTTTCAACCTGTAAGCCACAACCTCAAATTGCAGAACACCAACCGCACCGACGACTAAATCATTATTGTTAAGGGGCATGAATACCTGTGTAGAGCCCTCTTCTGACAACTGGCGCAAACCTTTGTGCAGCTGCTTTACTTTCAGAGGATCTTTCAGGCGAATACGTTTGAACAGCTCAGGGGCAAAATGCGGTATACCGGTGTATTGTAATTCCTGGCCGGTAGTAAAGGTATCGCCGATCTGAATTGTGCCATGGTTGTGCAGGCCAACAATATCACCAGAAACTGCATAGTGTGCGGCTTCCCGCTCGCCCGCAAGAAAAGTCACAGCATCGCTGATTCTGATTTCCTTGCCGGTTCGGACATGCTTCATTTTCATGCCTTGCTCATAGGCACCCGAGCAAATGCGCATAAACGCTATACGATCGCGATGACGCGGATCCATGTTTGCCTGTATCTTGAATATAAAACCGGAAAAATCTGTTTCACTGGCATCCACTTCCCTGCTTAGTGCCTGTCGATTTTGGGGGGGTGGTGCCCACTCTACAAACTCGTTAAGCATTTGCTCGACCCCAAAATTACCCAGTGCTGTACCAAAAAATACCGGCGTCTGCCTGCCTTCTATGTAAGCTTGCAGATTGAATTCATGACTGGCACCACGAACCAGCTCTATTTCATCGCGGAAGTCTTCCACATAACTGCCTAGCAACGCGCCTGCTTCATCGCTGTTTAGCCCCTTGATGGTTTTAACTTCATTGATTTCATTGGCATGGCTGTGGTCATAGACATAAATTGTGTCGGTATACAGGTTATAAATTCCCTGGAATTGTTTTCCCATACCGAGGGGCCAATAAATCGGAGCGCATTCGATTTTCAAAATATTTTCAACTTCATCGAGAAGATCAATGGGATCTCTGATGTCACGGTCCATTTTGTTGATAAAGGTGAGAATTGGCGTATCTCGTAAACGGCAGACTTCCATGAGCTTGATAGTTCTTTCCTCAACCCCCTTGGCGCCGTCAATAACCATTAATACTGAATCCACCGCAGTCAGTGTGCGGTAAGTATCCTCGGAGAAGTCTTCATGCCCCGGGGTATCAAGCAAATTGACCATTTTGTCGCGATAAGGAAATTGCATGACAGAAGAGGTCACAGAAATCCCCCTTTCCTGCTCCATGGTCATCCAGTCGGATGTTGCCATGCGATCTGATTTTCTGCCTTTGACAGTGCCTGCCTTTTGTATCAATTTTCCCCAGAGCAGCAGCTTTTCTGTAATAGTCGTTTTACCGGCATCGGGGTGAGAGATAATTGCAAAAGTGCGGCGTTTGGAAACTTCCGCTTCAAACTGGCTCATAATTTACTTCTTTTAAATGCTTTCAGAAAGGGTGGGAACTATCAGTTGACTATGTAAATACAGCTAATGCAGAACATCCGACTGAAATGGTTCGGCACGAGTATAGAGTGGGTCAAGAACCTGGTGTCGTTTTACCAATAAGACATCATGGGGCAAAATTTCATCATCCTGACAGGACGACACCTGCTCGATTCTCTCCAGCATAACGCAGACGACATGCTCTTCATCCATATCAACGACTACGCCACGTTTGTAACCTGTCACTGTGCTCAGTGATATTTGCGAGCCTACCTCACAGACGAAACTGATTTGTGAGTGATCAGACTGTACTATGTAGCTGTCACCGGTCTGGGCCAGGCCAAAACCCGCAGCAGCAACAATATTGACGATCTCAATGGTATCGGGATCATTAAGATCGACCTTGATAGTCCCGCTCACTGCCTGGGGCTGTCCTGCAGAATTACTCGCGATCAGTTTCAGGAACAGGCTAATGTCATCTTCGTTCCATTCCAGAATCTCATCTTCTTCCTCACCACTATAATCAGCAGTAAGGCTGACAATATCTGTTTCAATTGTATGTTCCAGATTTCGGTCTCCCGCATTGAATGGAACAACCATTGATACCAAACAAAACCCATCACCATCTTCCTGGGCACGCAGACGCCAGAGGAAGGGAATGTTTTCGTCGATTTCGATCATTAAATGTCTCAGATTGGTCTCCGGAGGAAGAATTCCGGAACAAGTGAAAGTATATCATCAGATCGGAAATCCGCGATACAGAATGTGAACTTGTGAAATATGTTTGAGATAAATATTTTTCCACAGAATCTGTGGATAACTCTTTGGATAAAACCTGTTGAAGGCAAGGGAATGCCCACAAACAGCTGTATTGTTACAAATTGATTAAAATTTAACCAATTTATTTTCCATATTTATCAGTATGTTACATATTCGTTTAACAAAATATTCACAAAACCCCTATTTTTCCAGTGTCTAATATCATTGCGCTGTTTTTGTGCATAGTTTTACGGGCTTTTTAGCAAAAGAAAATCATTGAATTGAAAAACGCCTTTATTTATAGCGTTTTTTGTTCCAATTTTTCAGATAAGAAAAGGCTTAATTTTTAGAAAAACCATGGATCAATGCCGTGGATTCACAATTGGCCATTACAGCTCAGTTTTACTACTGGGAAATTAATAGTCTAAAGAAGCTTTACGATTATTAGTGACTGCAAATTTACCTGATGCATTTCCAATCAGGAATGCATAATCCGAGACACAATTGGGTATAAAACAGTAAGAAGAAGAGCGACCAGAAGCAAATCCCTGTCAAAACCATAGGTCATTAGCCCAGGCTGCAAAATCGTCGTGGTCAGTGCAATGGCTGCGGCGACTACAGCAATGCCCCTGTTAACCAGTAATGCAGCAATAAATAAACCTGCAAGGACAACCAGAAAAGTTGTGGGCTGCATCCCGATGCGCATGAAGATTTCTCCCGCCAGAGCCACTCCGAGTGTGCAACCGAGTATAAGTCCTAAAATAACTGTTTTAATCATGGTCTATTCCCAAAATGGCATGAAAGTGGTGATTTACCTTCTTAAACGCAGCTGCCGTCATTCCGTTGTCATGATTATGCTTTTATCAAAGACAAAGTGTGAAACAGTGCACAAGTTGGGAAATCGGGCTTTCAGCCTTATTACAACCCAGCCTTTATAGCTGTTTGCCAGGAGAATCAAGAGCTTGCTTTTAGCGTCTAAAACGCTAATTACTCAGCGATGATTCTCAGGAGTTGCTCGTAATCAGTGTAGCCCGTGAAGATTTTATGAATACCATCTTGCTTCAAAGTCCGCATACCATCCTTGATTGCTTGCTTGGTAAGGTCCGAAAGGTCGGCCTTCTTATAAATCATGGACTGAAGCTCGTGGGTTCCTACCAGCAGCTCATGCACGCCAGTACGTCCCTTATAACCGGTATCACCGCATGCTTCACAACCTACTGCACGGCATAACTCCATTTCAGAGGGATTAAATCCCAAAGTTTTGAAGTCTTCTGTGCCGTACTGCTCAATTAGGTGATTTAGCTCTTTATCTTCCGGTTTATAGGTTTCTTTGCATTTACCACATAGGGTTCTGATCAATCGCTGTGCCAGAATGGCTAGCAATGCATCAGAGAAGTTGACGGGGTCAAGCCCAAGGTCCAACAGACGTGTGATGGTCTCCGGGGCTGAGTTGGTGTGAAGGGTTGATAATACAAGGTGACCTGTGAGTGAGGCTTCAATACCGATTGATGCGGTTTCATGGTCACGCATTTCACCAATCAGAATTATATCAGGGTCAGCACGAAGGAATGCGCGCATCGCGGCGGCAAAGGTAAAGCCAATTTTTGGTTGCATCTGGACTTGCTGCAAGCCTGGTTGGGTAATTTCCACCGGGTCTTCAGCGGTCCAGATTTTTCGGTCAGGTTGATTCAGGTAACCCAGCACTGCATGCAGGGTTGTTGTTTTACCAGAACCTGTGGGCCCCACTACCAATAGCAAACCATGGGGATGCTTGGCGGCATCCAAAAGGCTCTCCATATTTGCGGGAGACAGGTTCATTTTATCCAGTGGCATTGCAGATCCAGCAGCAAGAAGACGAAGCACTGCACTTTCACCATTGACTGTTGGCACTGTAGCAACACGAAGCTCCAGGGCCCTGCCACGGATTTTTAACTTACATTTACCATCCTGGGGTAAGCGTCGTTCAGAAATATCAAGTCTGGACATTACTTTGATACGGGCAATCAGCGGACCTGTATGTTCTGCGGGAACTTTTAGAATCTCTCGACAGATGCCGTCTACGCGCACTCTTACGATACCGGGGCTTTTATCCTTGCCAGGTTCAATATGAATATCAGAACCGCCAAGACGATCAGACTCGACGATGACCCTGTTTACCAGCTGAATAATACCCGATGCAGCAGCGGCACTCTCAGAGTCATCCTGATCATCGTCGTCTTCATCAACCTCAATACCACCTTCGTCCTGCAGACTTTTGAATACATCATCAAAGCCTTCCTCTTCAAGCTCCTCTTCCTGAGTGCCACCAAGATACATGAGAATATCTTCAGGCAAACCGATTCTGAACACATAGTTCTTGGCATTTAGAATGCCTTGAATCTCCATAATTCTCTGATAATCACTGGGATTACTGATCAGGATGGTAACTTCTTCCTTACTGCCGGAAACCGGGACCCAGAGATTATTCCTCAGATAACTGGCTCCGAGGTTTTCCATCAGATCCACAGGCAGAGTTATATTGGGGTCGTACTTCATGTAAGGCACACGGTAATAGAGTTCAAGAGATTTACCGATTTCACTGGACTCTATCTTGTAATCTTCCATGAGCATCTTGGTAATGGTGCCTCCGTATAAGGACACCCCCTTTTCTATCTCATCAAGATCTTTTGCTGAAATCTTGCCCTGTTGCACAAGGTAATCATAAGGTCCCTGTGTACTCTGAAATTCTGAGCGAAACTGCTTGGCCAACATTTGTGCCAGCATCTGGGCATGCTTGAGGTCAGTATTATTAAAGACAGGATCATCTTTAAGCCTGATCAGCTGAACAACCCCCAAAAGGATATCGTCCTTGATCGGCACCACTATCATCGATTTGAAAAATAGACCCTGGGATTCGCTGAAACTTTTATCCCACTGTAAACGCGCGTGAATATCTGTCAGTTTTTCTGCATTGTAAACATCTTCAACCAGCAGGGGATGCTGGCTTAACGCAACATAGCCTGCCAGGGAGGTCGGTGTGAAAGGTACGCGGATTTCTATATCGTCATCACCTTCATGGGGACGAGTATCGCCTTTAAAACTGGCGACTATTTCCTTGCCGTTATCAACACTTTGATAAATTGTGAACATTTTACTGCCCATCAATTCAAGGATAGTGCCTTCAACCTCTTTCATTGCCTTTTTGAGATTTTTGGCGAATTTTAATTGTTTGTAGAGTGCGGCCAGTTGACGAACGAAGTCATCTTGAGGGGACGTGGCAGAGGCACCATTTGCCTGACCTTCTGCCGGGTCAATAGTCACGTCTTCTGTAGTTGTATCTTCTACTACTTTTTTCCCGATTTTTACTGATAATGATTTTTACTTTTTTATTGCTAAACCCTGTCTATTAAATCCAAAAAAACCGTTTCAAAACACTGTTTTTCTTCAATAATTCTCTTTAAATACCCGGTATAAAGGGCTGAGCTCACAATACATTATGCTAGAATCTGACAAGTATCCAATAATTTGACACAGATTAACACAAATTGGCGTTGATTAGCTTTACAAAGGCCCTGTCGGCCACACTGAAAATTTCTGTTATTACGGGGATTTTTTTTATGTCGGTCGATGTTTATGCCGATGAGTATCCGGCCCTGAACAATGAGCAAATTGACTGGATCGGCAGTCAAATATTCAACAATGAATGTGGGCGATTAACTGCATGCTTAACCTCCTGGAACGAGGGAGAATCTTTCCCCTCTCTGGGGCTTGGTCATTTCATCTGGTATCAGGCAGGACAAGAGGAAATTTTTGAAGAAAGTTTCCCTGCTCTACTTGGCTTTCTCAGGAATGAAGGGGCAACAATTCCTGCATGGCTTGAAGAAGAAAATTACGAATCTCCCTGGCCTGACCGATCTGCCTTCCGGTCAGAGTTTGAATCTCGCAGAATGTCAGAACTTCGCACTTTTTTATATCAGCATAGCAGGGAACAAACTGCATTTATTATCGAGCGTTTTAATGGCGCTTTGGAGAAAATTCTCGCTTCAATCACTGCAGAAAACTCACCAGGATTACCTGAAGCAGAAGCTAAAGCACGCTTAAATGAGAATTTTTTCATGGTTGCAAACAGCAGCCCACCCTATGGATTATATGCATTGATCGATTATGTAAATTTCAAGGGTACTGGCACTTCAGTACTTGAAAGCTACCAGGGACAAGGCTGGGGTCTTAAGCATGTATTGCTTGGCATGAACCCCAACCTTTCTCCCTTGCAAGCTTTCGTGGAATCCGCTCGCAATGTTCTGGCAACAAGAGTGCAAAATGCCCCTGTTGAACGAGCTGAATCACGCTGGCTGGCTGGCTGGAATAATCGACTCAATACATACACACCATAATTTCATATCATAGTTACTTCATAGAGAGCAAAAACAAGCACTCCCTGACAAAATTCATATCAAACTTTGGCAAACCTACAAGTAAACGGTTTTATCATGGCTTACGAACGAAAGAATATTGAAGCAATGGCAGCGTATATTCCTGGCGAACAAATAGACTCACCGGATATTATCAAGCTGAATACCAATGAAAATCCCTACCCACCCAGCCCCATGGTCAACAAGGCGCTGGCAGATTGTGATGTAGCCAGATTACGACAGTACCCGCCACCTACAGCACAAAATCTGCAAGAAGCAATTGCGAAAAAACATGGACTAAACAGGGATAATGTCATTGTTACTAATGGCGGTGATGAGCTTCTGCGTATGGCAATTGCCACTTTCGCAGAAGCCAGTGAAAGTATTGCCGTAGCGCGACCTACTTACACACTCTATAAGGTACTGGCCGCAGCTCATGGCTGCACATTGACCTCATTCGAGCTTAACGAAAACTGGGAGCAGCCGGAAAATTATGCAAGCCTGTTGAATGATTCTGGTGCAAAAATGTGCTTTCTGGTAAATCCACATGCCCCTTCAGGAACACTAACGCCGATAGATCGCATTGCGGAACTGGCAGATGCATTCAATGGCGTTTTGTTACTGGATGAAGCCTATATTGATTTCGTTGACCCAGATGTCGCCTATGATTCCGCACAACTGCTAAAAGACTTTGATAACTTACTGATTCTTCGCACCTTTAGCAAAGGCTACTCATTGGCGGGCTTAAGAATGGCTTATGGTCTCGCTAACCCTTCCCTGATATCTCCCTTGATGAAGACCAAAGACAGCTACAACACAGATTTGATATCACAGGCGCTTGCCCTGGCAGCCATTGAAGATCAGCAATATGCACTGAAGACCTGGAATAAGGTAAGACAAGAGCGTCAGCATGTTACTGCCTCATTGCGTCAGGCCGGCTATATTGTTCCTGATAGCCAGAGTAACTTTGTCCTCGCCAGCGTACCGGATAATCAATCCGCTGAAGATATTTATCTGGCATTAAAAAAGAAAGGAATCCTTGTACGTTATTTCAAGAACGAGGACAGATTGGACGATAAATTACGCATTACGATTGGCACTCCGGAAGATAACCAGCGATTACTCGATGCCCTGGCAGCAATACAATCGTAGATGCGGGCTGAGTTTTAAAGCACACTCCCTGCATCAGGCATGGCCCCATCTATAAATTGTCGAAGAAATTAATATGACAAAGAAAATGAATAAAAAAACCCGAAATGTTATTTCGGGCATTTTGGTAAGCATCGCGGCCATATTCGCAGTCATAAATTTTGCCGATATCCCAGCATCAGACGTGCGTGATTTTATTTTTTCTACCGGGATATTTTTTATTGGTATCGTATTACTTGCTCTGATTGCAGTGAGTTTATTCAAATTATTAATTTGGATTAAAAATACAATAGTGAATTCTTTTTGCAAGGCGCAAGACGAAGATAACGACACTGAAACTGACAACAAAACTGATAACAAAGCTGACTAAATAATTCGAAAAGATCAGGGAGCGTCTGGAATTGATTTCAGTGAATAAACCAGGCCATCTTCCCTGCCGATAATAGCCGGATAATAATCTCTGCGTTCAGCGATTTTCTCAAACCCAATACTTTCATATAATCTGATAGCAGAACTATTGGATATTCTGACCTCTAAAAATATGCTCTCGATATTTTCAGACCTTGCCTGTTCAAGCAGTCGATCAAGAATAGCTCGTCCATAACCTTGTTTCTGAAAAGCTGGACGCACGCAAATATTCAACAGTGTGCTTTCATCAAGGACGCTGGAAAAAATCGCAAAACCGACGATTAATTCCCTATGCTCATAATCCTTGCAAGCAACCCAGCCTTCATGACCGGCATTAAAGCCATCGAGAAACTGAAGCAAGGTCCATGGATGGGATTGGCAATCACTTTCAATTTTTGTAATTACTGGCAGGTCAGCCTTGACCATCTTCCTGAAACGTAAATCTTTCATAGCGCGGGACAAAGTCAGGCTTGAAGTTTTCTAAGCACTGACCATACTTCCTTTTTTAATCCCGGACTTTGCAAAATTTCATCCAGTGATCGAGTATAAAATGTCTGCCAGGATTGTTCGTCGAGTGACAGAGAGTTTTTCACTTTTCCCTCTTCACCTGACTGCTGCTCCTCATCAAGAGTAAAAACACGCGAGACCACTTGCTCACCCATTACCAGTAAATTACGGAATTGCCAATCCACCACCTTTTGCTGAAGATAAGCGGTCAGGGCGCTGGCAGCAGCCGATTTACTGTTGTCCACAAACTCCCCCTGCACCATTGGCCAATGAAAAGGTTTTTCATCCACCTGCAAAGTCTCAAGATTAAATCCTGATGCCTGAATAAAATTTTGCAGTAATTTCATATGCTGGCTTGTTAATTGTTTAGGCCCGAAATGAGGCATGGCATTAATAATAGCCAGCTCTTCACTTACCCTGATGCAAAGTAGCTGGAGCCTGAACTCTTCCTGCCGGGGTTTTACTGCTGTCGCTGGATCAGTCTGGACCTCGGTTTCAGCAACTGATTCCTTATTATTTTTTGGACTTGCTACCTTGATGTGTAAAGATGGCTTATGCTCTACGGGCGTCCTTTCAGGTTGCGCACTATGTGTTGTCGTTGGGATATTTTCTCCAGCACGGTCAGTGATCGGCTTAACTGATGCTAACTCGGCTGCTTCGACATTAGCAGGACCTGCCTCTGCAACAGATTTATCAATGCTTTTCTGCTTTTCCTTCAGCCAGGAATCTGGCCAGTCACAAGGCTTTGACTCAGGCGCTGATGGCAAGGTAAAGCGAGGAAAATAGCTGTCTATTCCCAATGTTTGCAGGTATTCCTGGCGTATATCTTCCGGTAATGACAATGCTGACCCCAGCGCTTAAAGGCGTTTTCAAGATCCTCCATTCTACCGTTCACTCATTGCTTTGCAATCACATCTCTTGCTCCAGAAACCAATTATTCAATGAACCAATAAGGTGATCCTGTTCACGTTTTTTGTCTTACGTGTCAACCAAGTATCGATGACAACGTTTTATACAGTGAACTGAATATTCCGGCCGGTATTCACTCTTAATCAATTTATTAATTTGGAGTAAGTAAACATGAAATTTAAAAGCCTGGTAATACTAAGTACCTCTGCACTATTAAGCGCAGCAATTCTTCCGGCCGCTACTGCACAGGATGGTGGTCCCCGATTTTCTCGTGATATTGAAGGCATCGATGTGACAGCACAACGTGGTGGAAGTGAATTCCGTCGCTCTGCTCAATCCCGGCATCGCCCCGGTCGTCCCGGAGGTAATCCAGAAAGGCTGATTGATCATCTGGACAATGATGGTGATGGTTTTGTCGATGAAGAGGAATTTGTTGATGGTCGACTTGCCCGTCTTGATGACCAGTTCGATCGTCGCGATGCAGATGGTGACGGCCTGTTGAATGAAGAAGAAGCTGAACGTCGCCGCCATCAAAATGATCGTCCTGACATCGATCGTGAAGCAGTTATCCAGTGTGTCAGGGAAACCATCGCTGACTGGGAAGGTCCCCAGGAAGTGGAAGATCGCTTTGATGAGATAGATCTTGATGGCGATGGTTACATTGATCTTCTTGAGCTGAGCCTGGCACTGGAACAAAGAGCCTATGTTCTCTTCGACCGAATTGACAGCAACAACGACGGACTGATCAGTCTGGAAGAAGTTGTAGCCAACCAGGATTATCAGATTAATCTGCGCCGGGTTATACGCGCCTGCATCGAAGAGTTAAGTGATCCCTTCGAGGCGACTCTGGATTAATTGCCAGTGTAATGGAATCGATACTGTATGATCCCCTCCGTCTGGTCTGCTGACCTTGTGCGGATTCAGGCCGGACTTTTTAGTCCGGCCTTTTTTTTGTGCTGTCCTTTTCTCCAGAACACTAAGTGTTTATGATTAGCCGTCAATTCTCAGGAGAAAAGCATGGCCTTAACCCTCGACGCGCCCCTTGTTTCAACTCAATGGCTTGCTGAACATAGTCAGGATACAGATATCAGAATTCTCGATTGCAGTCTGATAATGCAGCCTAATGAAGATGGCAGCTATGGTTTTGTCTCGGGAATCGATGTGTGGAAGGAGAGTCATATTCCTAACAGTATCTATGTGGATGTGGGAGGTGAATTATCTGATCAGACACATGAATTCACCCTGATGATGCCTGACCCTGAAGCCTTTGCTGCCACGCTCAAACAAAAAGGTATCGGCGATAACACTGCTGTGATCTGCTATGACAGAAGTAATCATGCCTGGGCAGCACGGGTATGGTGGATGCTCAGAGTTTGTGGCTTTGATAATGCGGCCGTACTCGACGGTGGCTGGAAAAAATGGCTCGCTGAAAGCAGAGAAGTCTCAACTGAACTTACTTCCTATCCCTCTGCAACGACTTTTACGCTTAGGCATAGGCCAGAACTGATGGTAAGCAAAGAAGAAGTCAGAGCTGCTTGTGATGAACAGGAAACATTACTTCTGCATTCCCTGCCATTGCCAATGTTTAACGGCGAAGTTAGCCCTTATAAAAGACCCGGACGCATACCCGGCAGTGTGAACCTTTATTGTGAAACCCTGCTTGACCCGGAATCCAATTGTTATATAGCAAAAGAACTGCTGCAGGAAAAATTCTCCCCAAGCCACAGCCTGGAACAAAAAAGAGTGATTACCTATTGTGGTGGTGGCATTGCTGCCAGTGCCAATGCCCTGGCACTTACCCTGGCTGGTCAGAATAATGTCGCCGTCTATGATGGCTCTCTAACGGAATGGACCGCCGATCCCGACATGCCTATGGAAACTGGTGAGGCTGTTTCTAATTAAGAATAGTTTTTGCTGCATTGTGACCGGGAAGACCGCTCACCCCTCCTCCGGGATGAGCACCTGACCCACATAAATAAAGCCCTTTTACCGGCATTTTGTATTGCGCCAGCCCCACGGCTGGTCTTGCACAAAACAACTGCTCGAGGGTCAGTCTGCCATGAAAGATATCCCCTCTGATCAAGCCGAATTGCTGTTCCAGATCCCATGGACTCAGACTCTGACTACCAACAATCAATCTACGAAAACCAGGAAAAAAAGAGTCAACAGCATCCACAATCGCCTCTTCCGCCTGCCCCTTGCATTGATCCCACTTATCGCCCAAGTCCGGTGAAAATTGCTGACAAAACAGACTGGCCACATGACAATTGGGCGGAGCAAGAGAGTCATCTACCAAACTGGGAATCAGCATCTCTACTACCGGCTTTTCTGACCAGCCATTGCTGCGCGCACTGTTCCAGGCGCTATCCATATATTCCAGAGATGGCGCCAGAATAATTCCCGCTTCCATATAATGCGCCACCTGCCTGCCCTGATATTCAGGCAAGCCCTGCAAAGCAATATTCATCCGAAAAGCACCACTGCCACATTTATATTCACTAAAATGTTCATGTAATTGTGCTGGTACTACATCAGCATCCAGAAGATTTGAAAAAAGAAGCATCGGATTGACATTCGCTACAACCGTATCTGCCTTATGAACCAGACCATCCAGGGTTTCTACCCCTGCAACCTTGCCAGCCTCCGTTATGATTCTGGCAACCCCGGTATTTGTGTGATATCTGACTCCATATGCCAGGCCTTCTGCAACAATCGCATCACTTATAGCTCCCATTCCCCCAATTGCATGCCCCCACCTTCCCTGTTCGCCATTCACTTCTCCCAGCAAATGATGAAGCAGGTTATAAGCATTTCCCGGCGTGTAGGGAGAAACGTAATTCCCCACAATGGCATCAAATCCCAGCAAGGCTTTCAGTGCCGGGGTTTCGAACCTGTCATCAAGAATCTCACCGGCACTGCGGGCAAATAAGTTAATGAGAAATTGTTTTTGGCGCCGGTCCAGTGTGGAAAAACGTCGACTGAGACGAAACAGGCTCAATAAATCCGACAAGCCAGGCTCATCAATTGCCGGTGGCGTCATCAGCATAATATCTTTTATTACCGGGACCACAGCTCCCAGTAATTCTTTATATTGCTGCAAAGCTCCGACATCTTTTGCAGAAAAGCGCGCAACTTCTGCAGCCAATTCTCCCGGGATTGACGCATAACTATCGCCATCAGGCAGTGGCAAAAAATTATTTACCTTGCGTGGAATAATGCGCAGCCCATGCTGATACAGGTTCAGATCTTTAATTACTTTCGGATGCAATAAACTGACTGTGTAGGAACACACCGAATTACGAAAGCCAGGATGGAATTCTTCGGTAACAGCAGCGCCACCCAGCACAGGCCTTTTTTCAAACACACTGACCTGCCGCCCACCTTTGGCAAGGTATGCAGCGCACACCAGCCCATTGTGACCGCCTCCGATAATAATTGTTTTAGCGGAAGTCTTTGTCACTGTGGAAGAAAGGCTTGATCAGGGTTCAAGAGAGGATAAATAAGCAGCGATGGCAACCATGTCACTGGTACTCAGGTCTTTTACCGCATCCTCCATCAGGGGTGACCACAGGCCACGTCGATTTCCTTCCTGCAAATCAAACAGAGCCCGGGCAATATAGCTGGGTGAGCGACCGGCCAGGGGTGGCACAGGGCCCAGTCCGCGCAAATCTTCGCCATGACAGCTAGTGCAAACGGCATCATTACCAGAACGAACCAGTTGCTCTCCACGAGCAATACTGCCAACCGGGACATAAGCGATAAAGCCGGAATGATCATCACGCAGTTCTGTGAGTTCAAGATCTTCAGGCATTTCAAGGATACGATTACCAATAGCTTCGTTTGAACCGCCATCTGCTTCGATATACATCCACCCTGCCACGACTGTTTCAGGCACCGTGTCAGTTTCTACTACTCGAATCCATTTGCGCGGAACAAGACTGGAAAAATAAGCTGCAGCAATGGCCACTTCATCTTCTGTGGCATTGAAGCCTATAGCCTGCATGGCCGAAGCCGGTCCGTGTAGTGGTTCTGAACTTCTGCGCAGTCCTGCACGCCAGTCAGCCATTTGCTGGATAATATAGGCCTGTGGCAGGCCGGCTATACTGGCATTTTCAGGTCGTCCCTGGCCATTGGGCAGATGACAATAGGCACAGGCAAACACTGCCGGCTCTCTGCCACTGGCCACTATTTCAGGCATTAGCGGATGATCTTGAGGATGCCAGTCAGGCGGCTGGTATAGATTGCGCGGATTGGTAAAAACAAACTCCAGCTCACTGTCAGGAACAGTGCGGGGCACATTGAAGGCGAAAGGCACGTCAATATCAGGCGTATTGATAGCATAAGCCCAGGGCATAGGTGTATTACTTAAAACCCCCTCAGCTTCTGCGGCGTTTACACTGCTCTGGAAGTCCAATTGGAATCCAGCAAGGAGAAAGGAGATCACCACAGTATTAATCGTAAACTTTTTCATACCCATTCCTACTGAATTTAATCTGTCTAATTTTTTATATCAGCTTTCAAAACGATTACCAGGCGTGGAATTTGAAAGGCCTATTTCCTCTTCAGACATCTCCTCTGTAATGCCTTCAAACAATGGAGTGCTCAAATAGCGCTCCCCGGTGTCTGGCAACATGCAGAGAATGGTAGAGCCTTTCGGCGCCTGTTCTGCCACCTGTAATGCCCCGCTAAATGTTGCTCCGCCCGAGATACCTGCAAAGATACCCTCCTCTTGCGCCAGCGCTTTGGAAAGACGAATAGCTTCAGACCCGACGATGGTAAGCACTTGATCTACCATGTCGTCATTGAGTGCATCTTCGGTCAATTTGGAAATAAAATCTGGCGTCCAGCCTTGCATGGGATGTGGTTGAAAGGCTTCATGGCTGACTGCTGGCGAGCCACTGTCATCGCGCTCCTGTTTTACTCCACTGCCAATCAAAGCGGCCAGTTCTGGCTCACAAACAATGATTTTTGTCTCCGGACTCTTTTCTTCCAGAGCCCGGGCAACACCTTTCAATGTGCCGCCGGTACCATAACCTGTGACCCAGTAGTCCAGTTTTTCATCTGCAAATGCTGAAAGAATTTCCTGACCTGTGGTGCGGTAATGCATATCAGCATTGGCTTCATTTTCAAACTGGCGGGTGAGAAACCAGCCATGCTCTTCAGCCAGCTCAATGGCTTTGTTTAGCATGCCTGTGCCTTTTTGCGCTGCAGGAGTCAGTATCACTTTTGCGCCAAGAAAACGCATCAGTTTACGCCGTTCAACACTAAAGCTTTCTGCCATGGTGACCACCAGCGGATAACCCTTCTGAGCACAAACCATGGCGAGTCCTATTCCGGTATTACCACTGGTCGCTTCGACCACTGTCTGACCCGGTTTTAAGGCACCGGTTTTTTCAGCATTTTCAATAACGCCCAATGCAAGCCGATCTTTCACCGAGCTCATGGGGTTAAACGCCTCTGCTTTTACATAAAGGTTAATACCTTCAGGTCCAAGCTTGTTGATTTTTATGACAGGGGTATTTCCGATTGTTTCAAGAATATTGTTGTATTTTTTTGCGGAAACGGTGGCATTGTCTGTCATCTCTGACTCCTTAAGTTTTATATTTATAATTTGCGCTTATTAAAAGCGGCAGTAAAAATATTCATTATGTTAGTGAAATACATTAAATATCCGAGCGGTAAGAACGATCGTCACATTCATAAGGCTCCCACGGGTAGCTGGAGACGAACATGGTGTCTCTGCCACGAAACTGTCCTATAAAATACTTTTCATCTTCTGCCGTGTAGGATCTAACAAGAGAACCATTTGATGCATCAATACTAAAACGCTCCACTACCCGCATGGCATCGCTATGGGGAGTATTTCTTCCTGCCATTAAAATACCGTCAAGAAATCCCTGTGTATAGACAATCAACACATCATTTTCCCAGCGGCCTATTGAATAACCACTACGACTTGGCTCAAGATCTTGTGGAAATATTGTTTCATTCAAATGAATTGTGCGCTCAAATATCATGGTGCCATAGATGAGCCTGATCTCATCCTGCGTCTGCTCTATACGGTTAACGGGGTTGTCGAATGACCAGTCCCACATAATGTTGGTGGTTTCACAACGCAAACGTGGGTTATCAGTGGACGCAGCATCAAAACCAACAAGAGCAGCTTTTCCAGCCTCCGTCAGAGGCAGGATGCTGGGAAGCTCCCAGGTGGTAGCAAGAGGGTCGTCGGAAAATGATTCAGGTGTGCCACGCGATCCTTGAAAGGCGTTCCCGCCAGGGGGCACTTCACCGGGTTCAAACTGATCTGCAATGCTTAATGGAACAAGTGTGCCTTCCAAGCCCCGGGGATCAGTCATCACTACCTGCTCAGCGGCCCAGTCGCCATTGATATTCGGATCACCATTATTGAGCCGGCTAATTTCTATTTGCTGCCTGAGATATTTTTCCGTCTCAATAATCTGATCATATCGATCCAGGCTCTGTCCGTTAGCGAAAGTAATAGTCCCGGTATAGCAGGTATTGTCTTCGAAGCGATCCGGCGAACCGCTTATAGTAATTTCCGAACCTACTTCAAATAAGGCTTGCGTCCAACCCGAACGGCGCAGCACAGTGCCACCGCGTAATTCACATTTCCAGTTTGTGAGACTGCCATCGGCATTGGTCACCTCTATATATACCCAGGAATGCGGATTAATCATGGCAATATCCGTGATTCTTCCCTGCACCGAGATATCCACATTCAGATTAAAGTTTGCCAGTCCATGGTGCGCAGATACCCACATGGGAAAAGACAACAAAATAACTGAAATAAATGCGCATAACTTATGCATGAAGCGAATTCCTCAATAGGTGATGAGCAAGCATAAGAAAGCCAATCAACAATTACAATCAACGAATTCGCCAATTTGTTTCCATTGACGGCTCAAGTATCTTTTTAAATAAGCACCGGGACATTCTATGTTTTAATTACCCATAAAAAATTATGTGGATATTGGTTCCCTCTTGATCAAGGTACTCAAGCAACATTTGCTGCCATTATTATCAGCCATACTTCTGCTCTTGCTCGGCTTGAGCGCCAGTGTGATAGCGATCAGCTATGACGTTGGCAGTTTCACCAGAATGGGTCCTGGCTTTGTTCCCCTGGCGCTGGCGCTTTCCCTTGCCCTGTTGGGCGGTATCATTCTGTTGCGTGAACGCCCGGTTTCTGAACTTTTACCGCCTGTTGAATGGCGCCCTTTCCTTGCCGTTATAGCAGGCATCCTGACCTGGGTGATACTGGTAGAAACAGCCGGATTTTTCATTGCATCAGCCTCCCAGATTATACTTTGCGCCCTGGCGCTGCCTAATCCGAAATGGCGCAGCATACTATTTTTTGCCCTTGCGCTAAGCCTTAGCGGCTACCTGATTTTTGTCCTGCAGCTAGGCGTACCTCTGAATGCCTTCGGATAAATCATGAATACACTGGAATTACTCGCGCTGGGCTTTGAGCAGGCATTAACACCTGAAGCATTAATGTTCTGCTTGCTTGGTGTCAGCCTGGGCACATTTATAGGCGTACTGCCAGGTATCGGATCGCTGACAACCATTGCCTTGTGCCTGCCACTGACTTTCCATCTGGAGCCATTGCTCGGGCTCATTATGCTTGCCGGCATTTTTTATGGGGCCCAGTACGGCAGCTCTACAGCGTCCATTCTGCTTAATGTCCCGGGCAGCGCTCCCGCAGCCATAACCTGTCTCGATGGCTACCCTTTATCCCGCCAGGGACGTGCAGGTGTTGCTCTGTTTATTACCACAATTGCTTCTTTTGTCGGTGGCAGTTTTGCCATTTTGTTGCTGGTGTTCTTTGCGCCAGTACTGGCAAATTTTGCCATCAGCTTTTCAGCGGCCGATTATTTTTCAATTATGATTCTGGCATTAACTGCTGCCTCTACATTATCTGTAGGCTCACCAACAAAAGGATTAGCCATGGTGGTATTAGGACTACTGCTTGGTTTGGTAGGAACTGATATCAATTCAGGACAGTTTCGTTTTACTTTTGGCATTCCTGCTCTGACAGATGGTATTAGCCTTGTCGCCCTGGCTATGGGACTTTTCGGAATAGCTGAAATTCTGAGCAACCTGAGCACCGGAAATACACCGCCGACCATCAAGGAAAAAATAAGCCTGAAAAATATGCTGCCCACCAAAGATGATATGAAAGCATTTCGCTTTTCCTGCTTACGCGGATCCCTCATCGGCAGTTTCATCGGTATGTTGCCGGGCACAGGACCCACCATCGCTACGTTCATGGCCTATGCCACGGAGAAGAAACTGTCGAAGACGCCGGAAAAATTTGGTCATGGGGCTATTGAAGGCATCTCTGCACCGGAAGCGGCAAATAATGCTTCCGTCCAGGCGGCATTTATTCCCACGCTGACTCTGGGTGTGCCGGGAGACGCAATCATGGCCGTTATGCTTGGCGGACTGCTTGTTCATGGCATTACGCCAGGACCTCAGCTGGTCACCACTGATGCCGCCCTGTTCTGGGGGGTCGTTGCCAGCTTCTGGATTGGCAATGTTATTTTATTAGTCCTTAACCTGCCAATGATCGGCCTCTGGGTTAAACTACTCAGCATCCCCTATCGTTTCCTTTTTCCAGCCGTCCTGTTTCTAATATGTATCGGGGTATATAGCGTCAATAATAGTAGTGTCGATGTATTACTGACTCTGGGTTTTGGTATTCTTGGGTTTTACTTTAATCGCCACGGCTATCCCTCTGCCCCGCTTCTTTTAGGATTTGTCCTGGGTCCCTTGATCGAGGAAAATTTTCGCCGTGCCCTGGTGCTATCAGATAGCCAGTTGATAACATTTGTCGAACGTCCTGTCAGTCTTGTTTTTCTGCTTCTGACTCTGACGATACTGGCGTTTTCATTCATTCGAAAATCAGGCAACAAACAGGGCTCACCTTCAGAGAACTCAATATGATCTTTTTTACCCGCCTGATAAGCTTTTGATCCCTTCTGCTTGTGCTGTCAGCCTGTAGTGAGAATGGCGAATCAAATGCAAATTCAGATGCCGAATTTCCCGCCAAATCAATAAAAGTAATCATACCCTTTGGTCCCGGCGGACTGGCAGATGTCACCATGCGTCTGCTTGGCGAACCTTTGGGTGAAATACTGGGTGAGCGAATGGTGATGGAAAATCGTCCGGGCGCCGGTGGTGTGGCTGCTACCACCACTATGTTAAATGCCGACGCAGACGGCCACACACTGATAGTCCTGACCAATGGCACCACTATTGCTGAAACCCTTTTTAATAAGCTGCCCTATCAGATAACAGAAGAGTTAATTCCTATCTCTGCTGTTGCCTGGTTTGACCTGGTCCTGCTAGGCAACCCTGATGCCGGATATCAAACTCTGCAAGAGCTTCTGGCCGCGAAAGGTAACGATCTGCGCATTGCCACCATCAACCCCGGTAGCACCCAGAACCTCACTGCGGAACTGTTCAAATCCAGAGCAAACATTGATGCGACAATTATTCCCTACCGCACCACGCCAGATACACTGGGAGCCTTGCTGCGTAATGAAGTGGATCTGGTCATAGATGCCTATACTGCATTAAAAGGCGCCATCGATAATAATCAGGCTCAACCTCTGGCAGTAACCGGTGAAACAAGAAACCCGGCGCTGCCGGATATTCCTACCGTACAGAAAACCGGTATCGATAATTTTGTTGTCACAGGCTGGAATGCGCTTTACACAAAAGCCGGTACCGATCCGCAAATCATCAACAAACTAAACCAGGAAATTTCGACAGTACTGGCCACTGACGACATCAAGCTCAGGTTTAGCGATCTGGGAATTGAAGCAAGAGCCACAAGCCCTGAAGAAATGCAGCAACAACTGCTCGCAGATATAGAAAAATGGCGGCAAGTCATTCTCAGTACCGGAATTGACACTTTATGAGCAAGCCCTTGCCTGCGCTGTTGGTGGATACCCATGCGCATATCTTTACCAGTGAGATGCCCCTGATAAGTAATCCCAGGCACAGTCCGAAATACAGTTTCACGCTGGAAAACTATCTCGAACAACTTGATAAAAATGGCATCAGCTACGGGGTGATAGCAGCTGCCAGTCCCTGGGGCGATTACAACGACTATACGCGCGCCAGTGTGAAAGCGAACGGACGTTTACGCGGCACAGTAATTCTGCACCCGGAGAAACTTGCTCAATATCCTCTTCAGGAAATGACAGAGGAAGGTATTGTGGGAATTCGACTGCCTTTTATTGGACTGGAAAAATTACCCGATATCCGCACATCCGAGTACCGTCAATTATTCAGTGCACTGGCAGATTTGAACTGGCATGTCCACTTACATGTCGAAGGCCGACATATCCCTGACCTGTTACCACATCTTGAAAATGCCGGCCCGAGAATTGTTATTGACCATCTTGGCCGCCCTGCTCCAAATGAAGACATCGACTGCCCTGCCTTTCGCTGCATCAGCGATGCTGTGAATCGGGGAAATGTCTGGATCAAGGCTTCCTGCGCTCATCGAATAGGCCCGATGGCAGAAAAGCACTTTCTCGCTTACCTGAAGGAAACTGGGCAAAATCGAATGTTTTGGGCCAGCGACTGTCCATTTGTTGGCCATGAAGAGGAACTTGGGCTTGGCCAAACTATAAAATGGCTGGAAAACCTTGTTGATGACAGCGCTGTCGCAGATAAAATATTTGGCCACAATGCCCTATCCTTCTACTTTCCTGAGATTTCTTAGGAAGCTTCTCTTGAATTGCACACAGCCCTCATTTATTCTTCGGCTCACTAGGGGAAATAGTATGTGCAATCGTTTTCATACCGCCAGTCTCAAATTGCTGGCACTTACCATGATTACCATTATAAGTTTTCAGTCTCAGGGGCTTCTGGCTCAACCTGATGATGTCACTCATCAGAAGGAATTCATTGAGACCTACTGCCTTGAATGCCACAACTTCGAAGATTGGGCAGGAAGCCTCGACCTCGAAGGCATAAATCTAAACGATCCACTGGCGGATGCAGAAACCTGGGAAAAAGTAATGCTCAAGTTTCGCGGTAATATGATGCCGCCAATGGGGCAACCCCGACCAGACCCGGAAGAACGTCAGGTGTTTGTAGACTATCTGCAGACCAATATTGACTCAGCCACACTGGCCAACCCCAATCCAGGTAAATCCTCACTGCATCGATTAAACCGGACTGAGTATGACAATGTCATTCGAGACATGTTGGGTTTACAAGTTGATATCAGCGAATACTTGCCCGCTGACGATGAAGGCTATGGCTTTGACAATATCGCCGATGTCTTGCGCACCTCTCCTTCCCTGCTTGAACAATACCTGGTGGCTTCCCGAAAAATCTCTGAACTGGCCATAGGTGATCTGCGCCAGGACACTGTCTCCAGTGTTTATAACGTAGCGCCAGACGCACCTCAGGGCCAGCATTTACCTGGACTACCACTGGGAACCCGTGGTGGAATTCTTATCGAGCATAATTTTCCTCTGGACGGCCAGTACGAACTTCATTCCTATCTTACTCGAAATATTGTTGGCTATATGACAGGTCTGGAATGGGCTAACCAGTTTGAAATCAGTATCGACGGTGAACGTGTTTTTCTGTCACAGGTCGGTGGTGAAGATGACAATCTGATGTCTGACAGAAACTTTGCTGATGCCGCTGACACCATTGACCAGCGCCTCCAGGTTCGCGTCCCGGTTACCGCCGGACTTCACCAGGTCGCGGTCACCTTCATTCAGAAAAATGGTGCCGAAACTCATGAACCCCTGGAACTGCATACGCGAGATCTTGACCTGCAAAATATGAATGGACTGCCAACATTGGACTATGTAGACATCATAGGTCCCTACAATGCAACAGGTTCCGGTGATACCGCTTCAAGAAGAAAAATCTTTTCGTGTTACCCAGATGCAGTTAACCAGGAAGCGCCTTGCGCCAACGAAATTCTCGGACGCTTGGGCAAGCTTGCCTACCGACGTCCTCTGAAAACCGAAGACATGGCCATTTTGGGAGATTTTTATCTGCAAGGCTACAGTCAGGGCGGCTTTGAGCGGGGAATCCAGACTGCACTTCGATTTATTCTTACTTCACCAGAGTTTTTGTTTCGCAGCGAACCTGACCCGGCTAATATCGCGTCAGGCGATATCTATAAACTCGATGATTTAGCCCTGGCTTCGCGGCTTTCATTCTTTTTGTGGAGCAGCATTCCCGATGCAGAATTACTTGATATCGCCGCAGCAGGTCAATTGGAAAATCCAGACATATTTGATGCCCAGGTAGAACGCATGTTAATCGACCCACGGGCCAGATCTCTGGTAGATAATTTCGCCTCACAGTGGTTGTTTTTACGCAACCTGAAAAGCGCAGTACCTGACACGCGGACCTTCCCCAACTTCGACAACAAATTACGCGATGCCTTCCGCACAGAAACTGAAATGTTTGTTGCAGACATTATCCAGAATGACCATTCAGTGATGGATTTACTCACGGCTGACTGGACTTATGTCAATGATCGTCTGGCAGCTCACTACGA
>JABIPQ010000050.1 GCA_018698975.1 Gammaproteobacteria bacterium
GGCCAGGGCAGTGTATTAACAGTCACTTCTCAGCCTAACAGAACTTCACCGGTCAAAAGAGGCAAGTGGGTGATCGAAAATATTATGGGCACACCGGCACCTGCACCTCCCCCCAATGTCCCTGTCTTAGGGGAGAACAAGGGATCAGATGTGATGTCCTTACGGCAGAGAATGGAACAGCACAGGCAGGATCCGGTTTGTGCCAGCTGCCATAATTTATTGGACCCACTGGGCTTTGCACTGGAAAATTTTGATGCTGTCGGTCGCTTCAGAACTAAAGAAGAAGGTGGCAGTGTTGATGCAAGCGGACAATTGGGTGATGGTTCCTTTATTAAGGGAATAGAGGGCTTACGTGCTTCCCTGGTTAGAAAACCTGAACACTTTGTCGATAATCTGACCGAGAAATTATTGACCTACGCTCTCGGTCGTGGCCTTGAATCCTATGATATGCCTGTAGTGCGTGCCATACGCAAGGAAGCTGCAAGAGATAACTACAGATTTTCAGCCATTGTTAAGGGTATAGTTAACTCTGCGCCTTTTACATTAAAGCGCGCTGTATCACCAGCCAGCACACAAGTTGCAGTCAACCAGTAAAAGTAAAAATGCTTGGGAGAAACCATGTACATTAGCAAAAAACACATTAATCGCAGACAGCTTTTAAAAGGCACCGGAGTCACCCTCGGCCTGCCATTGTTAAGCAGCATGATACCTGCCTTTGCTCAGAGTGGATCGGTCATCCAGCCACGCCTTGGTTTTGTTTATATTCCTCATGGCGCCATAATGTCGGAATATACCCCGGATACAGTCGGCACTGACTTTGAATTCAAACCGATTCTGAAGCCCCTTGAGCCCTATCGGGATCGCCTTACTATTGTCAGCGGACTAGGCCATACAGCTGCAGACACGACTGCAGTCCACAGCCTTAGTCCTTGCACCTGGCTCAGCGGTGTAAGACCAAAAGCGACCCTGGGTTCTGATGCCTTTGCCGGGGTTACAGCTGACCAGTATGCTGCGCAGGTGATTGGACAAGACACACCCCTGCCCTCGCTGGAACTTGCCACTGAAGACCATAGCGGCTTACTTGGCGCCTGCGACAGGGATTACGGCTGCATTTACATGAACACGCTTTCCTGGCGTACCCCTACCACGCCAAACCCCATGGAAATCAATCCTCGCAAGGTGTTTGAAAGACTCTTTGGACAGGGTGGCTCAGTCGATCAAAGGCTGGCTCGGCAGGCAGAGGATCGCAGTATTCTGGATGCCATTGTGCAACAAACTAATTCTCTCAGTGGTCAGTTGGGCAATGAAGATCAGCAAAAAATTACTGACTATCTGGACAATATCAGGGAAATCGAACGCCGTATCCAGCAGGCGGAGCGCCTGATAGTTGAAAATCCCGATCTGGACATCCCCGATGCACCGGCAGGCATTCCTTTTGTCTATGAAGACCATCTGGCAATTATGTTTGACCTTATGGCGCTGGCCTTCCAGAGTGAGATCACCCGGGTATCCACCTTCATGATGGCGCGGGAATTGAGCAACAGAACTTATCCGCAAGTTGGTGTCAACGAAGGGCATCATGCCACTTCACATCATGCCAATAACGCCAACAAGATGGCCTCCAATGTCAAAATCCAGAACTACCACGTCACTCAGTTCAAGAAGTTCATTGATACTCTGGACTCAATTGAAGAAGGTGATGGCACCTTATTGGATAACTCTATCATTCTCTACGGTTCCAATATGAGTAATTCCAATTTGCACGATCATTATCCTCTGCCAAATGTTCTTCTTGGCGGCACTGGAAGAATCAAGGGTGGCCAGCATGTTAGTCATGACCAACGTACACCAATGACCAACCTTATCCTCACTATGCTCAATAAAGCTGGTGTGGAACTGGAATCATTGGGAGACAGCACCGGGCAGATTGCTTCACTATAATCCCGGACTCGAGAGACAGGTAACATCATGCAGAGCTTCACTTTCAAGACTTTAGTCCCTTTTCTGATCAGCAGTTTTTTACTGTCCTCTCCTCTGGCCGCCCAAAACAGTCAGGACCAGGCATTACTTGAGGCGGTCAAAATTGGTGACAGTGAAAGAGCCCGCGTCTTGCTCGATGGTGCCGATAATATCAACCTCAGTGAAGCAGACGGTACCACTGCCCTGCATTATGCAGTCCTCAATAATCAGGTAAATCTGGCAGCGACTCTAATCCGGGCGGGTGCTGAAGTGAATACCCGAACCCGTTATGGCATTACGCCGATTTATCTGGCAGCACGTAATGGCAGCAGAGCAATGACCGAGATATTACTTAATGCCGGTGCCAGTGCTAATGAAACCTTTAACGAAGGTGAAACTGTTTTAATGACTGCAGCGCGCACCGGCGATGTCGCCACTGTTAAAGCACTTCTTGATGCGGGAGCTATTGTTGATGCAAGAGAAGACTGGCATGGCCAAACCCCGATGATGTGGGCGGCAGCGCAAAAACATTCTGCTGTCATCGCCCTGCTTGAAGAATATGGTGCACAGGTGAACGCTACCTCTTCCCTGGAAGAATGGGAACGTCAGATCACCATGGAGCCCCGTGATAAATGGCTTCCCCCTGGCGTTATGTCTCCTTTGCATTTTGCGGCACGTGAAGGTTGTCTTGACTGCATCAATACTCTGCTGGAGCTTGGCGCAGAAATTGATGCCACCACCCCAAAAGGAATTTCTCCCTTACTGATAGCTATTATCAACGGACATTATGATGTCGCCTGGGATCTGATTGAGGCGGGAGCAGATGTGAATCTGTCTGATGACACAAACCGCTCGCCCCTGTACGCAGCGGTTCACTTCAATATCATGCCTGAATCCAACCGGCCCTCTCCCTATGTCATTCCCAATGATCATTCCGCATTTGATTTGATGAAAAATCTGCTCGAACGTGGCGCAGATGCAAACCAGCAACTCAGCACTATGATTCCTTTCAGACTGAAACTGGATCGTGGTACAGACGGCATGCTGGTAGCTGGTACTACACCTTTTATCAGAGCGGCCAAGAGCGCGGATCTTGCGGCAATGGAATTACTGCTTGAATACGGCGCTGATCCGACACTGACAACCGAGCAGGGTATAAATCCCCTGATGACTGCTGCCAACCTGGGTACAAAAGAGTCTGATACAACCGGTCGTTACAAAACTGAAGCTGAAATCATTCAGGCTATAGAACTATGTCTGGATCACGGCCTCGATATTAATGCCATGGATAACCTTGGACGCACCGCTTTATTTGGCGCTGCTACTTTTGGCCTGACTGAGGTAGTGAGCTTTCTTCATTCCCATGGGGCAATCGTGGACTATAAAGACAGTAAAGGCATCTCGCCTCTTGACGCGGCGATGGGTCAGGCAGGTGGTTATGGTTTTGTAGGAATCGATGGCGTCTTCCATGAACAAACTGTCACGTTAATTCAGGGCTTCTTGAATTAACTCTTTTCTACTTTCCCTTTTCTTGCACACAACATACTTTCTTTTGTAGGCATTATGATTGGCAACTGACTGCCGGATTAGCCCGATCAGTATTTCTTAAATTGGTTGAGGACAATAGCAATGAGATCTCATACTTATCGGTCTTATCGCTTCACCAAGCTATATCTTACTGAATTATAAAAAGAAAACCGACCCAGCTGAATGCAGATTAATAGCACTTTACTGGTAAAATGTCGGAATCTGATTTACTCTCTCCCAGAAGATTTACCACTTTCCCCAGGAAACAGGGAAAGCCCTTAAAAGCAGCAAGGCAGTTAGCACAATGATAGAAATCTTTTTTCAGTTATCTCCGATTTTCCTGTATTTTGGCCTGGGCATCGTGCTCAAAGCGATAGGTGTTGCCGACAAGTCTCATGGCGAATTCATGCTGCGCCTGGTCCTGATGGTAACACTACCATTGCTGATTATTTCAACATTGTCAGTCACGGAAATGACATTAAATAAGGCAATTTTACCGCTGGCGAATATCGCAGTGAGTTTTGCCTGCATGCTGGTAACGCTCATTCTGATTAAATTTTTCTCTATTGAACGTCGGCAAGCAGGGACAATGTTGATCAGCACCATGATTTTGAATAATACCTATATGTTTCCATTCATCCTGGTGGTTTATGGTAACGAAGCCTTTGCTGATGCCATTCTTTTTGACTTTGGCAATGCCTTATTATTGTCTACCTACGTTTATGCCCTGGCTTTCAAGTATGGTGGCGAAGAAAACTCCAATATGGCTATGCTGATAAAAATGTCTAAATCTCCGATGGTCTGGGCGGTCTTCATTTCTCTGGCATTGGCGATAATAGGAATTCGAATTCCACAGCCTGTTTTTGAAGTGATCAACCCTCTGGCACAAATGACCGCCCCACTGATTCTGATTACGCTGGGTATTTATTTCACGCTGAATATTAAAGAAGTTAAACTTGTCGCCATGACAGTCTTTGTCCGCATGGGTATGGGCCTGTTATTTGGAATAGCAATCGCAAATTATCTAGGCCTTTCCGGTACAACATCCATCGTTGTTGCTTTATGTGCTGGCGCACCGGTAGGCTTCAATGCCCTGACATTCTCATCAATTGCCAAACTGGATACTGAGCTAAGCTCCAGCGCAGTATCCGTTTCCATCCTGGCAGGGCTATTTTATTTCCCCTTACTTATGCTCTATTTCGGCGTTCCCTGAAGACAAAGGTTATAGCCATCCAATGGTACGACTGGTCAATGCCTTACTGGCTGATGCAGTGCAAATGGGTGCCTCTGACATCCATTTTGAGCCAGAGGAAGCCTTTCTCCGAATCAGATACCGTATTGATGGCGTACTAAGACAGGTTAGAAGTCTGCATAAAAGTTACTGGCCAGCCATGGTCGTACGTTTAAAAGTCGTCAGTGGCATGGATATAGCTGAATCCCAATATGTGCCACCGGAAATTGTCACTGAGTTAAGCACTCAAAGTGAAAAAATTAATCTGGAAGGTGAATCCAAATATATGACAGTACTTTTCTGTGACTTGCAGAATTTCTCCGGGGTTTCAGAACAAATGTCACCCAGAGAACTGGTGAAAATGCTCAATGATTATTTCAATGAACTCACCACACTCAGGAGGACCATACACGGCGCGCTGTGCTGGCAAGTTTTGAAATGCAAAAGGCAGTAGAAAAGCTTTCTGATATTTATGTTGGTAACGGCTGGCCTGTGCAAACCATGGGCATAGGCATCAACACGGGCATGATGAATGTAGGAAATATGGGCTCGCGTTACAGGCTGGCTTACACGGTAATTGGTGATGCGGTGAACCTGAGTTCCAGATTGCAGACCATGACCAGGGTATATAAAGTCCCCACCATTTGCGGTGAAGAGACCGCAAAAAATGTTAAGGACATTGAATTTATGGAACTCGATACGGTCCATGTCAGAGGGAAGAAAATTATTTCCAGGATTTACCACCCGGTGGGATTAAAATCAGAGATCTCCGACAGCAAAAAACATTTACTCGAGCAACATAAACAAGCCTTAAGCTGTTATTACAATAAAGATTTCGTTAAGGCTGATGATCTTTTTTGCCGACTGATTCAGCAAAACGCAGGATACGAAGACTATTATCGCTACATGCTGCACCAGGTTTCTGAAAAGAAAAATGTCACCACCGTGATGCAAGGTGAAATTAGTTAGGAAGGCTCAAGGCTCAAGGCTCAAGGCTCAAGGCTCAAGGCTCAAGGCGAACAATGATGATCCTGAAATTTGGGTAGTCAAGACTTTATTTAGCTTTCAGCTTTTTACTCTGCCGGTCATCGCTTTAATTTCCCCGGGCACGGCCGCTAAATAATTCCATGCCCTCTTCTGTCTTAATAGTTCCTACATTGCCCACATGCGGATCATTTCGCGCTCGCCAACCGGTGACTGCAACTTTGTCACCAATCTGCAGGGTATTTTTCTTCCAACCCTGGCGCATATACATATTCGGGCTGGCCAATTCCAGATTCCAGTTAACTACCTGGCCATCCTCGCCCATTACATCCACATATACTCGGGCATGGGGGTTTGACCATTGCACCTGGGTTACCGTACCTTCAAATTCAACTGGCATTTCCCGGTCAAATTCAGCGTTAAACGCATGATGCGCATTCCCGGACAAGGGAAATATTACCCAAATCAGGCAAGTTAGTTTTGTCAGAAATTTCATAGTTCTTTTTATAGTTCTATTCATAAGTCTTTTCCCATGAGCAGATCGCACATAATTGATCAGGGATCAAAATACTGTGAAGACTGCTCATTTTCATTACAGATAAACTCAAACAGATCGGTATCCAGCATGATGCCATGCTCTACCCGGACAGTGAAAGCTTCGGTATATGATTGCGGATCTTCAATGGTGGTATCTACTGTCATATGACCAAAAGTATCGCGGGTAAAGCGTTCCGTAATCTTGCCAGTGCCTGTTAAAGGACTGCCGTTGACGTCAAGCCAGACATCGTCTCGGAAACCATTGGATTCAACGACAAGCGTATCGCCTTCCCAACGACCTATTGAATAGCCATACCACCAGGGCAATGGATCATCATCCGGGAGCGCCCTGCCATCCATAAAAATCTGACGCAAGCCGCCGTTACTTTCCCAGATCATAACAATCAACTCTGGTGTCTGGATTATTTTATGGGGCTGTGGATGTTGATGAAGCTGCATATAGCCAATAGGCAAACAAAGAGCATCGGGATTATCCTTCATATTATTTGCCATGCGCGCGGTTTTTAGATCAAGCGCCCACTGCGTATAGGGCAGCCCGTCTTCCATATTGGCTCCCAGATCAAAAAAAGTGGCCTGGGGAGGCGCGTTGGGATCAAGCTCTTCTTCCTCACCATCCTCACTATTCTGATTTCCACCAAAACCTCCGTATCGCTCCCAGATTCCAGATAAATCAGGATCACCCCAGGAAGTGCGTGGCGCTGATGCATCCAGATCCGGCTCACCTGAAGATGTCATCGGTACGTTGGGAGTAGGAAAAGGCGGCCATTGCGCCATAACCGGCAAGTTGAACAGCAAAATAACTAAGCTGAACAAGATTATATTCGTCTTCTTCATCGTGGTTCACACTCTGGCTTTTCTTAAAAGATACCTTAGAACGACACGGAAAAAAACAACTATAGTTTATTCAAGGCGGGAGTTTTTCAACGACAGCGTATTGGCAATATTTTCTGAAGTATTGCTGATTTATTCCAGCGCAGTGCCATAATTATAATAATCAGCCAAGGCAAGGCCTGCTGCAACACTGGTAAAGGGGTCATGTTCAACTACTACACCTGGAAAGCGCTGTTCCAGAATATCGCGCACTGCTGGAATCAGCGAAGAACCACCGGTTCTTAATACCAACTGGATATCATCTTTATCCATGCCTGCTTTTTTAAGGGTGTCATCTACAGCATCTTCAAAGCGAATTAAAAGACTGGCAATCATCTTTTCAAAATCTGCTCTGTTAATTTCCACTTCAACATCTATTTCCGGAATATCCAGAACACAAATTTTCCTGACCGACAATTCAGCCTTGCAATCCTTGATTGCCTGGAAAACCTGATAAGAATAATTCTGGGTTATCAATTCATACAAGCGCTCGAATTTAATTGCGCACTCGCCCCCCTGCTGAATTTTATCAATCACCGGAGTGGTATATTCGTTCTGGTTCAAAATATAGCTTACTGTCCAGTTGATCAGCAGGTCCTGATAAGCATCAAAAGGAAACAGGGTCTCAATAGTCTTGCCTTCTACCTCTCGGCGCCAGCGCTCCCCTTTGCCAAGCAAGGGAAACAGAATGTGACGAAACATACACTGGTCAATGTGATCACCACCCAGCCCGATACCATGAATAGCCACCACATCAAAAAATTTTTCATTACGCTTTAAAATGCATAAATCCAGAGTGCCACCACCAAAATCCACAGTCAGGATTACATCACTTTGCTCTTCCGGATTGGCATGCAGATAACTCATTGCTGCAGCTGTGGGTTCAGGGTAAAAGGTCTGTTGGGTAATACCGGCATGTCTGTAGGCTTCACTCAAGCGTTCCATTGCCACATTATTGTGCCCGGCATCGCGCCCTTCGAAATTAACCGGATGACCAATACAGGCTCGATTAACCTCTGCGATCGGAACAGGCATGGTCTGAACAAAAAGATCAAAGGATTGTCGAATGCGTAACAGAATTGGAGTGATTAGCGCCACCAGTCGAAATGCCCGGTCAAACACCATGATGCGTTGAGTATCCACACTGCCAAGAAGCCGTTTTGTTCCTCTGAACAGCCTGCCCGGCAAACTGCCGTCATTAAATGCCTGGCCATAGACCAGTTGCGTGTCCGGCTCCCCCGGTAGCTGTGAAGACATATCCATCTGTCCTGTACTGGTGCGTGCTTCACCGAGCACTTCCAGGCTCATTTCCACTTTGCGGCCCTGATTCCGGGCTATATAAGTATCAATCGCCTCCTGACCGGTACTGGTGACGAAATCCCGGTCAATATAGCTCGCCGAGGGCATTATGGGATTATTTTCTTCCAGATTGACCAGGGTGAGTTTCTCCCCATCATAGATTGCTGCAGTGCTGTTGGAGGTGCCAAAATCGATGCCCATGCCCACAGAAACATGCTCTGATCGATTACTTGTATTGGAGATTTCAGTCATTGCTTACGTTCTTGAATGCCGGAGTCAAAGAGATGGCAAGATACCGAAGAAAAAATTCCAGAACAACTGGTTATTCAACCAATCCTTACTCTACCCTGTAACAGGCTTGTATCGTTGAATTCAGCAAGACACCCTGCTAGGCTCGTCTGCCATATGCTTGATTCGAATCAGGGAAAAATAATAAAAATTGAATAGGCTAACCATACAAGCAGGCTGCCCTCACTCAATACAGAAAGCCTGCTAGAAAAGAGGAATCAATTCATGTCAAACCACTATGTCACACGTTTTGGCTCTTTACAGGATTATGAAAAAGGTCGTGTTGAGCCAATTGATGATGATGTCAAAAATTATGCTTTCTCAAATTGCTTTGAGATTGCCAACAATAGTGCACCTTATGAAAAAATAGTGTTTGGCCAAAATATGCAGTATGTCCTGGAAACCCTGCGTGCTGAGGGTGACTCTCCCTGGTTTACCTGTGCCCATGACGAGTTTGCATTATGCATGGATGGTGAACTTGAGATACATCTGATCAAGCTGAATGCAGACAAGGCTGTTCAGGATGCTGAAAAAGAAGGCTCCGTGCTTGTGGAAGGTGAACCGGAAGGTGTCAAAATGGGCTGGATCAAAATGGGTCGAGGCCATCAGGCAATGCTGCCTGCAGGTAGCGCCTATCAGTTCCGCAGCAGCAAACCCGCTGTCATTGTACTGCAAACATGCAAAGGCGATTTAAGCATTGAGCGCTGGGCAGATATCTGTCAAACCACATAATGGTGCCAGAGGAGATAGGAAATATGCAAAACGAACACGGTTATCAGAATTTTTCTCTGGGAGGCTTTAACTTCCAGCGCGATGAATACTTTACTCACATCACCTGGGAGACAGCAGATGGTCGTCCAATGAGCCACACCATGGATGTCGGCAATTTTCTGCGCGCCCTGATGCGAGATGTAGCCTGGGGTTTTTTCTACGGCTGGGTAAATTTTGACGAGGTTATCGGCACCGTTAACCATTACAGCACGGTAGATCTCTATGCCGGCTCCTATAACGGCGCCATGAAAGATGCAAAGATTGATCGTATTGAAAATTTTCCGACCGATGACATTCGCCAGTTGTTTGAAGCCATGCTGGCAGATTGGACCAACGCCGGTTTCGATCCCTTTGCCGCTCCCCAGGAAACCGAATCTCCCTACGGACCAAAAAATGGTGACAACATGCCCGCCATCACCAGGGCACGTGAACTGGCAAAAAGGTGTGTTGGACTTGAAGGAGACCTGCCACTGCGCACCGATGAACGCGGTGCTCCGGTTAACAGAGCATTTGCTGATGTTCCCCAGGATAAGCCCGAGCTGCACCCTGAGCCAGGCTTTGAAAACGAAGTGCATGCTTTTAACCTGTTTGCATTTTTATCCCGCTCTCAGGTTACCTGGAACCCATCTTTTACCTCCGTGGTGAAAAACAGTTTCATGTGTCCTACCAGCGAAGAACATATTCTGCCGATTATTCATGGCAATGACAGAGTCGAATGGTTTTTCCAGATGTGTGATGAAATTCACTGGAACTGTGATCACAAGGAATCCGGCGAACCACTTGCCAGAGTCATTATGAAAGCCGGCGATATGGCAGCCATGCCAGCCTACTGCCGTCATCAGGGTTTTAGCCCTAAACGCTCCATGTTACTGGTCTGGGAAAATGGTTCACCAACATTGGTGGATGACATCAAGAGTGGCGCGGCCCCACAAGTACCCGTACAGTTCTAAATCACGGAAAATAACTATGAAACGTCTTAATTATGCCTGTCTGATAGGATCAATTGCTTGTTTAGCGAGCGCTTGCAGCGAGCAAGCCCCTGAAAACACCTCCAGCGACATTACTGACACACTTACTGTCAATATCCCGCAGGCTATTCCGCAGACTCTGCAATCAGCTCTTCCATTAGCTATGCAAACCGATGGGGTAGTGACAGCATTTACCATGCTTTCGGAAAATGCCGGTCCTACGACAATCTCCATAGCATCTGATGATTCTATCTGGTACACCCTTAGCTCGGGCAATGCCATTGGCAGAATGAATCCAGATGGTAGCAACATGGTGGAATATCCCATCCCAACTCCGGGCTCATCTCCACGTATTATCGCTGTAGGTGCAGACGGCAATATGTGGTTCTCTGAGCACGAAGGCAACAAAATGGGTCGCATTACCCCGACAGGTGAAATAACTGAATTTCCTTTCCTGTCGGAAAACAGTCAACCCAGAGCAATCGCCCTTGGCAGTGATGGCAATATCTGGATTGGCATGTTTGCCGCAAATAAAATCGGCCGTATTACCCCTGCAGGCATGATTACTGAATTTGATATCCCCACGCCCGATAGTGGCCCACGCGCCCTGGCAGCAGGCCCGGACGGGAATATCTGGTTTTCTGAATTTAAAGCCGGAAAGATTGGCCGCATTACCCCCCAAGGTGAAATAACAGAATTTATCCTGCCCCGTCCACAGACTGGCCCAGGCGATATCACTGCCGGTGCTGACGGGAATATGTGGTTTTTAGAATTAAATGGCACGATGGACAATAGACCCGTAGATGGAAATCGCGTGGGACGTATAAGCATGACAGGACAGATCACGGAATTCTCCATTCCCAGCGAAGGGTCTACCCCCATCAATATTGCAGTGGGTCCAGACCGGAATATCTGGTACACCAAAAACAATACTTTGGGTCGCGTGAGCCCTGATGGGGAGATCACAGAATTTCCCATTTTTGATGGTCCAGCCAGAACCGTTGGCCTGAGCGCAGGAAGTGACCGACAAACACCGGAGCGTCTCACCGACAAACTGTGGTTCAGCGATCCATTGAACAACCGTATCGGCTATCTGAGTTTTGAATAAGCACAGCCGCTTGGGCCCAATGTATTTTGTACCCTGCTTTTTTCTATCCTGTTTTTTTCTATCATTGATAGGGCAATATAAAAAAGAACCGTCAGAGTCCGGAAGGCTCAGGTGAATACAAACACGTCTCTTAGTCGCCTCTTTGCCAATGCTCTTGCTGGAAAACAAAACTTTGCCAATGAAGAATTAAACAAGGCCAGTTTTTGTTTGCTGGATTTCCTCGCCTGTACCTTTTCTACACAGCACTTTCCCTGGGTGCAGCAGGCCCAACGGGTAGCCTGCATGAATTCGCAAATGGCTGGCGCTGGTGCTCCGATTATTGGATCTTCATTTAAAGTCTCCATGCAGGATGCGGCGTTTGTAAATGCCGTCGCCGGCCATTCTCTGGTCAGAGATGATATGCATGTAGGGAGCGTCTCCCATCTGGGTGTTGCCGTACTGCCAACTGCCCTTGCGCTCGCAGAACAAGAGCAAATAAGTGGTAGAGAATTCCTGGAAGCTATCATCTGTGGTTATGAAGCAGGGGGTAAATTAGGGGCATTGCTGATGGATGTGGAAACAGCTAAAACGTTTCGCCCTACTGGTCTGATTGGCGCTTTTGCCTCTGCTGCTACTGCCGCCAGACTGGCAAAACTTGATGCCGAGCAAACAGCTAATGCGCTGGGGTTCGCCGCCAATTACATTACAGGCTTGAATGAATGGGCTGCCTCGGGCAGCGATGATATGTACTTCCATCCGGGCATCGCTGCCAGAAATGGCATCACAGCCATGCTCATGGCCCGTGAAGGCGCTAGCGCCGCTACAGGCTCTCTTGATGGCAAAGCGGGTTTGTTCGCCGCCTTTGATAAATCAGTCCCGACACCACCACCCTTGCCATTTAGTAATGGGCCGGAAATATTGCAGGTATTTTTCAAACAGGTCCCAGCCTGTAATTATGCACAAACAGCTGCCCAGGCAGCCCTTCAGCTAAAAACACAATGCACGCTAAAAGCAGATGCCATTGAAAAAGTAAGGGTCAAGGTGCCTTATGCTGCAGCCAATTATCCAGGATGTGATTACCCCGGGCCCTTTAACAGTATTTTGCAGGCCCGCATGAGCATCCACTTCAATGTTGCCAGTGCCCTGTTAAAGGGTAATTTTGAAGACTGTAATTACCATGATTTTAACAACCCGGATATTAGTCAGCTCATTGCACTTATTGATGTAAGCATTGACCAGCACTTAAGTGATCGCTACCCCGGACAGCAAGGTGCTGCTGTGATCGTGACAAGCACAGAAGGCAAAACTCTCACTGTAAATCTCGATGATGTAATCACAGCAAGCTTTGAGGAAGTTTCCGCACGTTTTTTGCTTGCTGCTGAAAACAATCGCAACAGTGAAGATGCCGCCACTCTGCATGATGCAATAATGAACTTGTCTACAAGCCAGAGCCTGGATTCTGTCTTACCCTTGCTTGTTAAAAATTAATGTCAAAAAAGAAATCAAAAGCAGAAAACGATATTGCTCAGGCCGGACTCCCGGGGGCTGACCCCCATGTGGAAGCTCCACTTATTCAAGCAGGAATTGATCCTGATCGCCTTTCTATTTTCAAATTCGGGCAAAACCCCTTTCCGTAACACCCCATCTCTCTCCCTGGACAAAGCGCTTACTGCTGGGGTTAATCCTTTGGCTGTCCTCGGAGTTCCTGCAAGCTACCGGAATACTTCCAGAGAGTTTTTTCCATGCAAGTCTGTCACTATTAATCGGCTTAATTGTCCTTCAGGTGGCCTGCGAGGCATTACTCAAAGCAACCGAAAGAATCGCCGCCCGCTTGCACTGGAACCATTACGTTGCCGGCACTGTTGCAGAAATTCTCTCGACAATTCCGGAGCTGGTCGTTATTGCCTTCGTCATTCCCGTCAGTCCTGTGGTGGCCTTTATCATCACACTGGTCACTATTTACAACAATGCTCTGGTGTTTAGTTTGTACTCTTACTTCCTCCCCAAAGACAAGCATGGAAAATTCCTCATGCCCAAACCAATTACCGAAGCTGGCACCCAGATTTTAATTGGTGGTGGTGCGATGGGCTTGATACTTGGACTGGTGATGCTCGCGTTCACCAGTGAACCGCCAACCAAAAACAGTTTTATGCCCATTGATTTGGTTTTCATCAGTTTCTTTTTGCTCATCATTTTTATTGTCTATACCTATAAACTGGTGACCAGTTATGCACAGGAAGAGGATGAAGTCAGGGAAAGCCTGGGCATGTCTAAATCAGATATTCGCCAACGGCTGGAAATTGTTTATGAGGATGTGACTGACAATTCTACCGCTCACATTGCCGGCCTTTTACTGATAGGTATCATTGGCGCCGTACTGGGTGGAGAGCAAGTATCAGAGTTTGCCCGAGCCATGGTTAGTGAACTCGCTGTTAATCCCATTCTCACAGCACTTATTCTTGCCGTTTTTGCCGGCATGAGCGAGTACGTCATCGTATGGAAATCACATCAAAAGAAAGAATATGGCATTGCTTTGGCCAACGCCTTTGGCGGCATAACCCAGGTCATGTTTCTGGTTTTTCCCTTCACCCTGTTAGGTATCGCCGTATACCAATTATTTATTAATCCCGGCCATGTGGAATTACCGATAAGCTTTTCACTGTCCAATATCTTCCTGTTGCTATTCCTGTTTCCAACTTTCTATATATTGACGTCTCTGCTGGAAAAAGATCATACCCTTGGCATACTCGATACTGTGATCATGTCTGGCGTATTCCTGTTTTTGATTGTGTTACTGGTAAGCTACGGTGCCAGTGTCGGATAATCACTTTCTCGATTTATCTGAAAATTATCAGCCCAGTTTTTGCGTGTTACCGACATTGCATTAGACCCACTTGCAACTCGTCGACTTTTTCGTTGTCTTCGCAATTGGGTCTCAATTCACCTGTTGCTGCTATGCCGATTGCCTTGCAGTCCAGATGTCTGACATTTCCTGGTACCACATTCCTCACGGACTCATCTCCTCCTGCCGGGCATATAGCGCGAACTCTTGCCTCGCAGTTAACGTCCTCGTCCACAATACAGGCATAGAAGTTAGCCTTATTACCCTGGGCTAGCTGATATTCCCAAAACACCAGCTCATTACCCACCCGTCCATTATTACCTGTCGCTGTTGCCCCAACTAATTGAGGCACCAACTCTGATACCGGCTGTTGAAATACCGTATCGGGTCCATTACTGACACCCATGGTGCGATTAGGGGTTCGTTCAATAGGGACACAGGCGGTACATAAAAATACCAGAACGATAGTTAAAGCCCTGTATCTCAATGTTGCTTCAAAAGTGGATATTTTCATGGTATTGGTCCTGTTCTTTAATAATTAGAGCTCTCTTTTCAGCGCACAATAAGTGATAGAGTCAGCGTAATCCTAGACTTCATTATGACTGTATGTCCAGTTTCTCTTGATGCACTATCTCTAGTTCTTTATCCTGACCCTTGTTAGCGAATAAGTCATTTTCAATAAGCCACATGGCCCTGGGGGCTTGATATGAAACACACACTATTTAAAATCGGCATGCTGATTACTCTGCTTGTCAGTTCCCTGTCAGTTACAGCGCAAGCTGCACAATATAAAGACATCATTTACGCCCGCCCGGACGGCCTTGCTCTGGGTCTTGATATCTATGTTCCAGAAAACATTGATAAGCCTGCCTTAATCGTTCAGATACATGGAGGGGCATGGCGCTTTGGCAGCAAAGACGGCGGTGTACCCATGGAATTCGTCGACCATGCTTACGCTGTGGCCAGCCTGGATTTTCGTCAATCCACTGATGCCCCCTTCCCGGCAATGATTCATGACATCAAAGCTGGAATCCGCTTTTTGCGCGCCAATGCCGATGCATATGGTTACGATGCCTCTAAAATCGCCATTACTGGAGCCTCGTCCGGTGCCCACTTGGCGCTGTTGACTGGCGTAAGTAATGGGCATGCAGAACTGGAAGGAAATTTAGGTGACTATCCGGGTACTTCATCCGATGTACAAGCCATACTCAGTTATTTTGCCGCCAGTGACCTTACTTCAATACTTTCACAATCGACGCCCTTTGGCCTGAGCGTAAGAGAACCTGCTCTGGAATTATTGCTGGGCTCATTGCCAGAAGACAATGAAGAATTGGCAATACTGGCCAGTCCTGTTTACCTGGTTGATGCCGATGATCCTCCTCTGCTGCTGTTGCACGGAGATATGGATCCACAAATGCCCATTAACCAGAGCCTGCAAATGCTCGGCGCCTACAAAGCAAAGGGGCTGGACGTCAGTTTTGATCCGGTCCATGGCGCAGTGCATGGTGGCCCCGGATTTTTCGACGCAGAGCATCTTGCTAGCGCACTTGAATTTCTCGACCGAACCATCAGACAGTAAATCAGGCTCAGGTAATGTCTGTAACTGACTGTTATTATGCAAAATAGCAATTAAAGGCCCCGAATATGTTTCAACATAAAGGTATAGCTTTCTTTTCTTCGGGACTAAAGTCCCTCCTACAGGAACTCATGTATGCATTGTAGGAGCGGTTTTAAGCACGAGGAATTCATCGCAAATATTTTGCTATGCAAATAGGCGACATTGAAATAGATCGCATAGTGGAAATGGAAATTCCGTTTCTGTCACCGGCGGATGCCTTTCCGGGTGCTCCTGTCGATCTAATTAACACCCACCGAGATTGGCTGGAGCCTGCTGCATTGTGCCCTGAAACCGGCATGCTGATCATTGCAATCCAGACCTGGATTATCCGTACGCCACAACACCTGATACTTGTTGATACCTGCATAGGCTGCAATAAAACCAATCACTATTTTGAAAACTGGCATCAGCGCAGTGACAACCGCTGGTATCAATCCCTGCTGGACAAGGGTATCGATCCAGCTCAGGTAGATTATGTGTTTTGCACCCACTTACATGGCGATCATTGCGGCTGGAATACGCGTCTGGTGGATGGTCGCTGGGTACCCACTTTCCCCAATGCCAAATACATCATCGCAAAAGACGAAATAGACCATGTCGCTGGTGAAAACACCCCCGCCTATCAGGAAAGTGTATTGCCCTGTATTGAGTCAGGTCAGGTACTCTCGGTGGCGACCGACTATGCCCTCGATGATCATGTCTGGTTGGAACCGGCTCTGGGTCACACACCGGGACATGTTGCCGTTCATTTGCAATCAAGGGGGCAAAGAGCGGTGCTGTGCGGCGACCTCATTCACAGCCCTCTGCAGTGCCTGTACCCGCACTGGGAATACTGGATCGACCACAATCCACAACAGGCTATAAGCACACGCAAGAAGTTTCTGGAAACACAATGTGAACAGCAAAACCTGGTGCTCACCGCTCACTTTCCCTCCCCTTCAGTCGGGCATGTAACAGCAAGGAATGATACTTTCTGGTTTGAATTCATCCAAAGCAAAATATAATTATTATCTATATTTTTCAATTAGTTAGATTGTCTTTGCGGACGCCACGATTGATTCTTATCAAGGGCAAGCAAAGTAGCTAAAATATTCCCGCTTTCCCCAGAATGATTCGTTATAATGACGACCCTTCGCAATTTGAAAAAAACTAAAACAGTAAAGCAGGAGTCTTTTTATGGCCACGATAGTCGGCGGCATTGCTACTTCCCACACCCCCACCATTGGCTTCGCGCTTGATGCACACAAGCAGGAAGATCCTGTGTGGGCGCCAATTTTCAAAGGCTATGAGCCTGTGCAACAGTGGCTAAAAGACCAGGCACCGGATGTCATTTTCTATATTTTCAATGATCACATGACCTCATTCTTTATTGACCACTATTCTCATTTTTCTTTGGGTGTTGGACAGAATTTCCCAGTCGCAGACGAAGGCGGCGGCCCACGTGATCTACCACCATTGGTGGGCCATCCCGCTCTGGCAGAACATATCGCCAAGGGGCTGGTTGCTGACGAATTCGACTTATCCTATTTCCAGGAAAAAGCGCTCGATCATGGTTGCTTCTCACCCCTGTCACTTCTGCTTCCCCATGAAACAGAATGGCCATGTCAGGTAGTCCCGTTTCAGATTGGCGTATTACAATCACCAACACCCACGGCCAAACGCTGCTACAACATCGGCCGCTCACTGCGTAAAGCCATCCAGAGCTATCCGGAAGACATCAAGGTTGCTATCGCGGGGACTGGCGGACTTTCCCATCAGGTTCATGGCGAACGCTGTGGCTTTAATAACACGCCCTGGGACATGGAGTTCATGGAACGTCTTGAAAAAGATCCTGAAGGGCTGACCGATATCACCATTGCAGAATATGCAGAACTTGGTGGCATGGAAGGTGCTGAAGTAATTATGTGGTTGATCATGCGTGGCGCCCTGTCAAAAGAAGTCGAAGTCACTCACAAAACCTATTACCTGCCTTCAATGACCCCAATCGCCAGCATGATTCTGGAAGAGCGCTCTGATGAAGTCTCTGATGAAAGCCAGGAAGATTATATGAAACGCATTAATCACCAGCTGGCAGGCATTGAAAAACTCGAAGGTACATACCCCACAACAATCGGCAGCAGTGTTAAGGCTTATCGTTTAAACAATTTCCTGCATGAGCTGATCATTCCGGAACATCGCAAGCTGTTTCTCGACGATCCGGAAACTGCTTTTGAAAAAGCGCAACTTAGCGAAGAAGAACGTAGTATGGTTCGGGATCAGGACTGGCGTGGGATGATTCACTATGGGGTAATTTTCTTCATGCTGGAAAAACTGGGCGCTGTTGTGGGAACCACCAACCTGCACATTTACGCTGCCATGCGAGGAGAGTCTCTGGATGACTTTCAAAAGACCCGAAATGCTCAGGTGCTCTATTCTGTTGCAGGGACCGAAGAAGGCAAGACTGACTGGGATAAAGATCAGTAAAAAATATCCCGTGAAAAAAATTCATTAAAACCTGAACAGGTGTTTTAGATGATTTGGTTAATTCTTGGCTTAATTGTTTTTTTCAGCAATCATTCTGTACGCATTATCAATGATGAATTTCGTACCAGATTCATCGAAGAAAAAGGCAAACTCGCCTGGCGTGGACTTTACAGTGTGATGTCACTACTGGGCCTGGGGCTGATCATTTACGGCTTCGGGGAAACTCGTGCCGATCCGGTTTTTCTCTGGAATCCCCCTCTATGGACACGTCATGCTGCGGCATTTCTGGTGTTCATTGCCTTTTTGCTACTGGCTGCCGGACAAATACCGCGTAACCACATCAAACAAAAACTGGGACACCCGATGTTTGCAGGCACCAAAATATGGGCCTTTGCTCACCTGATTGCCAATGGTCGCCTTGGCGATACATTATTGTTTGGCTGCTTCCTGATCTGGGCAATTGCAGGTTTTTCTGTTTCGCGCCGGCGCGACAGAAAAGCTGGTGTGATTTATGAAGAAGGTACTTTATTCGGCACTGCGATGGTATCTTCTTCTGCAACGGTGCTTTATGCCGTTTTTGCTTTTTTCCTTCACAGCCTTTTAATAGGGGTTTCACCATTTTGAATCACTGTTCTTGATTCTTTCTTTTCACTACGACCGACGTGCAAGGACAAGACTAAACCATAGCCATAAAAAAGCCCGGAATTACCGGGCTTTTTTATTAATTCACTTAAAATAATATACTACATCAAAGGCAAACCATGTCCCTGTCCAACCATGCACATCAGCATGGGAATGGATAGCATGGTATTGGTCCTTGAAGCCATCAGTGCCACAAACTTGGCTTTTGTAATTTCCTCTGCACTGGCTTCTACCATACCCAGAATCTTTTTCTGATTTGGCCAGATCAACACCCAGACATTAAACAACATAATGGTACCTAGCCAGGCACCAAACCCGATTACAGCCGCACCACTTTGCAGGGTAAAGGCATTCATCAGACCAATGCCCATTGCTTCCAGCGCTCCGGCACCGGTAATCCAGGTCGCCAATGCGCCCCAACGAAACCAGAACAAGGCTCGCGGTGCCACATATTTATTAATAGCCGCGGGACCAGGACCATCTGTGTCTGCTGCGGCTTCGCCCACTGCGGGGACCTGAATAAAATTAAAGTAATACAACAGGCCAATCCATATTACACCGGCAATGACATGCAGCCAGGTAAGCGTTGACCATAAATTAAAGCTGGAAAGTCCTTGAGCCACCAAATAAAGAATCGCAAGTACAAAACCTGCGGTGATAGTACCAACTACTGATTTTAACGGATTCATAAGCCCCCTCTGTTTGCTTGTTTAGTTATTATTTTTTTATAAGTAAAATCTTGGTCAGTTGGCCCCTTTGTACCTGAAGACTGCCTGACATCATCTGGACACATGCTGACAAGACAACGTTAACAGGATAACCGGCATTGGCAAAGTGTTCTGTCGGTTTGATTCAAAAAAAGACTTTAAAAAACACTATTTTGGCAGAGTTATTGGTTTTGCAGGAATTGCAGCGGAATAATTACTTACGAGTAATGGCTTGACTCTTGGCGTCATTCAGAAAATTTTGCCCATCTCTCATTGCCGCGGTTAATGCCATGATATGTTGCACCGTCACGCCGTGATAAGTTGTGTAGGTAACATCAAGCGCACTTGAGGCCAGGTTCAACACTCGGGTGTATAAACGTGCTGGAGGATTTTTGTCGCCAAAGCGTGGAGCACTTTTAAATGTGCCGGCCCGGGTAAGTTCTCCCAGAGAGACCATCACCTGGGTCAGGTTACTCTCCAGTTCACCGTCCATAGTGAAAGCAAGATCCAGAGCCCCCTGGGCAATTTCATCGGCAGTAGCGTTTTCCGGCATGAGTCCATCAGGCAGCGCATTAATAATGGCATTGTGGATAAGCTCATCATTTGCTATCTGTGCGCTGGCATTAAATCCAGTCAAGGACAGGGACAGCAATAAAATTGTAAAAAATACTCTTATAGCCATGACTACTGATCACCCAACAATACGTCGATGAACTCCACCGTTTCCAAATGTCCCATGGTCAAGGCCAACTCTCTTGGCGTGTAGCCACCTACATCGCGGGCATTCAGGTCGACACCCTGATCAAATGCAAATTGCAGGGCTGCATTCCAGCCAGCCTTAGCCGAGCCGTGAGCAACATTCTGGCCATTGGCAGCAAGTTCATGGATATTGGCACCGGCATCCAGCAACAAACTCATAATCTCTGCGGCATCCTCACCTGTGGTAAAGGCCCCGGAAATTGGCGATTCCATAAAAATGCCATATACCCGCCAGATACCAGCAGCAGCATGCATGGGCGTCACTTCATAGACCATATTGGCAATATCCACGCGGGCATCGAATTCCAGCAGCAGTTTTACAGCATCGATATCACCACTCTTGGCCGCCTTGTGCAGGGCGGTAGCGCCGCCACTTAACACCCGTGAATCGGGGCTGGCATCGGTATAACCACGATCACCACCGGACCGGTAAGGCGGCTCTTTTTTCAAACGCATATCAACATAGGCATTTTTTTCCAGCAGGGTTCTTGCGATATCCAAAGCTGTCAGCTTGTCTGTCGAAGGCAGATCACCACGTCGACTGCTGGGAATCAGGTGTAAATCTATCGCTGAATACAAAGGAGTACGCCCATACCAGTCCCAACGTTTGATATCTGCCCCGCGTTCAATCAGGATATTTGCAGTATCGTAATGCAGATTCTGTACCGCCATTAACAGGGGGGTCACGCCATCGGGGTCGGGCAAATTGAGATCCGCGCCAGCATCAAGCAACGCTTTAACACATTCTTCACACCCTTCCCTGGCGGCATACAACAAGGGGGTAAACCCGCCCTGAGCTAAGGGTTTGTTCCGGGGTTCGGAAGTCACCCAGCGAGGCCAGTCGTGGTCCCTGCCCCGAATATTAACGTCAGCACCATACTCGATCAGCAGTTTCACCATCCCGGGTTGCTGCTGCGAAGATGCCCACATCAAGGCAGTCTGCCCGCCCCAGTTTTCCCGTGCACTGACATCAGCACCACGCTCAAGCAAAAGCTCTGCCGTTTCAATATTTCCTGTTCTGGCCACAGCCATCAGCAATGTCTGGCCTTCCCTGTTGGCTGATTCAATATCACCGCCAGCATCAATGAGGGCTTCCATAATATGGAAATCACCGTGTTCTGCGGCGATCGTCATCGGGGTAGCAGCATAGTCATTTCTGATGTCTGGCTCTGCGCCCTGTTCAAGTAAGCGCTCGACCAATTCGAGGTCTTTCTGATATACCGCCCAGTGAAGAGCAGTAGTGCTGTCAACTGAAAGCTCATTGACATCAGCCCCTGCAGCAATCATTTCAAGTGCCGCAGGACGGTTTCCCGCATTGACCAGATCCGGCAGGGTTTCTGCCAATAGCGCTTGTGTCGACAGGATCAACAGCCCGGCAAGCAGGCCCGCCATGATAAGGCGAAAACGACGAAAATTGCTGGCGGCCATAATCCTATACTTCCGAGAACAGACCAGTACTGTTACCCAGAGACTCCACACCGGGTATACCTGCTCTTTCGATAATAGTCAGAATAAGATTGGCATGGGGAGTATCTGCGGCATAACTCAGATGCTGCCCCCCCTTGATGCGTCCAGAGCCGCCTCCAAACAGTGCTGACGGCAGAGGATTGGCATTGTGGGCATTGGAGTCACTCATATTACTGCCAAACAACAGAATTGAATGATCAAGGATGGAGCCATCGCCATCGGCGGTATTGCTCAAACGCTCAAGGAAGCGGCTAAATATTTTGGCGTGATAAGTTTGAATAACAGCACATCTATCCATCTTGTCGGAGACATAGCGATGATGAGAAAGGGGGTGATAGGCATCAGAAATACCTACCTGATTATAGGTCAGCATGCTTATTTCCGCTGACAACATCATGGACGCGACACGAGTAAGTTCTGCCTCATAAGCCAGTGCTGTCAGATCAAACATCAGGTTAATGTGTTCTTCCCAGTTGCCCGGAACGCCCAGCGGGGCATCAGGAATATCGATGCCGGTAAAGTCCTGTTCACCGAGTTTCTGCACCTGACGTTCAACATCACGCACCGAATCCAGGTATTCATCCATCCTCTGCCGGTCAGCGCTGCCAAGCCTGCCATTCAAGGAAGATGCGCTTTCCGATACCAGATCCAGCAGACTGAACTTCTGGTTCATGATCGATTCACGCTCTTGCGCCGTGTCACCCTGGCCGAACATACGGAAAAACAGTTTGCGCGGGTTATGCTCCATGGGCAGGGGCTGTGTGCGGGTCCTGAAGGAAACCGTTGAACCGTAACCGCAACCCAGATTTGCATCACAGGCTCCGGCACTGGACGCTTTCACTTCGGTACAAAGCTCTATCGAGGGAAATGGGGTGTTTTGACCAATCGTCTGTGCCGCAATCTGATCAGCAGAGATTCCGTAATTAGGGTCATTTTCATCAACGCTGAAAGGAGATGCGCAGCTTAGCCAGGTGCCTGGTGATGTTGCGTGCACCCCTGCTCCTTCTGCAGCCTTGTTGCGCAGATTACTGACAATGGTCATCTGGTCTTTATAGGCAGCAAGTGGCTTCAGAATAGGGGGCATTTCAAAATCGCTGCCCGTTGTAGAGGGTGTCCACTTATCCATGATGGCACCATGGGGAAAATAGAAAAAACCCAGTTTCGGGCTGGGAGCTGCGGCGGTTTGCGCCAAAGCTGTACCCGCTGGAATCATTGCATCCAGCAAAGGCAGTGCAATGGCTGTTCCCGCTCCTCTTAATAGCGTCCTGCGTGACAGGTGTTTCTTGGAAATAAACATGTGCCCTCCCCTCGATCCGCTATCGGATCGCCTTTATATAAATACCCTGTTTCACTTTTATGTAAACTGGTTAATAACTATACACTATCCTGAATCATTACTGCTGTGCTGCTAGATTTCCTGCCAGAGTCTCTTCTTGCGGATTATGCTTCATCCGGAATTGATCACTATTAATGATATTGATTATAAGCGCTGACAAGCGGAAATTCTCGCCTGCCGCGTCCCTCACAATACGCCTGACTGTCGGCATATCCTGATATTCAATACGACGTCCCAGACCAAAGGTCATGAGCTTTTCCGTGAATGTCTGCACAAACTGGTCAGGACGACTCAAAATAGCTTTCCGCAAGGCAACAGGACCGTCAACAGGCGTACCATCTGCCAGCACACCGGATGAATCTATTGGCACCCTGGCATGACGGTCATTATCACGCCAGCGACCCACTGCATCAAAGTTTTCCAGAGCAAATCCCAGGGGGTCAATGACGCCATGACAGCCATTGCATGATGGATTATCGCGGTGAGTTTCCAGGCGTTCCCTGACCGTGGTGAATTCCTGGCCGACTTCAATTTCCACAAAGCCTTCAACATCCGGCGGTGGTGCTGCAGGGGGTGTACCCAGAATATTTTCCAGCAGCCAGGCGCCGCGCAAAACCGGCGAGGTGCGATTCGGATAGGAAGAGACCATCAATACCCCTCCTTTACCAAGAATACCCCAGCGCCTTTCGTCTGCCATGCTTACCCGGCGAAACTCAGCACCACGGATATCATTCAAGCCATAATGCAAAGCCAGGTTTTCATTCAGATAGGTATGATCGGCCGTGAGTAAATCCAGAACACTGCGGTCTTCATTAAAGATACTTTCAAGAAACAGCAGAGTTTCCTGGGTCATATCTGCCCTGATATTACCGTCGACATCCCGGAATAACTGTCCATCAGGCCTGAGATTAGCCAGTTCGGCCAGTCCCAGCCATTGATAGCCAAAGTTATTGGACAGATTCTTCGCGCGTGGATCCTTCAGCATTCGCTTTACTTGCTGTTCCAGAATTAGCGGATCTTTCAGGCCATCATCAACAGCTATCTCCAGTAAAACCTCATCAGGGATGGAGCTCCATAAAAAGAAAGACAGGCGCGAGGCAAGTTCCAGAGAGCTAAGTTCAAATGACGTACCTGGCGGCAAGGATTCAGGAACCGGTTCCAGACGATAAAGAAATTTTGGATGGGCCAGAATACCGGAGAGTGCAAATGAAATGCCTTTTTCAAAGCCATCATTGGCATAACCTAACTCATACATTCTCATCAACAGTTCAGTATCTTCGTCTGCAAGAAAGCCTCTGAAGGCTTCACTGGCAAGGTTGGCAATTATGCGCCTTGCACAACTGGCTTCCTCAGCGTCATTATCAGGATGGCAGGAAAATATTTTATCCCGGCTGGGAGTTGCGCTAAGTCCCGTCGCATTAACCGGCCCATAGACCTCGAATTGCCTGACATCGGGAATTGCATTTTGCCCTTTCCGGGGCGTCATTAACTGTAATGATTCATCCGATTCGGCAAAAGAGCGCTGCAGAAAAAAAACTGCGATCTTGTGAGGGCCGGCGGTTGCGGTAAAAGGAATGTTTTTTATTCTTTCATTTAACTCAGCCACCGCTGGTGCGCGAAGCTTGTCCAGTCGTTCAGCATCTTCCGGGCCGCCAATTTGAGTTTCATGAAATTTCTTGCCATCAATAGTAGCGACCAATGTCTGCTGGTGTTCCATATCACCGACAAACTGACCGGTCGCCATACTGCCAATATTGAGTAGATATTCACCATCGCTGGGGAAATAATGTTCCACCACCGCACCGCCTCGAGTCCCCAGTGGCAATCCATCGACATGAAATGACTGTCCCACTGTTGAAAAGTTATAAGGGGTGCCTGAGGCTCTGGCTGCGGGGCTGCCTATCGCCTGTTCACTCACTACACGTGCAGCACCCAGATACTGGTCTATAAAAGAAGGGCTCACCTGCAAGGCCGTGGCAATGTTGTCAAAACCATCCTCTGCTCCATCTACTGGCAGCAGTGCATCTGGATCAATATCCAGGGTTAGCAGGTCGCGGATAGCATTGGCATATTCAGTTCGGTTCAGGCGATGCAGGAGTTTTTCGCCCGGCTCTTCAAAGGCTTTAGGCTGATCCAGATTCCCTTCCAGCCAGGCGACAAAGCCATCTACCTGTTGATTGCCAGGACGTTCCTGGCCCGGAGGAGGCATCATCCTGCCACGCAGTTTGCGTACCACTTTCTCCCAAACTTCAGCATCAGCACTTATCGCATCATGATCCATCAAGTCGAAAGCCAGACCGCCACTGTAATCTTCCAGATTATGGCAATCCATGCAGTACTCATTAAGCATGGTCCATTGCGTATCTGCCTGGGCATTCAGTGTGATCTGTGATGGCACTTCAGCGACAGCATTAATAATAGAGGAATCTGTAGTTTCGCCCAGATCATTGCCGGGAGCGGTGTTTTCACTGCAAGCGTTGATCCCCATGACAAGACACAGCACGACACAAGCTTTTCCAGGTATCGATTTTTTGTTTCTCATCATGTTTATAAAGTCTGCCATGGTGTTTGTTACTGGATTTTTATCCTGTCGTTTTCTGAATATTGATCAGGGTATATTAAGAAGCCGAAAATTCTGGGCATCCCTGTAGCGTCCCTTGAAACTTTGAAATGCCAGGGTCATGAACAATGTGGGGTCACCCATAGCAGCATCAAATTCGGCAGTGTATTTCTCCGCCAGTATATCCTCAACGCCATGACTCTGAATAATCGAGGCATGCAGGCGATCAAAAATAGTGAGATACATCTGGTTCTGTGCCTTGAGTTCTTCCAGGTTCATGATATCCCCAAAGGCGGGAATAATTCTGGTATTCACATCAGGCACGCTCAGCAGTGAGACAAAGCTGTCCAGCAAGCCGCCAATATATCCCCCTGTTGACCAGTCTATTTCAGGCCAGCGACCATTGGAAACCAGCCCACCGGTAACCAGAACATTTTCTTCTTCAAAATATACCCAGATATCGCCATCAGTATGGGCATTCCAGATGAAACCATAATAGAGAGTGAGGTCACCAAACTGTAAAACACCGTCATCAAAGAAGGTCGTCGTTGGCAGGCCAGCTTTGGCGATTGGGGGATATTTTTTACCTGACCAGCGTTGCCAGACTTCAGTACTCAGCCAGAGCATGGTGTTTTCATGGGCGATGATCTCAACACCTTCAGTCCCCAGTGGCACATTTGCACCGGTTTGTTCAGGATGCCATTGCGTGTTGATTAATGCTCTTATGGGTATTCCGGGGAAATTTTCCTCCAGGCTTTGTCGCAAACTGTCATACCAGTGCGCATGTCCACCATCTACCAGAATAAGCCCCTCGCTACTGTGGACCACTAAAACATTCGAGTCAGGTCCCTTAACGAACAGCACATTGTCCGAAAGGCGCCGGGTTTCCAGCGCAATGCCTTGTGCCTGCAACGTGCCCGCGTAGAATAGTGAAATAGCCAATGCGAACAAGAGGCCCGGGATTTGCAGAAGTTTGAAAATTTTCAGACCTTCGCTGCGAGCATACAAATAATTGGATTTTTTCATATTGTTTGTTTAATTTGCGCCTAGACTAATCTGTAATGGCTGGTATTTAATAGCCCCGACACTTTACAAAAAAATTTTCCCCAGTGGTATGAGTATAAGGCTGCCACCTACATTTTTATAGCTTTAAAAAAAGGAAAGATGATGCAACGCTACAGTAAGCTACTATTTTTAATAAGTATTTTCCCCATTTTTTGTTTTACTGCAGCTTCACAGGCACATCATTCACTGGTCGGCGAATTTGACACCTCTGTCAGCTTTGAACTACGCGGTGAAATTACTGAAGTGGAATGGACCAATCCCCATATCTGGCTTTATCTGGATGTTGAGGATGAAAACGGCGAGGTCGCTAACTGGCAGTGCGAAATGGGCTCACCAAACCAGCTGTTTCGCCTGGGCTGGAGAAAAGAAAACCTGCCTCCAGGGACCGTAATCCGCGCCCGTGCCAACCCGGCCAGAGACAGCTCCAACACCTGCAGCACACGAAGTATCACTCTTGATGACGGCACCCCGGTTTTTAGCCGGACTGGCAATCAATAATCAATTCCGGATAAAAAAAATGATTACACTTAAGCAAACTCTCTCAACCTTACTTTCTATGTTCCTTGCTGCCGGTATCTGTCAACAAACCTTTGCCCAGCAGGATGGCGAAATTCCGCGAACTGCCAGCGGCAAACCGGATTTCAATGGCTTATGGGAATTTGCCTATGTTCCTGACATGGCTGCTACCAACGGGCGAAATCAGTTCGGCCCGGGAGAGCTGCCTTTTACCGAGGCAGGCCAGCGAAATTTTGACAATTACAATCCAACTACCGGTGATTACACCGGCGCCTGTTTACCCTTTGGCCATGTTCGCTCAATGAACTCCCCTAACCCGGTAAAGTTTTTTCAGACAGATTCAGATTTTGCCTATCTGTTTGAAGTGAATAACTGGCACAAATCATTCCCGATAGATGGCAATCCCGATCCTTTTGCCCTTCCCGCCACCTGGTATGGCAACGCTAATGCCACCTGGGATGGTGACACGCTTGTCGTGACATCGGGTAACTACAATGGCAAAACAAGACTGGATACCGTAGGGCATCCTCACAGTCATAAAATTACGGTGACCGAACGGTTTACACTGCGTGATGCCTTGTCACTAGATTATGAAATTACCATTGATGACCCGATTTACTATAGCGAACCCTGGAGTAACAGACGCATCTTCACAAGAATGACTGACGGTTTCGGGCTGCTTGAGTATTCCTGCAACGAAAACAACAAAGGCTTATGGGAAGGGAGAATTCTGGTGCCGGATTACGATAACTGGCATACCTACGATATCGAAGAGTAAGAATTATTTTGAATTCCCGGACCCGCCATTGTGACGGGTCCGGGATTTTTTTTGTCCTGTATTTCTAATCATTATTATTTATCTGAGCATGCCAAAGTTTGTTGAGAACAAAATCAGCAGGTATTATTGGCGCCCAATGAAAAGCCGATCAAGCCTCTGAGAACAATAAACGGATTCCAAAACATGAAACCTGATTTAACTGACCAGTACATACTGATAACCGGTGCCGGCCGAGGACTGGGCCGCCATGCTGCCCTGCACCTGGCATCCTGTGGTGCCATTATTGGCGTCGCAGATATTGATTCCAATAATGCTGAAAAGGTTGCCGGCGAAATTATCAGCAATGGTGGCAAAGCCAAAACCTATGCCGGTGACATGTCAGCCCGCGCTACGTTTATGGCAGTTGCGGATGATTTTGCGAAACTCGGCGGGCGCATTGATGCTGTCATCAATAACGCCATGTTGCTGCGCTACAGTCCAATTGAGGAAGTGGAGGAAGACACCCTGGATACGATGCTGAACATTGGCGTAAAAGCGCTGTTCTGGTCTGCCCAGGCTGTTCTGAAACATTACGACAAGGAAATAGGTGCCACCATTATCAACCTTGCTTCACCGGTAGCCACCAGGGGATTTCCAAACACCTCTGTTTACAGCACAGTGAAAGGCGCGGTGACCGTATTCACCAAATCCATGGCTGCAGAATTTGGCCCACAGGGTATTCGTGTCAACGCCGTTTCTCCCGGCTCAGTGCCAACCCCCGGCGCACTGGGATTGAACAGTGAAGAAGAATACAAAAAACGTGCAGCCTGGATTCCCCTGCGCCGAAACGGCAGGGAAGAAGACAACTCTCACGCCATTGCCTTCCTGCTCAGCAAAGAGGCCAGCTTTATAAACGGTGAAATTATTAATGTGGATGGTGGTGTTGCGGCTTGTAATTGATCCTTCAGGGAAAGCGTGGAATAAAAGATCCCTGTGTTTTTCATAATAAGAGAAAGGATAAAGGTGGACGGTTTAAGTGAGTCCGGATGGATGGTCACCTTTTTCTTTTTTCCTTTTTCTTTTATCCCACGTCTTTCAGCCAACCTTTGTAGGAGCGGTTTCAACCGCGAAGAACACAGCACCTTTCTTCGGGACTGAAGTCCCTCCTACCTTGATTCACCTGAACCGCTCACCTTTATCTTTTTTCTTTTATCCCACCTCTTTCAGCCAACCTTTGTAGGAGCGGTTTCAACCGCGA
>JABIPQ010000051.1 GCA_018698975.1 Gammaproteobacteria bacterium
CAAATTTCCCGCTCCTGGCCCTGTTCGTGGAATAAGGCATCAGGATTAACTGTAGCCTTGCCAGTAGCCCCGTCAATGCTGTCAACTACGTTCTGATAAACCGTTGGCCGGGCCCAAAGAAACTCACCTGTTTCTCTATCAATCGTATAAAGAAGACCTGTTTTACCAGGAATTCCAGTGATTACCTTGTACTCCTTTTCAGGATCAATGGCAGGGTTAATCCAGGGGACATGTTCCGCATTGGGTGCCACCTTGGTATTTACCAATAGACGCTCAAAGGGATGGTCAAGATCCCAGTGATCAACCAAATGCTGGTAATGCCATTTGATAGTGCCATCTTCAGGATTAATGGCTAATGTGGAATTATGGTAAAGGTGCTCTTTATCATTGCCACCCAATAGAAACTTGGGGGCTGGGGCGGTGACTGAAGTCCCCATATAAATCAGGTTCAGTTCAGGATCATAGCTCGGGGCCATCCAGGCACCTACATGCCAGCGTCCCTCCCAGCTCACATCACCCCAGGTGTCAGTCTCGTCACCAGTAGGTCTCTGAATAGTATAAGTGCGCCAGATTTCTTCACCGGTTTCAGTATCATGGGCAGCAATGAAGCAGGCCTCCGGACCAGCCGGTGGTTGACAGTTTCGCCCCGAAACTGCCATACCATTAATTACGATTGGACCATTACTGTGTTGGGCTGGCTGTGTGCGGTAATCAAGAATTTGAGTTTCCCAATTAATTTCCCCGGTATGAACATTCAAGGCAACGATAAACTCATCATTACTGGTATAAATTATAGACTCATCAGAAATTGCCACATTACGCATGGTTTCATGAAAACCAAGATAATCTCCCAAATCTTCAGGCATCTCCCGCTTATACTCCCAAAGCATTTCGCCACTGCCAGCGTTTAAGGCCTGTATGACATCCCCCGGATTTGGTAAATACATAATACCGTCATAAACCAAAGGGGTACCTTCCTGAACACCTGGAGTCATCTCTGTCGACCAGATTAATTCCATGCCACCAACATTGTCGCGATTAATGGCATCCAGTGGGCTATATCCCCAGGAATCGAGAGTTCGACGCCAATGCAGCCAGTCTTCAGGATCAGGGTTCTGAAGTATGTCATTAGTCACCGGAACGTAAGTTTCTGATTGTGACCAGACATTGACCGAAAACAACAGTGAAAGCACCAGGACCGAAAATATATTTCTGTTCAATACCACGAATAATTCCTCTTCATTGCTGTTCTATATATATTATATATTGCGAGATGTTACGAGGTTGCAAGTAAATACCGTAGAGCATTAAAGCACCGGCATAAAGTAGCAAGCCCCACCCTTTTGAGGGCTAGTAGCAGGGCAACGACAATATCAAAGTTTATTTATACTGTCACTCTACAAAATGCCCTATAACCGCTATACTGCAGGGCTTTCAAACATGGCATTTTGGCCCTTATGCAGTTAAACGAATCCACACAAGCAAACAATAACTCATCACTCAAAGATTCCGGCACCTTCCCTTCATTTATTCTTAAACGCAGCCAGCGACTCAATACGCTGAATATCACTGTTGAAGAATATGAGCATAGGGAAACCGGTGCTATGCATTACCACCTCGCCAGTGATAATCCGGAAAATGTATTCCTGGTGGCATTGCGTACGGTACCGATGGATTCCACCGGGGTTGCACATATTCTCGAACACACTGCCTTGTGCGGAAGCAGAAAATATCCGGTCAGGGATCCTTTTTTCATGATGATCAGGCGTTCCCTGAACACCTTTATGAATGCCTTCACCAGCAGTGACTGGACTGCTTATCCGTTTGCCAGCCAGAATCGAAAAGATTTTAATAATCTTTTGGAGGTTTATCTTGATGCAGTATTTTTTTCCTCACTGAACGAACTTGATTTTGCCCAGGAAGGCCACCGCATTGAATTTTCTGAACCAAGCAATCCTGATTCAAGCCTTGAATACAAGGGCGTGGTTTTTAACGAAATGAAGGGCGCGATGAGTGCACCTACTGCCAGAATCTGGCAGGAGTTATGCAAACATCTTTTTCCGACCACCACCTATCACTACAATAGTGGCGGTGAACCATCAGACATCCCCGAACTAAGCTATGAGCAACTAAAGGCATTTTATAAAACACATTACCATCCCAGCAACGCGATTTTTATGACCTATGGTGATATTCCTGCTATTGAGCATCAGGAAAAGTTTGAAAAGCTGGCTTTAAAAGAATTCAAAAAACTGGATGTTCATATTGCTGTTGAAGACGAACAACGCTTCAAAAAGCCGGCCAGAGTAACCGAAACTTACCCCCTGGATGAGGACGACAGCAGCGAAAAATCACATGTGGTTATCGGCTGGTTGTTAGGAAAAAGCACAAATCTGGCTGATATGTACAAAGCCCAGCTACTGTCGGGTGTCCTTCTTGACAATAGTGCCAGCCCCTTGATGCAGGCGCTTGAGACTACGGGATTGGGACGCTCTCCATCGCCACTTTGCGGACTCGAAGATTCTTACCGTGAAATGAGTTTTATGTGTGGCCTTGAAGGTTGCCCGGAAGATTCTACCAGCGACATTGAAGCCCTGATTCTCAAAACACTTGAAGACATTGCCGAAAAAGGCATCGATCAGGATAAAGTTGAGGCGGCTTTACATAGTCTGGAATTACATCAACGTGAAATCAGCGGTGATTCTTATCCCTATGGTTTACAGCTGATTCTGGCAGCACTTTCAACCGCCACCCATCGTGGCGACCCTATTGAACTGCTTGATATTGATCCCGTACTTGCGCAACTTAAACAGGATATTCAGGATCCAGCTTATATTCCCCGGCTTATCAGGGAATACCTTCTCGACAATCCCCACAGGATAACCCTGACAGTCAATCCGGACTCCAGCCTTGCCGATAAAATGGCGAGTGACGAAGCTGAGAAACTTGCTGACATCAAAGCACACCTTGATGAAACTGAAATCCAGGCAATCATTGAACGGGCAGCCCAACTAAAACAGCGCCAGGAAGAGGAGGATGACCCTTCGGTACTCCCCAAGGTGACCCTTGATGATGTCCCGGCTGAAATAAAATGGCCAGAGTCACATTCTCTTGACTTGCAGCTACAGGAAAAACGCTCTGCTCCTGCGCGCTTTTTTGCCCAGGGGACTAATGGTCTGAGTTACCAACAAATAATTCTCGCCATGCCTGAACTGGATGACCCGGCAAAGCAACTGCTCCCCTACTTCACCAGCTGCGTCCCTGAACTGGGCGTTGCAGACAAAAGCTATCTGGAAGTACAAGCCCTGCAATCGGCTATCGGGGGAGGCATCAATGTCCACAGCACTATTCGCAGTGACATCAATGATGAGCAAGCATTCAACAGTTACCTGGTGTTCTCCAGTAAATCACTGTATCCGCAACAACATGCGACAAGTGAACTACTACGCGACACATTACTGCAGTGCCGCTTTGATGAGCACCAACGCATCAGGGAACTCATGGAGCAGATCAGCTCTCGAAAGGAACAAAGTATTACCAGCCAGGGGCACAGCCTGGCTGTCGGCGTAGCCTGCAGCAAAATGAGCCCTATTGCATCAATGAATTATCTAAGCTCGGGAATGGCAGGCATCCATCATCTAAAACAACTCATCGGTGATTTTAAAGATAGCGCTAAACTGACTGAGTTCTGTGACGGGTTTGCCCAGCTGCATAAGCAAATCATTAACGCTGAAAAACAATTTTTGCTGATTAGTGAAGAAAAGGAACGTGATGCCTTATTAACGGGCATCACCAATACCTGGCAAGACGCATTGGCTAAAGCCCCGCTTGGTCAAGGCTTTACTCTTCCCGCCATCCGCGACACAGTCCGTGAAGCCTGGCTGGCCAATACACAGGTCAATTTCTGTGCCATGGCATTTCCAACAGTACCTGTCGGACATGACGATGCTGCGGCCCTGACCGTACTGGGTGGCTTTTTACGTAATGGCTTTCTGCATCGCACTATTCGTGAACAGGGCGGCGCCTATGGTGGTGGTGCAACTCAGGATTCAGGAACAGCCTCTTTCCGATTTTTCTCATATCGGGACCCCCGACTCATCGAAACGCTGGAAGACTATAAACGCTCAATTGACTGGATGCTTGAGTCAAAGCATGAATACCGTGCATTAGAAGAAGCGATACTTGGTGTTATTTCAAGCCTTGATAAACCTTCCTCTCCAGCAGGCACGGCAAAACAGGCTTTTTATAATGAGCTGTTTGGCAGGGGCAAAGAACAACGGGCAAAATTCAGGCAAAAAATACTTGAAGTCAACATTGAGCAATTACAATCAGTCACTGAAAAATATCTGGCAAATCAGGAAGCCAGCTTGGGGATTATTAGCAACAAATCAAAACGTGCTGAACTGGATTCACTTAAGCTGTCTATCCATCAACTGTAAAATTTTATCAATTAAACAAACAATGAAGGGAACTTTTTGTCTTACAACTCATCATAGTATTGGGAGCACAATGAGTTGTGGTAGTAGTATCATTCGTCTCTCTCTTTTTTAAAAGCCTGACATTTGTCAGGCTTTTTTTTTCGTATCATTTATTACGAATTAATTACTCACTACCAACATGCATACGGCATTATAATTTCCTCTATATGTACAAGCCCAGGCAAAAAACAGATCTCTACCAAGCAACAAAAGTCACACTCATCGGTGCCTTACTGGATTTAGTCCTTGGCATTCTGAAAATAGCCACTGGCTTGATCACTAACTCTTTTGCCCTGGTCTCAGACGGCGTCCATTCACTTTCTGATTTATTTACCGATGGCTTTGTTCTGGTAATAAGTAGAATATCCCAAGCTGAACCTGATCGGGATCATCCCTATGGACACCGACGTTTTGAAACCCTGGGGACAATAGCGCTTGGCATCGTTCTGTTCTCCGTTGCCTGCATTATTGCTTACGACAGCATCAGAAGGCTTAGTCAGGACGAGGTCCTTCCCGTACCAGGCTGGACAGGCCTGCTGATCGCTGCACTAAGTATCATTTCTAAAGAATGGATTTACCGCTATACAAAGAAAGTCGCTGACATGACTAATTCTTCAATGTTGCTGGCCAATGCCTGGCACAGCAGAACTGACTCCTTCTCTTCCATTGCGGTATTTATTGGTATATTTGGAGCCATACTTGGCTATCCAGTCATGGATCTTCTGGCAGCCGTATTTGTTGCCTTAATGATTGGAAAAATTGCCTGGGGTCTGGTGAGTTCAAGCTTGCGGGAACTGGTAGATACCGCTTTGCCGGAAGAGCAGTTACAAGCGATTACCTCTCATGTGAATAAGCTGGAGGGCATTGAGGATATACATGACCTGAGAACCAGGCTACATGGCGGTCAAACTTTTGTAGATTTACATGTGCAGGTCGATAGCAGAATCTCTGTTTCAGAAGGGCATTATCTCGCTGATCATATTAGCGGCTCCTTGAAAAAGGCATTTCCTGAAATTTCCGATATTGTGGTCCATATTGATCCCGAACTGGACACCGACCATTCTCACAATTCAGCTCTGCCTATGCGAGCCGATGTAGAAAAAACACTCCTCTCACGATGGCAGCACGTACTGCAAAAAGATCAAGTTCAGCGTCTGGAACTTCATTATCTGGATGAAAAAATTGAAGTTGAAATATATATAAATATATCTATATTAAACAAAGAGTTAATTAATAAACTTAATAGTTTATCTGAAGATATTGTATGGCTGGAAAAGCTTACTTTTTACGGGATTGTTTAATGGCCTCATAAGCACTTTTGATATCCTGTGCCTTTCTGTTAGCCAACTCCATCATTTCTTCTGGCAAGCCTTTTGAAACCAGTTTATCGGGATGATGCTGGTTCATTTGACGACGGTAAGCTTTCTTGACCTCCTGGTCGCTGGCCTTGTTATTGATAGCCAATAATTTATAGGCATCAGCCAGGCTCATCCCTGCCTTATCACCGCTATGAACGTGCTGCTGGGCCTTCATACGGCTTAAAATTGCTGAGTATTCAGCCCTGGAAAAACCCAGAATACCGGCCGCGCTTTCAAGTACATGACTTTCACTTTTATCCAGCGTGCCATCTGACAAGGCGATAGCAATCTGGATCTCCATGAACATCTGCATAAGATTGCTGCGACGATGGCATTCCACCCTGAATTGCTGGAGCACATCATTGAGCGGAAAGTCCACCTTCTTGCCTTCATTAAAAAGACGCCGTGCCACGGTTTTCTGCTGAGCATTGAGATTCATCTGGCGCATAATGTCTTCAGCCAGACGAATTTCTACCTGAGAAACCTGTCCATCAGCCTTGGTAATATGTCCCATAATGGAAAAAGTAGAAGTGAAAAACGCGGTTTGTATTCTTTCTACGTCACCGCTAAAGGAGGATTGTGAACCAAGAGAACTCAGGCCCTTGTCAAAGTTATGACCAAAAGCAGCGCCAAAAACAGCGCCCAGAGGACCACCGAGCATAAAGCCCAGGCCGCCACCAATGACCTTACCCCACCAACTCAGAACAACAACCTCATGAACCAGCTACGACTGAGTTCTTTTTCACATTGGCTATATTGACGTTCATACAAATTTGAATTTGCCTGTACTTTGCGACTCACATCAATTAACCAGCTCTTACTGTTATATGTTCGTCTGGCGAAGCCACCATTACCCTCATGGTAGGCCAGGTAATGATTGTAAGCATCATCCCTGCCAATTCCGTTAATACTCCCGGAATTACTGGTATACCAGCCAACAAAATCAACAGCATCAGAGAATTTTGAACGTCTGGCGCCCCAATTTCCCGCCTCGGCTTTATATTCAGTCCAGGTATCATCAAGGACCTGTGCATAACCAAATGCTGAAGAAGGTCTGCGCCAGGGAATCAGGCCTAATAATTTAGTACGCTCGGGTTTTGCTGTCGCATCAAAAGAGGATTCTTGCTGAATAATTGCCATAGACACATACACCGGAGTTTTCCAGCGGCGTTCAGATTTAACCGCGGCTTTGTACCAGCTGCGTCGCTCCTCAAACATGCTGCAAATGTTGCTAGTGTTTTGTGGCGGCGTAGTAGCACAGGAGGCCAGCGTGAGTAGCGCCAGACTTGCGAGTATGCTTTTCATTCCTGCTGTATTCATGCGCTGTTTAACTGAGCTTCGGAGCAAAGCACGATGTTTCCCGACTTTGCCTCTGATACGGTTTCCACAAGGGTTAAAGGACTTACTTTACACGTTTTTAGCCCGTTTTGTCATGCTGTTCAAGCAGTGACAAAAATTCGTCCTCATCAATTACTTTGACACCAAGGGACTCGGCTTTATTCAATTTAGAGCCCGCGCCGGGACCCGCAACTACACAGGACGTTTTGGCAGAAACACTTCCTGCAACTTTAGCCCCCAGTTTCTGCAGCTTTTCTTTAGCCTCACTGCGTCCCATGGTTTCCAGGGTACCGGTCACAACGAATGTCTGGCCATTAAGAGGCAATGTCTCTGGTTGCACGGGCGTAGTTTCAGAGGGCTCTACACCCGCCTGCTGCAGCTGCGCGATGACTTCCAGATTATGGGCTTCAGTAAAAAATGCACGGATATGATGTGCAACAACTTCCCCAATATCCTGGATAGACATCAGGGCTTCTTCTGTAGCACTGATTATGTCCTCAAGTCTGCCGAAATGAGAGGCTAAAGACTGCGCTGTCGCCTCCCCTACCTCACGAATACCCAGCGCAAATAGAAAACGGGGCAAAGAAATCTGTTTACTTTTTTCAATAGCAAGAAGCAGATTAGCGGCAGATTTGTCCCCCATTCTTTCAAGGTCTGTTAGCGACTCCAGTTGCAGCGAATAAATATCAGCGACAGAGTTTAACAACTGCTTTTCCACTAACTGTTCTATCAATTTGATGCCCAGCCCATCAATATCCATTGCGGCTCTTGAGGCAAAATGGATGATCGATTGGGTGCGCTGTGCCTGACAGAAAAGTCCCCCGGAACAGCGCATCAATACTTCATCCTCTATATGTTCGATATCTGAATGACATACCGGGCAATTCGGTGGAGAAATTATCTCTTTCGCATTTGCAGGGCGTCGACTCAATATCACCGAGACTATTTTCGGGATAACATCACCAGCCCTGCGAATAATTACTTCATCGCCTATTTTTATCCCCAGGCGTGCCACTTCATCCATATTATGAAGAGTGGCATTACTCACCGTGACACCACCAACAAATATTGGTGCCAATCTGGCCACCGGAGTAATAGTCCCTGTGCGCCCTACCTGAAATTCAACATCCAGCAGTGATGTAGACACCTCTTCAGCGGGAAATTTATAGGCTATTGCCCAGCGTGGCGTGCGTGCATTCATGCCAAGTCTATTCTGCAAGGCAAAGTGATTAACTTTTATAACCACACCGTCAATTTCATAATCAAGATTATTTCGTAAAGCCAAAACCTGCTGACAAAAATTAAAACTATCTTCCACACCGGTACAAGTTTGACGCTCAGGGTTCACTGGCAGTCCCCAATCGTCAAAACACTCAAATACCTCACTCAATGACTGTGGTAATTCCCCACCTTCGACCAGGCCATAGCTGTAACAAAACATTGTCAAAGGCCTTTTTGCAGTGACCCGTGAATCCAGCTGTCTTAATGTTCCCGCTGCAGCATTACGGGGATTTACAAATACTTTTTCTCCTGCATCAACAGCCTCCTTGTTCATCCGGGCAAAACCTGACTTGCTCATATAGATTTCACCACGCACTTCCAGGCGTGACGGAATATTCTTCCCTTCAAGTCGTAATGGGATATCAGCGATGGTTTTTACATTGTGGGTAATATCTTCGCCGGTTTTGCCGTCACCGCGGGTTGCAGCACGGACCAGCAAGCCGGCTTCATAGAGGAGACTGACTGCTACACCATCAATTTTAGGTTCACAGCTATATTCAATAGCGTCCTCGATACCAAGGCGTTTCTGAATTCTGCTTTCGAATTTATGCAGCTCGCTCTCATCAAAAACCTTGTCGAGAGACAGCATCGGGAGTTCGTGAGTGATCTGTGTAAATCCGCCAAGAGGTTCGCTACCCACTCTCTGGCTGGGAGAGTCTGCGCTAACAAGTTCTGGCCAGGCGCGCTCTATTTCCAGCAGGCGATCGAACAGACCATCATATTCCTGATCGGTGATTTCCGGAGAGTCATTCCGGTAATAGAGAATATTATGGTGTTCTATCTTTTTGCGAAGCTCCTGGAGCTCAGCCTTCAGATTGTTGGAGGGTGCTGCCATTTTTGCATCACCTGAGAAAAGTATTCATGGAGTTATTATAGTCTGGCCAGCAATTGTCTGGAGAGCTACTTTCTTGCCAGCATCTCAAGTTCAAAGTCGCGGATACGCTGGCGGCTATGCTCAATTGTTTGCCGGGTAAAAACACTTCTATTTTCATCTTTCAGCAGAACATCCAACTCATTTTGTAAGGCCTCAGCAGTACTCAGCATTTCATCAAAGCAATGCATATTGCCCAGATTATTCGGTATTTGCATAAAGAAGCTGACACCCGGTGTTGTAAAATTTTCCATTTCACTCATGGAAAAAGTACCTGGCTTGAGCATATTCGCCATGCTGAACATAACAGGCCCTTTCCCGTTAGTATCCGCATGACGATGAAAAATACTCATCTCACCAAGCCGCATGCCCTGCTTTAGCAGTATTTGTAATAAATCTTTGCCTTCAATCTGAACGTCTGATTTGGCCATGACATTAATAATAATGACTTCATGTGCCTGCTCATGTTCTTCATCTTCTTCCAGATCGTCGTCATGCTCTGCTTCAAGCAAGTCATGATGTTCCAACTCCAACTCACCCTGATCATCACGACTAAACGTAAGATCCTGATCACCAAAAGATGGTTCGATTCTGTCATTCTGGGAATCACGCCTACTCAAAAAACCTTTCTTTACCTGAGCTTGATCCGACGCTTCACTGACGGCCACGTCTTCAGCTGCAAGATCCCCGTCGTTCCATTCGCTCTCTTCATAGCCGTCATCATCTTCATGGCTATCTTCATCAAGGTTCTTATCGAGTTCACCCTCTGAATCCCAGGGATCATCTTGCAGATCATCGTCTAATTCACTAATTTCTTGAGCTGAGTCAGCGCCATCCTGAACATCCCATTGATCCTGAGCCGCAACTTCAGGTTCATTGTCAGAAGCATATTCCTCAATATCATCGTCGGTGAGATCAACAGATTCCATCAACACAGGTACATCAGTTTCTGCACTCTCATTTTCCAGAGTAGAACCAGAGCGAGTTATTGTCCGGGCACCCCCATTAGGAAGTTCTGACTTGGTCAGGGGGTCGACAGGATCATCGCCTGCAACAGGGGGAATATTTTTGTCCAGTTTTACGACAATACGATTTTTGCGCTCAAGCCACTTGCGTCTAAATCCATCAAGCAGGATTAGCGCGATAAAGATAATGACTATAATGGCTAACCAGTCTCTGATACCCATATATCTTCTCTAGTCTCTCTAGTCTCTCTGCACTATCTCACTTTTATCTGTTCGCATAATGCCTAAAAGATAAAAGCCTAATACTTTATTGTTTTTTATGGCCTGATGAATACTCAGGGTCTTTTTATAATTTAACGTGCAATGACAAAACGATTATACCGCGACCATTTCCACCGCTTCATCGACATCAACTGCCACCAGTCTGGAAACACCAGGCTCATGCATAGTAACACCCATTAACTGATTGGCCTGTTCCATTGTAATTCTGTTATGTGTAATAAATATAAACTGCACCAATGAAGACA
>JABIPQ010000052.1 GCA_018698975.1 Gammaproteobacteria bacterium
ATGAAAGGCAAGATTGGCTTTGAAGAACATATGGCTATTGCGGAAACCACGGGCGAGACAAAAGATTTTGCCGGTGAGTCCGCGGATTTCAATGAATTTACACGTGAAATTCTTGACCTGGATGAAATGCGACTAAAATACATGGATGAGGCTGGAATAGAGATGGCATTGTTGTCTCTGAATGCGCCAGGCGTACAGTCAATTCTGGATACTGACGAAGCAATCGAAGTGGCCCGGAAAGGTAATGAAACCATGGCAGCTGCGGTTGACCGGCATCCTGGCCGTTATTTCGGTATGGCAGCCTTACCGATGCAAGATCCGGTAGCTGCAGCAGCAGAGTTAGAGCGCTGCGTCAAAGAACTGGGTTTCAAGGGCGCCATGGTGAATGGTTTCACCCAGAAAGACACAGCAGATACCGCCATTTATTATGATATTCCGGAATACCGGGAATTCTGGCAAACCGTTGCCGATCTTGATGTGCCTTTTTACTTGCACCCACGCATGGGGTTGCCCTCACAATCCAAGAATGTCATGGATCATCCCTGGTTGCGCTCCTCACCCTGGGGCTTTACGGTGGAAACCGGTACCCATGCACTGCGCCTTTGCGGCTCAGGTTTGTTCGAAGATGTGAAGCACCTTAAAGTTGTTATTGGTCATCTGGGTGAATTCATTCCTTATAACCTGTGGCGTATGGATGCCCGCATGGTGTTTTCTTCTCGTGGTTATCGCGGCAGCAAGCCGTTAGGGCATTATTTCCGCGAGCATTTTCATGTCACTACATCAGGCAACTTCCATGATTCAACTTTTCGTTGTGCTCTGGAAGAACTTGGCAAAGATCGTTTGTACTTTTGTTCAGACTACCCGTTTGAGCGTATGCAAGATGCAGCTGACTGGTTTGACAACACTACAGTGATTACCGATGAAGAGCGGTTGCAGATCGGTAGAACCAATGCCATTGAGCTGTTCAAACTGGATATTGATTGAGCTAAAGGCTAAAGGCTAAATGCCGGTCCTGAACCGGCACGCTTTTAAACGCACCGCGCACTTATAGAAAGTTGAATCCGGCGTTTTTAAACTTTAGTGATAAGGCTAGGTATTAGATGTTTTTTACTAGAAGCAAGAAAGATGCTACTGAGGTTTTACAGATAAGTGGTACCGGAGGCCGGACTTGAACCGGCACGCTTTTAAAGGCACCGGATTTTGAATCCGGCGTGTCTACCAATTTCACCACTCCGGCACGCATCAGAATGGAAGCGTGCGGATTATATCAGCCTCCATGAAGCATGCCTATATTAAACCTGTTTGTTTTTTGCTTGCATCTTGTCTCTTGAATCCTGGATCTGTATTCCTATGAAATTGAGTGATTTCCATTTTGACCTGCCTGAAGCATTAATTGCTCATTATCCCGCAACGAATCGAACTGATAGCCGCCTGTTATGCCTTAACAGGGAGAGTGGAGAGGTTTCTCACAAGGGTTTTACGGACCTGCCGGGTTTACTTCATCCTGACGATCTTATGGTGTTCAACAATACCCGGGTAATTCCTGCCAGGCTGTTTGGTAAAAAGGAAACAGGAGGGCTGGTGGAAATTCTTCTGGAAAGGGTGATGGATGATCATCGTGCAGTAGCTCAGGTGAAAGCCAGTAAATCGCCCAAACCAGGAAGTCAGTTGATCTTTGCTACAGAAGAGGGTGATGTTACTGCCCTGGTGGAAGACAGGGAGGGAGGCTTTTTCACCCTTAAGTTTTCAGAAACAGTAATGTCACTGTCTGAAAAAGTCGGACATATGCCTTTACCGCCTTACATCAAGCGTGAAGATGAGCTGTCAGACAGAGAGCGTTACCAGACAGTGTTTGGTGAAAAGAAAGGCGCCGTAGCGGCGCCGACGGCAGGGCTTCATTTTGATGATGCATTATTAAAGTCTATTCGCGACAAGGGTGTTCACACGGCCATGGTGACCCTGCATGTGGGGGCAGGAACTTTTCAGCCGGTCAGGGCAGACACTATCGAAGAACACCAGATGCATGCAGAGTTTCTTGAGGTAAGCGAGGAGATTTGCGAGCAGGTAAGGCAGTGCAGGAAAAGAGGGGGCAGAGTGATTGCTGTTGGAACTACATCGGTGCGCTGCCTGGAAACGGCGGCCCAGTCTGGAGTGATTGAACCATACAAAGGCGATACCCGAATTTTTATTTACCCTGGTTACCAGTTCAATGCGGTAGATGCGATGGTGACGAATTTCCACCTGCCGGAATCCACATTGATAATGCTGGTGTCAGCATTCGCTGGCAGGGAAAAGATTCTTGCGGCATATGGCGAGGCTGTGAAAGAAAAATACAGATTTTTCAGTTATGGCGATGCCATGTTTATCAGCTAGTTTGGCGTTCGCTTGGCCAGCTGATTAACTGCTCAGGGAATATAGCGCACCTGGATGCCGACACTATCCTGATCGATTAACAAGTCAGAGATCACTACCACAGTATCACCTGAATCAAAGCCGGCTTTTTCCTTGAGCTCGGCAAATGCCCGACTCAGGGTTTCTTCTGGTTGCTCACTGAACTCAATCTTGAAAGGAAACAGGTTGCGATTGAGGGCCATCATGCGACGGGTAAGTCCTATATTGGTGAAAGCATAAATAGGGGTGCCTGGATGAGCATTGGTCACATAGTTGGCCATGATGCCATGGCGGGTGACCACGACTATGCCTTTGACGCGCATATCATCGGCTAATTCGGCGGCATTTACCGCCAAATGTTCTTTATCGCTTGTTCTGATCAGCTTGTCAGTAAAGCGCAAGCCGCGTTTTTTTTCGGCGGCCAGTGAAATGTCGTTCATATATTTCACGCATCGAACCGGATGCTTGCCTATTGTAGTTTCTCCGGAAAGCATAATGGCATCGGCTTCCTCAAACACCGCATTGGCCACATCGGTAACTTCTGCTCTGGTGGGGATCGGGTTTTCTATCATCGATTCCAGCAAGTGGGTGGCCACGATGACACGACGGCCGTGTTCTGCGCACAGTCGCACTATACGACGCTGAACATTGGGCAGTTCTGCCAAATCTATTTCAACACCCAGATCGCCACGAGCGACCATGATTCCATCAGACACCTGAATAATTTCCTCCAGGTTTTTTACCCCTTGCTGATCCTCAATCTTGGCAATGACTTTCACGGTGCCGGCTTTTTCAGGATTGGCTTGCGCCATTAGCTCTCTGAGCTCAATCACATCCTTGGCTTCCCTGACAAAGGACAGGGCGATGAAATCTACTTCCCGTTCCATGGCGAAAAGTATGTCTTCCTTGTCCTTGGGCGTTAAAGAAGGAAGATTGACGCGGATACCGGGAAGATTGACGTGTTTCTTGCTACCCAGAACGCCACCATCGATAACTTTACAGCGCATGATTGGCGCATTTTTCTCCAGCACTTCAAGATTGATGAGGCCGTTATCGACGGTAATTTTGTCACCAACATTGACGGCATCAATCAATTCATCGTAGTTGATTCGAAAAGAAGATTCTTCGACATCAACGCCATCACGCACAGAGATGGAAATTTCATCGCCGGCTTTCAGATTAAGATCATTTTCGAGAACACTGGTACGAATTTCAGGGCCCTGGGTATCAAGCAGTATGCCAACCGGATAGGTGGTGTGTTTGTTGAGCTCAACAATGTGATCAATCATCCGGTCTGCCCATTTATGGGTCGCATGGGACATATTGAGGCGGATGATATTCATGCCTGCGTCATACAATTCTTTCAGCATTTCATAGTTGCTGGTGGCAGGTCCGACAGTACAGATGATCTTGGTTTTACGCATGAAAGTTCCAGTTATAAAAGCGGTGGCAATAATAGCATTCTACGGACGCTAGTAGCATTTCATATTGCTAAAAAGGATAAAGGATAAAGGCTAAAGGATAAAAGTGGCCATCCTGGAAGGGTTAATCCCTTTATATTGTGGATTCAATTATCTTGATCATTAGCCTCCTTGAGCTGGAAATTTTGATATAATCCTGCGCCTAAAATCTTCAAACCACTCCACTTTACCTATTTACAGGAATTAACATCATGAAATCACCTGTCAGAGTTGCTATCACCGGTGCAGCAGGGCAAATCAGCTATTCACTACTTTTCAGAATTGCCGCCGGCGAAATGCTTGGCACAGATCAGCCTGTTATTTTACAACTACTGGAAATCACCCCGGCGCTTGAAGCTCTCAAGGGTGTTTCTATGGAAATTGAAGACTGCGCGTTCCCTCTGGTTCAAGGTATTGTTCAGACTGATGACCCCAATGTTGCTTTCAAGGATGCAGACTATTGTTTGCTGGTGGGCGCCCGTCCACGTGGTCCCGGCATGGAGCGCAAGGATTTGCTGGAAGCCAATGCGGCTATTTTTTCCGTGCAGGGCAAAGCGATTAATGATCATGCCAGTCGTGATGTGAATGTCATCGTGGTGGGTAATCCGGCAAATACCAATGCCTTGATTGCCTATCGTAACGCGCCTGATCTGAAGGCGGGTCAATTTACCGCCATGACACGTCTTGACCATAACCGGGCGATGGCGCAGTTGGCAGGAAAAACCGGTAAACATACTACGGATGTAGAAAGCATGATTATCTGGGGAAACCATTCCTCAACCCAGTATCCTGATATCCATCATTGCAATGTAGCAGGCAAAGCGGCTACCTCACTGGTCGATCAGGACTGGATGGCCAATGACTTTATTCCTACGGTTCAGCAACGTGGTGCAGCAATCATCAAGGCTCGCGGATTATCCAGCGCAGCTTCTGCAGCCAATGCTGCCATAGAACATATGCGCGACTGGGCTCTTGGTACTGATGGCAAGATCGTCAGCATGGCAATTCCTTCCGATGGCAGTTATGGCATTGCAGAAGGCTTGGTGTATTCATACCCCGTCACCTGTGCCAATGGCGAATACAGCATTGTGCAGGGTCTTGAAGTGAGCGATTTTAGCCGTGACCTGATGGATAAGTCAGCAGCGGAGCTTTCCGAAGAGCGCGATGCAGTTGCGTCACTCCTTCCTTAATAAAGGTACAAGGTACAAGATAAAAGGTACAAGTGGGCACTTAGTCAAACTTGTACCTTGTACCTTTGAACTTGTATCTCCTGAATAATGAAACATGAACTCCTGAACACCGATGCATCTGCACGCCGTGGTCGGCTTACTTTTGCCCGGGGCCCTGTGGATACTCCCGCTTTTATGCCGGTGGGTACCTATGGTTCTGTGAAAGGGCTGTTGCCTGAACAAGTTGCTGAATCAGGTGCCCAGATTCTTCTGGGTAATACCTTTCACCTGATGCTGCGTCCAGGCACTGAAATTATCAAGGCCCATGGCGATCTACATGATTTCATGGCCTGGGATAAACCCATTCTTACTGACTCCGGTGGTTTTCAGGTGTTCAGTCTTGGCGATCTGCGCAAGATTAGTGAAAAAGAAGTGGAGTTCAGGTCACCCATTGATGGCGCTAAAGTTTATCTCAGTCCGGAAAAGGCCATTGAGGTTCAGCATGCATTAGGCTCGGACATCATTATGGTGTTTGATGAATGCACACCCTATCCAGCGACTGAAAAAGAAGCGCGCGAATCCATGGAACTTTCCATGCGCTGGGCGAAGCGCTGCAAGCAGGCCCATGGTGAAAATACTGCTGCCTTGTTTGGCATTGTTCAGGGTGGCATGTATCCCGCACTAAGACTGGAATCTTTGCAGGCATTAACGGAAATAGGCTTTGACGGATATGCCATTGGCGGGATGTCGGTTGGAGAACCAAAAGACGAAATGTGGGAAGTGCTGGAAGTTCTGGTGCCACAAATGCCGGCGGATAAGCCGCGTTACCTGATGGGGGTGGGCACACCCTCTGACCTGGTGCAGGCAGTGCAATATGGGATTGATATGTTTGACTGTGTCATGCCAACCCGCAATGCCCGCAACGGCTACCTGTTTACCTCCAATGGGCTGTTAAAGCTGCGAAACAGCCGATATCGTGATGATTTGGCGCCAATTGACGAAAATTGTACCTGTCACACTTGTAAAACCTTCAGTCGGTCCTATTTATATCATATGGATAAGTGCAAAGAGATGCTTGGTGCCCAGTTAAACACCATCCACAATGTCCATTATTATCAGAAACTGATGGCTGATTTGCGCGGTGCAATAGAACAGGGTACATTGGCCGACTTTGCGAAATCCTTCCATAAAAACCAGCGTAATCTGGAAGAATCGCAGGAATAATTTCAGGCAAAAGAGCAAGTGCCTGAGCAGCAAAAACACACAAAATTCTAGCCAGTAAATAATGCAACTGGAAAGATAATAAATAATTATGCCGGGGAGCTTGCCCGGATATAACCCGGGGATTTCTATGGATTTCTTTATTAACTCAGCATACGCCCAGGCAGATGCTGCAGCTGCGCCTTCGGGCATCTTCAACTTTATATTTTTTGGCGGTTTTGCCCTTATATTTTATTTCCTTATCTGGCGTCCACAATCCAAACGCGCCAAAGAGCATAAGGATTTGATGGGTAGCCTGAATAAAGGTGACGAAGTAATGACTAATGGTGGCCTGCTTGGCAAACTGGCCAAGGTGGATGACAGCTATATTGTGTTGCAGATTGCCGATAATGTGGAAATTAAAATGCAGAAATCATCAATTTCAGCGGTCTTGCCCAAGGGAACAATCAAGTCTATTTAGTCGAAATATTTATACTCGACCTATTTAGACTGGTAGATATAAATAGCCGTCTTATTAACAAGCGTTACAAAAGATCAGAAAAGTAGCGCAGGACAATTTACATGCTCAATAAATACCCGCTCTGGAAAAATCTGTTAATCCTCTTCATTGTTATGTTGGGTGTTATTTATGCGGCGCCTAATTTCTATGCGCCGGATCCGGCGATCCAGATTTCCCATGACAGTGGCATCGTTGATCAAAGTGCTCTGGACAGTGCTGCTTTTGCATTAGGGGCGGATGGCATTGATTTTTTTGATCCTGTAATTGAAGACGGCAATGCTGTAATCAGGCTGCGGAATGCGGATCAGCAAAGTGATGCCCAGCAGCTGGTTAATCTGTCACTGCCCGATGAATATATCGTGGCACTGAATATGGCGCCCAATACACCCTCCTGGTTACAGTCCCTGGGTGCTGGTCCTATGACCTATGGTCTGGATTTGCGCGGTGGTGTTCATTTTCTGATGGAAGTGGATCTTGATGCTGCTGTGAATAAACAGCTGAATGATTCCACCTCGACCATGCGTACATTATTTCGTGAAGAGGGCTTACGCTACCGGCCACCTCTGGAAGTGGATGATAGCAACAGAATAGTTGTTCGTTTCACCACAGCTGAAATACGCAGTGAAGCCATTGACTTAATGCGCGATGAGTTCCCGGATTATTTGTTTCGAACGGCTGAAGCTGGCGGCAATTACATCCTTTATTATTCTATGAGTGATCTCTCCATATTGCAGCTGCAGGAATATGCCCTGCAGCAAAACCTGTCAACTTTACGTTCAAGGGTAGACGAACTGGGTGTTAAAGAACCTAAAGTTCAGCCAATGGGAAACAATCGAATTATTATCGAGTTGCCCGGCATTCAGGATACAACGCGTGCCAAGGATTTGATTAGTGCAGTAGCGACCTTGCAATTGCATCTGGTAGCAGAACCAGGTGCAACGCCAGGGACCACGCTGGATTATCTGGATCCTGATGGACTGCCAATTCAAATTGAAAGAGATGTTGTGCTTTCGGGCGAAAATATCACTAATGCACAATCTTCCTTTGATCCACAAACAAGTTTACCCCAGGTAAACCTGAGTTTTGACGCGGTCGGAGCCAGACAGATTAATGAAGCAAGCCGGGCAAATATTGGTAGACGTCTGGCAATTTTATTGATTGAAACCAAAACCCGCACCTTAACCGAGCGTAATGCAGAGGGTGAACTGGTATCCCGTTCGGAACCCTATGTCGAAGAAAGTGTAATCAGTGCGCCGGTAATGCAGTCAGCTTTGGGCCGTCAAATTCGTATTACTGGTCTGGAAGGTAATGAAGCCAATGATCTTGCGCTTTTAATCAGGTCTGGTGCTCTTGCAGCTCCCATGTATTTCCTGGAAGAATATGCCATTGGGCCCAGCATGGGGCAGGACAATATTAATCGCGGTCTGCTTTCTGTGCAGATAGGACTGTCTCTGGTACTGATATTTATGCTGCTTTACTACCGCTTTTGTGGGCTGGCAGCGAATATCGCGCTGGGTGTTAACTTGCTGTTACTGGTGGCGGTGATGTCTATTATTGGTGGCACACTAACCCTGCCAGGAATTGCCGGTATTGTATTAACCGTGGGTATGGCAGTAGATGCCAACGTGTTGATATTTGCCAGGATCAAGGAAGAGCTTAAAAATGGCCTGCCTGTTCAAAGAGCAATTGATAGCGGCTTTGGTCGTGCTTTTGTAACAATTTTTGATGCCAATATTACGACCTTTCTGGTGGCAATAATTCTTTACAGTATTGGCACCGGACCAGTGCGGGGTTTTGCTGTTACTTTATCCATCGGCATTATTACATCCATGTTTACGGCGATCATGGTGACGCGTTCCATAATTAACTTTACCTATGGTGGGCGCAACGTAAAAAGTATTTCAATTGGAATAAAAATGCCTTCAGCTACTCCTGTGCCAGTAACAGATGCACCAGTAACAGAATAGAAAGAGCAAAAAAATGAGTGAGATGAAAGTAATCAATTTTATGGGGCTGCGCAAAGCCAGTATGGCTTTCTCGGGGATATTGTTGTTGATCTCTTTGGGCTCGTTCATTGTCAATGGTATGCACATGGGCCTGGACTTTACGGGTGGAACGCAAATTCAGGTGTCCTATTCCGAAACACCTGACCTGGAAGAAATACGCGCAAGCATCAGTGACGCTGGATACCAGAATTTTGAAGTGATGAATTTTCGCACCGATGACGATGTGCAAATCAGAATTCAGGAGACTGGGTCAGCAGATGCTGACAGAGTTGAGGCGGCGCAGGCCTCTGACCGAATAGTCGAGTTATTGCAGTCAAGAACGACAGCGGAGATAGAAACTTTGGGCTCGGGTTTCATTGGCTCCCAGGTTGGCGAAGAATTACGTGAGCAAGGCGGCCTTGGCATGCTGGTCGCATTGATCATGATAATGATTTATATCTCATTACGTTTTCAGTTCAAATTTTCAGTAGGTGCTGTTGCGGCATTGGCGCATGATGTGATTATTACTTTAGGTTTCTTTTCACTCATGCAGATCGATTTTGACCTGACAGTGCTTGCAGCATTAATGGCGGTAATTGGTTATTCACTGAATGACACCATCGTTGTTTCAGACCGCATCAGAGAGAATTTCAGGTTGCTGAGAAAAACTGATCCGGTTGAGCTCATTAATATTTCCATTACCCAGACATTCAGCAGAACCATTATTACGTCTTTGACCACCTTGCTGGTGTTATTAGCACTGTTTCTCCTGGGTGGAGAAATGATCAAAGGGTTTTCTATAGCCCTGATAGTAGGCGTGTTGATAGGAACTTACTCTTCAGTATATGTTGCGGCGAATGTGTTGCTGATGATGCATTTGACTAAAGAAGATTTGATGCCTCCCGTCAAAGAGGGCGAAGAAGCCGACGCTCTGCCGTAATAAGCTACTGCGCTCGCCCATACGTCGTTGAAATGATTTTTTGGCGGCGTCACGTACAAACCGTACGCTCCTTACCAAAAAACAATTTCGCCTTGTCTGGCCTTCGCTCGTGACGCTTCTCTTGTAGAAGAGAAAAAGAATTAAGAAAAATAGTTATGAGGCTTTTGAGATAAGTTTCAGAAAGTCTTTGAAGCAGCGGCTGTTGCTAAACACCAGACTGTCACTTTCCAGGCAGTCGGGGTTGCCCTTGCTGTCACTGATCAGTCCGCCTGCTTCCTGAATCAATAGAATGCCTGCTGCGATATCCCATTGATTCATGCCTGACATCCAACCGGCATCGGTACGTCCTGCGGCAAAATAGGCAAGGTCCAGAGCTGCTGATCCGCTCATTCTAAGTGCTCCCACAAGCCCCTTCATCTCATTTTGGATCTGCAGGAGAGTTTCATAGTGCGTTAAGCCGGCACAGCTGAGACTTACTGTTGCACCTTCAAAAGCCCTGCGATTGCTTACCCTGATGCGCTGACCATTGAGCCGGGCCCCGCTTCCTCTGGAGGCTGTGAATTCTTCATTTCTGATCGGATCAAGAATAATAGCATGCTCTATCTTGCCATGTTTTATGCAGGCGATGGATATGCAAAAGTGCGGAAAACCGTTGATAAAGTTACGGGTGCCATCAATGGGATCAATTACCCAGAGGGTGTCTTTGTCTGTACCTTCGATAGTGCCTGATTCTTCACAAAGTAAACCATGGTCAGGAAATGCCTTGCGGATTTGTTCCACAAGAATTTCCTCAACTTTGGTATCCACATCGGTAACAAAGTCATTGTGGCCTTTTTCTGAAATCTGGAGACGATCTGGACGATCCCAGGCCTGTATGATGGCAACTGCTGCTTCGCGGGCGGCCTTGAGAGCAATGTTAATAGTAGCATTCATGATATTTAAGGGCCCAGACCCAGCAGTAAAATAGGGGCGCATGATAGCAAAAGAAGTGAAATATGTAGAGAAGCTTTCTGCTATTATATCGCGCCGCTGATCACGACATTTTGATCTTACTTTTACATAAACAGGAAGCAGTGGTGGATTTAACGCGTATTCGCATCGTTCTGGTGCAAACCTCACATCCCGGTAATATTGGTGCAGCCGCCAGAGCCATGAAAAACATGGGCCTGACGAAACTGATTTTGGTGAATCCCAAGGATTATCCTTCCGGTGTAGCCCTTGGCCGTGCTGCCTCGGCGCTGGATATTCTTGATAATGCCGAGGTGGTTGACAGTCTTGACGCTGCCATTGCAAATTGTGGTTTGGTCATTGGTACCAGTGCCAGATCTCGTAGCATTCCCTGGCCCATGGTGGAGCCTGACGAATGTGCCCAGAAGCTTGTTACCGCGAGTGGCCAAAATGATGTTGCTCTGGTATTCGGCCGAGAGGACAGAGGGCTCAGTAATGATGAGCTGCAACTCTGTCATTTTCATGTACAGATACCTGCCAATGAAGATTATTCCTCGCTCAATGTGGCTGCAGCTGTGATGGTGCTTAGCTATGAAATCCGTAAAGCATTTCTCAGGGCTGTTGATTCTCAAACTAAGGTCTCAGATAGCATCGTAAGTAGTGAATCCCTGGAGGTTAATTGGGATCAGCCCTTAGCGACGGTCGCCGATATCGAAAGTTTTTTGGCACATCTGGAAAAAGTCCTCATCAGACTCGATTTCCATGACCCCGAGAATCCCAGGCAATTAATGTCACGCTTGCGACGTCTTTGTACACGAATCAGGCCAGACACAATGGAAATAAATATACTCAGGGGGATTCTTACATCCACGGAGCAGCAGTTGGATAAGAAGCCAAATCCCCAGGAATAAACCCGCTAGTACCCGACTAAATTACTCTGACATATACTTGACTAAAATAGTAGGTTTTTGCATAATAGCAAGCCTATTTAGCGAGCAGGTTACAACCCATGAGACTGACAACCAAAGGCCGTTACGCTGTGACTGCCATGCTGGACTTGAGTATTAATGCCAAGAAGGGACCAGTCACTTTAAGTGATATTTCCAAGCGTCAGGCTATATCCTTGTCCTATCTGGAGCAGTTGTTTTCCAAGCTTCGCAAGCGTGATTTGGTAACTAGTGTGCGTGGCCCGGGCGGCGGATACATGCTGGGCAGAAAGGATTCAGATATAGATGTAGCCGAGATTATTGATGCTGTCAGTGAATCACTTGATTCCACACAGTGCAAAGGCAAGGGTGATTGTCATGGTGGCGAGATCTGTCTCACTCATCATCTTTGGGAAGATCTGAGCGCACAGATTCATAAATTTTTGAGCAACATAACTTTGTCTGATCTGGTTTCCAAGCGAGAAATCGAACAGATTGCCCGCAGTCAGCAAGAACGCATGAAGCAGATAAAAGCTAATGAAGCTCAAGACCAGGATGGCATCCAGGGAACATCAGTTAATCTGGAGCGCATTGTTGCCAATTCCCTGTAAACACTTTATTAGACCGCCAGGCATTTAGATTAATAAATAGCCCGGCATTTAGATATATAAGCATTTAGGCATCCAGATATTTAAAAGCTGGAAAGCAGTTTTGGAGAATTTAATGATACCGATTTATTTTGATTACTCTGCCACCACACCGGTTGATCCACGGGTTGTGGAAAAAATGGTTGAGTGTCTGACACTCGAAGGTAATTTTGGCAACCCTGCTTCGCGTTCGCATATGTTTGGCTGGAAAGCTGAAGAAGCCGTTGAGCAAGCACGGCAGTATGTAGCCGACCTGGTTAACTGCGATCCCCGGGAAATTGTCTGGACATCCGGGGCTACAGAATCCGATAACCTGGCGATTAAAGGTATTGCTCACTTTTATCAGAGTAAGGGTAAACACATCATTACGTCAAAAATCGAACATAAGGCGGTTCTTGATAGCTGTCGGCAGTTGGAACGCGAAGGTTTTGAAGTGACTTATCTTGATCCTGATGAAAAGGGTCTGATTCATCCTGGGAATGTTGCTGACGCTATTCGCGAAGACACCGTTCTGGTTTCACTGATGCACGTTAATAATGAAATCGGTGTGATCAATGACATCAAGGCAATCGGTGAGATTTGCCGGGAAAAGAAAGTTATTTTCCATGTTGATGCTGCACAAAGTACCGGTAAAATTGATATCGATTTGCAAGATTTGAAAGTTGATTTGATGTCATTTTCAGCACATAAAAGCTATGGTCCAAAAGGTGTCGGCGCACTTTTTGTCCGTCGTAAACCAAGAATAAGGCTGGAGGCGCAAATGCATGGCGGTGGCCATGAACGCGGCATGCGTTCCGGTACCCTGCCTACTCATCAGATTGTCGGGATGGGAGAAGCGTTTCGTATTGCGAAAGAAGAAATGCATGAAGAAACCAAGCGTATCGTTGTATTGCGGGATCGTTTTCTTAAGGGCCTGGAAGGTATGGAAGAAGTCTATATTAATGGCGATCTTGAACATCGAGTTCCTGCCAACCTGAATGTAAGTTTCAATTTTGTCGAGGGAGAGTCATTGATTATGGCGCTTAAAGATCTGGCGGTTTCTTCCGGCTCTGCATGTACTTCGGCTAGCCTGGAACCCTCTTATGTATTACGTGCCCTCGGTATGGAAGATGAGCTGGCGCATTCTTCATTGCGCTTCAGTATTGGGCGTTTTACCACAGCAGAAGATGTCGATTTCGCTGTTGCAAAAGTGAGAGAGGCGGTGGGTAAACTACGTGAGTTATCGCCTTTGTGGGACATGTTCAAGGATGGTGTGGACATCAGCAAAATCGAGTGGGCCGCTCATTAATTTTCATTAACTATCGGCTTTTAACCGACCAAAAAATTTAACGATAAACAGCGTTTCAGAGGAAACAACATGGCATATTCAGACAAAGTACTCGATCACTATGAAAACCCGCGTAATGTAGGGCGCATGGATGATGACGACAAAAACGTCGGAACCGGTATGGTTGGTGCTCCGGCTTGTGGTGATGTGATGCGTTTGCAGATCAAGGTGAATGATGCTGGAGTGATTGAAGATGCAAAATTCAAAACCTATGGTTGCGGATCTGCCATAGCCTCAAGTTCATTGCTCACTGAGTGGGTAAAAGGTCGTAGCATAGATGATGCTGCTAAAATCAGAAACACCGAAATCGCTGAGGAGCTTGGTTTGCCACCAGTGAAAATTCACTGTTCAGTACTCGCCGAAGATGCAATCAAAGCGGCAGTGTCTGATGTCAGAAAGAAGCGCGGCGAAATATCTGAGTAATGCCTTTTAGGGCATATAGCTGGAACAATAGCGCTAAATCAAGAATCTATAGTGTCTGGAGAAAGACGTAGAAAATGGCAATTACCATGACAGAAACAGCCGCAAAGCATGTGGCCAATCAGCTGGAAGGCAGAGGCAAGGGTGTAGGCATTCGTGTTGGCATTACCACTACTGGCTGTTCTGGAATGGCCTATGTTCTTGAATTTGTTGATGAAGCTGAACCATCCGACGAGGTTTTTGAAGATCATGGGATAAAAATTGTCGTTGATCCAAAAAGTCTGCTGTATATCGATGGCACTGAAATGGATTTTGTTAAAGTCGGTGTTAATGAGGGGTTTGAATTCAGAAACCCTAATGTTAAGGGTGAATGCGGTTGTGGCGAAAGCTTCAGCGTTTAACTCTTCCTGCTTAAACTCCTTTCTGATTACTCGCTAATTATTCGTGATTGACACAAACCTTAACCATTTCGAACTTTTTTCATTACCTGTTTCATTTCAGGTGGAGGATGCGGTTCTGGATCAGGAATATAAAAAGCTTCAGGCAGAAGTTCATCCAGATAGATTTGTTGATGCCGATGATCGGACCCGGTTGCAGGCATTACAGCAAACCAGCATGGTTAATGATGCCTATGAAACGCTGAAGTCTCCGCTCAAAAGGTCTGCGTATTTATTAAAGCTTCACGATATTGATGCGGAAGAACATAATCAGGCACATTTGCAGGAAGAATTTCTATTACAGCAACTGGAAATGCGAGAGGCACTGGAAACATTAATAGAGAGCGATGATGTGGAAGGGCTTGAAGCAATGAGGAATTCGGTAAACAAGGAAAAGACAGGCACACTTGAACTGTTTGAGTCACACTTTTTGCGGAAGGACTTTACAGCGGCAAAATCTAACTATAATCAACTGCAGTTCCTGTTCAAACTACTTGATGAAATTGATAAAGCAGAAGAAAAACTGCTGGATTATTGAACGAAAAATTAAACACATAACGGATATCACTTTTGGCCTTACTTAGTATTTCAGAACCCGGACAAAGTAAACCTAAAGCCCATGCTATAAAGAAAAGGGCTGTGGGAATAGATCTCGGGACTACTAATTCTCTGGTTGCCGTTGCCACTGAAGGTCATGCTCATACACTTTGTGATCATGAAGATCATTGCCTGGTGCCTTCGGTTGTTCATTATGCAGCTGATGGAAAAGTTACGGTTGGCTATGATGCCGCTCTAAAAGGTGTCGATGATTCGGCCAATACTATTTCTTCAGTAAAGCGACTGATGGGTAGAGGCTTTGAAGATATTCACTATGATCTTCCCTATGAAATTGAGGCTGATGAAAATGGTGGCATGCCTCTGATTAAAACTGCTGCCGGGAAAAAAAGCCCTGTAGAAGTGTCTGCTGAAATTCTTAAATCCCTTGTCTTAAGGGGGGAAGAAGAATTTGGTGATGAACTCGATGGTGCAGTGATAACAGTCCCGGCATATTTCGATGAAGCGCAAAGGCAGGCCACAAAAGATGCCGCGCGGCTTGCCGGTATCAAGGTATTGCGTTTGCTGGGTGAGCCTACCGCTGCAGCTATAGCCTACGGCCTGGACAGAAAGCAGGAAGAGACAGTCATTATTTATGATCTGGGCGGTGGCACATTTGATGTAAGCCTCATGCGTCTTGAAAAAGGTGTCTTTAAGGTTCTTGCTACTGGAGGGGATGCAGCATTGGGTGGTGATGACCTGGATCGCACAGTAATTCAGTGGATTCTGGCAGAGGCCGGGATCGAAGATGATCTGAGCTATTCCCAGCTTAATGCGTTGGCCAGAATCGCCCGTCATGCCAAGCATGCCCTGTCTGATGCAGAGGCAACAGATATCAGTTTTGAACACTGGAGTGGCACCTTGTCGCGTGAATTGTTCAATAATTTGATTGATTCCCATATTGATAAAACCATCAAAGCATGCCGGCGAGTATTGCGTGATGCAAAAGTGGAGCTTAGTGAAATCTCGGATATAGTCATGGTGGGTGGCTCAACCCGCACGCCAAGAGTACGCGAGCGTGTCTCTGAATTTTTTGGTGCTGAAGTACATACGGAAATTGACCCGGACAAGGTAGTCGCAGTGGGTGCTGCTTTACAGGCTGATGTTCTGGCAGGGAATAAATACGGTGATGATATTTTACTGCTTGATGTGATCCCCTTGTCTCTGGGCATTGAAACCATGGGTGGCTTGATGGAGAAGATTATTCCCCGCAATACCACCATACCGGTAGCACGAGCCCAGCAATTTACTACCTACAAGGATGGTCAGAGCGTTATGTCTCTCCATGTCCTGCAAGGGGAAAGGGAACTCGTGTCAGATTGCCGTTCGCTGGCTAAATTTGAATTAAGGGATATTCCGCCAATGGTGGCAGGAGCCGCCATTATCGAGGTCACTTACCAGGTGGACGCTGATGGTTTGATGGAAGTGCACGCCAGGGAGTTAAGCACAGGAATTGCCAGCAGTGTGGTGGTTAAACCTTCCTATGGCCTGGAAGACAAAGATATCGAAAAAATGATCACAGATTCTTACGCTGCTGCTGCCAGTGATAAGCAAGCCAGATCATTGCAGGAAAACAAGGTCGAAGCTGAGCGAATTATTGAGGCGCTACAGAGCGCTCTGGCGCTTGATGGTAAAAAGTTGTTAAGTGATGAAGAATACGCTGAGTTAAGTGAAGGGATAGAAAAGTTACATGAAATTATCGATTCAGCAGATAGCGATGCTATACATCTGGCATCGGAAAGTCTGAATGAAGCGAGTCTTGTCTTTGCCGGTCGGCGTATGGATACACAGATTAAAACCGCCCTTGCCGGTCATTCAATAGAGGAAATAGAAAGGTAATGCCCACAATTCGTTTTTTACCAAACCAGGATATTTGTCCCGAAGGCAAGGACGTTGAAGCAAAAGCCGGGGAAACCATTCTTGATGTTGCCTTGCGCAATCATATTCATCTGGAACATGCCTGTGAGAAATCCTGTGCCTGTACTACCTGTCATGTTGTTGTCAGGGAAGGCTTTGATTCCATGGCTGAATCCACCGAAGATGAAGATGATATGCTGGATAAAGCATGGGGACTGGAGCCAGAGTCCAGGCTGGGCTGTCAGGCAAAAGTGGCCGATGGGGATCTGGTTGTGGAAATCCCTAAATACACCCTTAATATGGTCTCAGAGAATCACTAGGAGAACACGATGAAATGGACAGATACCCTGGATATCGCGATTGAACTGAGTGAAACTCATACAGAGATAGACCCGAAAACCATTAATTTTGTCGATCTTCATCGCTGGGTATGTGAGCTGGAAGGCTTTGATGACGATCCTAACCGGAGCGGGGAGAAGATACTCGAGGCGATTCAAATGGCCTGGATAGAGGAATTATAGTCGCTATTGGCGACTACAATGCCATGTGTCAGACCACGCTGCTCATGTTTGCCGGGCTTTAGGTTAATCAGGGACAGTGCGCTGCGCGGTCTGTCCCGGGGATTTTCGCATGCGCGACATTCCGCCTGTGGCACCTTCGATATACAATAATAGGTTGTTCAAAATACACCTAAAGGCGCGTACAATACGCCGTCTTCTTAAACCCGTCATCGCGGGCTGAGATTCCAACGATTTTTTTAAATACTATATTTGAGCGGAGTAAATTGCATGTCTGTTGAACGTACTTTATCAATAATCAAACCGGATGCTGTCGGTAAAAATGTGATTGGTGAAATTGTGAGCCGTTTTGAGAAAGGTGGTCTGCGTGTAGTGGGTATGAAAATGCTGCAACTGGATGATGAATCTGCTGGTGGTTTTTACGCCGAGCACAAGGAACGTCCATTTTTTCCTGACTTGATAGAGTTCATGACTTCCGGTCCGGTTGTCGTGCAGGTGCTTGAAGGCGAAAATGCAATTGCCAGAAATCGCGAGCTTATGGGTGCTACCAATCCTGCTGAAGCCGACGCTGGTACTATTCGCGCTGACTTTGCTGTTTCTATCGATGCCAATGCTGTGCATGGATCAGATTCTCCAAGTTCTGCAGAAAGGGAAATTGGCTACTTTTTTAAAGACGAAGAAGTTTGCCCACGCCAGGTCTAATGAGCCGGCTCTAATGAAAGGGTGTCTGGAATGCCGAACAAGCTGACCAATTTACTTGGTCTGAGTAGGCAGCAAATGGAGGCTTTTCTCTCTGATCTGGGAGAAAAGCCTTTTCGCGCTATACAACTACTGAAATGGATTCATCAATTCGGCGTGACCGACTTTGATGAAATGACCAATATCAGTAAGTCACTGCGTGCCCAGTTAAAAGAATGTGCCGAGGTTCGTCCACCCAAGGTTAAAGAACGTCTTGATGCCAGTGATGGTTGTTACAAGTGGATTGTAGAAGTTGAAAGTGGCAGCAGTGTGGAAACTGTCTATATCCCGGAAGCCGGCAGAGGCACTTTATGTATTTCTTCCCAGGCGGGCTGCAGCCTGGATTGTTCATTTTGTGCAACGGGAAAGCAGGGCTTTAACAGTGACCTCACCACGGCGGAAATTATTGGACAGCTGTGGCTAGCCAATCGCGAACTCGATACCTTTGGCTCTAAAACACCACGCAAGGTGACCAATGTGGTGATGATGGGAATGGGCGAGCCGCTGTTAAATTTCGATAATGTGATTAATGCCATCAGTCTGATGATGGAAGACAATTGTTACGGCTTGTCCAAACGTCGCGTTACTATCAGTACCTCAGGAGTTGTCCCGGCTCTGGATAAGCTGAAGGAATATACTGACGCTTCACTTGCCATATCCCTGCATGCTCCCAATGATGAACTACGCAGTCAGATTGTACCGATCAATCGAAAATATCCGATCAAGGAATTATTACGCAGTACCAATGCCTATCTGGATTCCTTGCCGGACAGTCGCGTGGCAACAATAGAATATATTTTGCTAAACGGGGTTAATGATCATCGTCAACATGCCCGGGAATTGGCAGAACTGCTCAGAAGTACGCCTTGCAAGATTAATCTGATTCCTTTCAATCCATTTGAAGGTTCTGAATATGTGAGATCCAGTAATTCTGCAATTTCCAATTTCAGAAAAATACTTCAGGAAGCTGGCTATACGGTCACCATCAGAACTACGCGCGGAGACGATATCGGCGCCGCTTGTGGGCAATTGGTTGGCATGGTTGATGATAATACAAAAAGAAGTGCCCGATATCGCGCATTACGGGAACAATCTGAGCCTGTACAGCGTCTAAAGGTTCAATAAAATTAGTACATTAGGTTAAAATCAGTTTTTATTTACCCGCCAGGAATAAACAGGAACAAAATGATGAAATTCATCAAATCAGCAGTTGTCACAGCCTTTAGTCTGTTTCTGCTCAGTGCCTGTATAACTGAAACAACCAATCCGGTATTCAATGTAGAGGAATCAGAAGACAGTGCCCTGGAAGATTATTTGCTGCTGAGTATCGGTTACCTTGAACAGGGCGATTTACCTAATACAAAACGTCATTTGGCCAATGTTGCCAGAATTGATTCCAATAACAGTGAAATGTTTGGTGTATGGGGACTGGTTTATGCGCGTGAAGGTGAACCTGAACTTGCCGAACAGAATTTTAACCGCTCATTACGACTGAATTCAGGGAATTCCCAAATCCGCAATAATTTTGCTGCTTTCCTTTTTGCCGAAGGGCGTATTGATGATGCCTATGAACAATTGGCACAAGTGGTTCAGGACACAAACTATGGGCAACGCCCTCAGGCTTTTGAAAATATGGGAATTGCAGCACTAAGACTCAATCGTATTGATGATGCTGATCAGGCTTTTTCCAGAGCCTTGCAATTGAACCCTAATCAGTTACGTTCTGCTCTTGAGCTGGTAGTCATTAATATGGAAAGAGGTGATGTATTACAAGCGCGAGCCTACTGGCGCAATTATCTGACCCTCATCCAGTTTTTCAATGTTGGTCATAATGCCCGCAGTCTTTTAATCGGTGCCCGTCTTGAATTGGCCTTACAGAATGAAGCAAATGCTTTTGAGTATGGCGATTTACTGGAAACGAATTTTCCAGACAGCCGTGAATATGAATTGTTTCAACAGGCCGTGGAATGAGCGAAGAAAATCAAAACATGGAACCGGAAACTGACAATCAGTCTGAGGACTCATCGATTGACTGGCCTGCCCCTGGGCAGAAATTAAAAGCCATTCGTCAAGAACTCGGTTTGAGTCATGCCAGGGTCGCAGAGTCTCTTCATATAACAGCGCATTATGTTAAAGCACTTGAAGATGCGCAGTATGACAAATTGCCTGGAAAGACATTCGTAAAAGGCTATTTCAAGGCTTATGCAAAGTTCCTGGGAACAAATGTAGACGACATCATGTCTTGTTATGACCAGCACGTGACAGCTCTGGAAGAGTCGGTTGAAAGTGAGGCGAATGTTCAACGTGCAAAAAAAGCATATGACCAGAATATACGCTGGATGATATGTGCAGCTGTAATCATTGTTTTAGTTGTTGGCGTGAGTTGGTGGTTTTCCCGTAGTGAAGATACAGCAGCCAATATCTCCGAAAATGACAATAAGCTCGTTGCAGGGCTCACAGGAATGCCCGGTGATGTGATGAGAAATAACAACGTCCCGGTAGCCCAGGTAAATAAACAGGTAACCGCAGAAGCTCTGATCGCCAGCATGGCACAAGCAAACACTAAAGCTGACAATATTTCGGAGAAGGTATCTGGCGATGCGTCGCTTGGTGCAAGTACAGCTACTTCAATCACAGAGCTAGTGGAATCTACATTAGCGGTTTCCCTGGGCGAAGTCTCTCAGGAAGAAGTCGAAAATAATACAGGTATTAATCAGCAATCAAATGTTGAAGGGCTTCTTTCAGAAGTCTCGAGTACAGAAAATAATGGCTCAGAATTAGTATTGGCGCAAACTACAAATGAACTTGAATTAAATTTAGCGTTAACAACTGCGTCAAAAACAGACAACGGTGAAGAAATGTTACAGCTTAATGAAAATCAAATCACCTCTGTCGAGATGGGGGCACCTGAATACACTGTGACCCGCCTGGAAAATAAGCGAAAGATTGAACTTGAAATTGAAGGTAATGATCTTCTTGAAGTTCACTTTTTAGGTGACAGCTGGATCCAGATTGATAATGCTGAACAAACGCGACTTTACCATGACATGCTGAATATGGGAGATGATCTCACCATAAAAGGTACGGCCCCTTTTAATATTCTCATTGGCGATGCGAGTGTTGTGGAAATGACATTCAATGCCAGTGAAGTTGATGTTTTATCCCGGATTCGTTCTGATAATTCAGCACGCTTAATCCTGCAACGGGAAAACAGATAATGCTTACTAAATCGCCTATCGTCAGACGAAAATCGCGCCAGATTATGGTGGGCACGGTCCCTGTAGGGGGTGATGCACCGATTGCGGTGCAAAGTATGACAAATACCGATACCTGCGATGTGCTTGCTACCAATAAACAGATAAGCGAATTGGAAGCCGTAGGTGCAGATATCGTCCGGGTTTCTGTGCCAACCATGGATGCGGCAGAAGCTTTCAGGGAAATTCGTTCCAAAACAACAATGCCTTTAGTTGCCGACATCCATTTTGATCATAAGATTGCATTGAAAGTTCTGGAATACGGCGTTGATTGTCTGCGGATTAATCCGGGCAATATTGGCCGTGATGAAAAAGTAAGAGCAGTGATTGAGTCGGCTCGAGATAAAAATGTCCCTTTGCGAATAGGGGTAAATGCAGGTTCTCTGGGTAAAGAATTATTACGCAAATATAAAGAGCCTAATGCGGATGCCATGGTTGAATCGGCACTGCATCATATCGGGATACTCGATTCTTATGATTTTCAGGATTTTAAAGTCAGTCTGAAAGCCTCTGAAATATTTATGACGGTGGAAGCCTATCGCAAACTGGCGACTCAGATTGAACAACCATTGCATCTGGGTATTACCGAGGCGGGCGGCTTGCGCAGTGGTACGGTTAAATCATCTGTCGGACTAGGTTTACTGTTGATGGATGGAATTGGAGATACAATCCGAATTTCACTGGCAGCAGATCCGGTGGAGGAAATCAAGGTAGGTTTTGATATCCTGAAAAGTCTTGGCTTACGAAAAAAAGGCGTGAATCTTGTGGCTTGCCCAAGTTGTTCACGGCAAAATTTTGATGTCATTGCCACGGTTAATGAACTCGAATCCCGACTTGAAGATATCACTACTCCCATTGATGTTTCCGTAGTGGGCTGTATTGTAAATGGTCCGGGCGAAGCGAAAGTGTCGGATATAGGGCTCACTGGCGCAACCCCGGTAAACATGTCCTATATTAATGGCAAAACCAGCCATAAGATCAGCAATGAAAACCTGGTGGACGAACTGGAAGCCATGGTGAGAGAAAAAGTCAGACAAAAAATAGAAGAAGAACAGGCGTTGGAAAAGGGTGTGGCTGATACATAGTTTGTCATAGGTGAAAAAGCAGATTGCTTCCAGCTAAATTCAGGATTATTTCAATTAATAATATTCAGACTGGTCTGGAACAAAGTAAGGCGGAATTAGGTTTTGGCTAAAATACAGGCAATTCGGGGCATGAATGATGTGCTGCCGGGTCAGACTCCAGCATGGCAGTATCTTGAACAGGTGATGAGAGATCTGTTGTCGGCCTATGCTTATCAGGAAATCCGTTTTCCCATCGTTGAACAAACCCAGCTTTTTAAACGCTCTATCGGCGAAGTCACAGATATTGTTGAAAAGGAAATGTATACCTTTGAGGACCGCAATGGCGACAGCCTGAGTTTGCGTCCGGAAGGAACAGCCTGTTGTGTTCGGGCGGCAGAACAGCATGGACTTTTGTATAACCAGACACAGAAGCTTTGGTATATGGGTCCTATGTATCGCCATGAGCGTCCACAAAAAGGACGTTACCGCCAGTTTTTTCAAATGGGCGTTGAAGCTTTTGGTATGGCGGGTGTCGATATTGAAGCGGAAATACTGCTACTTTCAAGAGACCTTTGGGAAAGATTAGGTATTGCTGATGTGCTTACTCTGGAAATCAACAATTTGGGCACATCTGAAGACCGGGTACGATATGGTGAAGCGCTTAAAGATTATTTAATGCAACACCATGATGCACTGGATGAGGACAGTCAGCGACGACTGGGAAAAAATGTTTTACGTATTTTGGACAGTAAAAGTCCTGTGACCCAGGAAATACTTCTGGGAGCGCCAAAGCTGCCAGATTTTATTTCGCCTGAGTCCTCTGCTTCCTTTACGCAATTGCTGGTAATTCTCCAACACGCAGGTATTGCATGTCAGGTAAATAGTTCATTGGTGCGCGGGCTGGATTATTATAACGGGGTGGTCTTTGAATGGACTACTGATAAACTGGGCGCCCAGTCAGCAGTGTGTTCAGGTGGGCGCTATGATGGCCTCTCCAAACAGTTGGGTGGAACCAATACCCCGGGCGTGGGCTTCGCCCTGGGCATGGAACGCTTGATTCTCCTGCTGGAAGAGCTTGGCAGATTGCCAGCTGAAATTAGTTGCTCAGTAGATTTATATATCAGCGTTATTGGAGAAGGTGTAAGACAACAGGCACTGTTATTGGCCAATGAAATCAGGCAAACAATGCCGCGGTTACGGGTTTTGACCCACTGTGGTGGTGGAAAATATAATAGTCAGCTCAAAAAAGCCTATGCCAGTGGAGCACGTTGTGCCCTGGTTCTGGAAGGTGAAACTGAATTGACAGAAATCAAGATGCGAGTGCTTGATGATAGCGGTGAAACGACTACTTTGTCGCCGGCATCGGTATGTGATTCGTTATCAGGTTTTTTTAATAAGTAATTTAATCAACAACGATTGTTTAGGGAGTTAGTCTTTTGGCAAGTTACGAAAGTGATGAAGAACAAATTGAAGCCTTAAAAAACTGGTGGAAGGAAAATGGCAATTCTTTGTTAATGGGAGTTGTCATTGTTCTGGTTGTGTTATTTGGCTCAAGACAATGGCAGGGATCTCAGTTAGCTAAAGCTGAAGAAGCTTCGGAGCTTTATGAGTCTATTTCTTCCGCGTTTTTGGCATCGGCTCAGACCACAGCATTAACAGAAATTTCGATTACTGAGATGGAAAGTAGTAATGAACAACTGCGTAGTAATTATACAGATAGTATTTATGCGCGTTATGGCGCCCTGGTTATGGCGTCAATGTATGTCAATCAGGAAGACTATGAGCAGGCAGCTAATGAGCTCAACTGGATTCTTGATAATCCTGATCTGGGTTTCATGCAAAGCGCCGAAGAAGAGCTGTTTTTGACGGCCAGGCTGAGACTGGCAAGAGTCAGATTGGCACAAGGTATGGCAGAAGAAGCGCTTGATCTTGTCACAGCCGTTGAGCCTGGTGGACTTGATGCAGGTTTTTCAGAAGTTCAGGGCGATGCCTATTTGCAACTGGGGCAAACTGAACAGGCACGCAGTGCTTATGAGCGTGCACTTTCACTGGCACCGGATAATGCAAATTTTATTGAACTGAAAATTCTTGGAATTGGCAGTTAATTAACGTTCACCCATTTAGCGGCTCACGATGATAAAACATATTCGACTAGCTTTACTGATTATTGCCATTCCATTGATGTCTGGCTGCGGCTGGAATCCTCTGGGGTTCATTTCTGGTAATGGCAGTGACGAAAAGCCCGCAGATCTTGTCGACTTCGATGAAGAAGTCAGACTGAGACGTCAATGGAGTGTAAATGTAGGCAGTGGTCAGGGCGATAAATATAACCGCCTTAAACCCGCTATTTCTGGTGATGTCATTTATGCTGCCAGTAATAATGGTCAGGTTATTGCCTTGAACCGTGAAAGTGGCAGCAGAGTATGGCGCACAAACCTGGATTATGAAATTACCGGTGGTGTTGGTGTTGGTGGTGGACTTGTCGTACTGGGTACAGAAAACTCAATTGTAATTGCACTGGATGCTGCAACCGGCACAATGCTATGGGAGGTAGAAGTCACCAGTGAAGTGCTTTCTGCACCAGCAACGAATGGAGAAGTCGTTGTCGTCCAGGCGATTGATGGGAAGCTAACCGGGCATAATGCAGAAACGGGTGAGCAGATCTGGATATACGAAAATACAGTGCCTGCTCTTACTCTCCGTGGTGATAGCTCGCCACTGATACTGGAGAATTTTGTCCTCGCCGCTTTTGGCAATGGCTCTATTGTTTCCATCGCAATTGATAATGGTACATTACGCTGGGAAGAAAGAATTGCAATCCCAACAGGAACATCCGAAATAGATCGTATGGTGGATATAGATGGTGATTTATTTGTTTCTGATGCTGGATTATTACTGGTGCCAAGCTTTCAGGGATATCTTGCGGCCATTGACGTAGTCACTGGACAAACCCGTTGGCGTGTTGAGGAATCAAGCGCGAATGGTGCCAGTTCTGGATTTGGAAATATCTACATTAGCGACGAGCGTGGGCATGTGAAAGCCTATCAAACTGGCCAGGATGATTTTGTCTGGAGTAACGAAGAACTGGATCTACGTACTCTTAGTGGACCAGAAAGCTTTAGTAACTATGTTGCTGTTGGAGACTATCAGGGCTATGTGCATCTATTGTCACAAGTTGATGGCCGCTTTGTAGGTCGCACCAAGGTAGACGGAAAAGGTATTCGTGCTTCAATGCAGTCCAGAGGTAATACACTTTATGTATTTGGTAATGGCGGCACCCTTACCGCCCTCAGCGTCGAATAAGGCGTTAAATATAAGGTGGAAAATAACACCTGAAAATAACATTTGAAAACACAGCTGAGTCCCTGACTGTTTTACCCCTTTTATAAAATTAAGGCCAATTCCCATGATGCCCGTCATTGCCCTAGTAGGCAGACCCAACGTAGGCAAATCGACACTTTTTAACAGGTTAACCCGATCCAGGGATGCCCTGGTGGCGGATTATGCAGGTCTCACAAGAGACCGCCAATATGGCGAAGGAAATTCCAACGAACGGAACTTTATTGTCATCGATACTGGTGGTATCACCGGAACGGAAGAAGGTCTTGACTTGCTGATGAGTGAACAATCCCTTCTGGCAATAGCAGAAGCAGATATTACCTTGTTACTTGTAGATGCCAGAGAAGGATTGCTACCAGGTGATGAACAGCTGGTGGATTATTTACGCAGAAATACCCGACCGTATTCCCTTGTAGTCAATAAAACCGATGGCCTGGATCCTGATGTAGCTCTTTCAGATTTTCATCAGCTTGGTTGCGACTCTATTCATGCCATTGCTGCCAGTCATGGCAGGGGTGTCAGTAAAATGATGGAAGAAGTGCTACTGCCATTTCCTGTTCCGGAAGAAGAGAAAGAAGCCCTTGAAAATACCGGTATCAAAATCGCCGTTGCAGGCCGACCCAATGTGGGGAAATCCACACTGGTAAATCGTCTTTTAGGAGAAGAAAGAGTGGTGGTTTATGATCACCCGGGAACGACAAGAGATAGTGTTTATATTCCATTTGAACGTCGAGGAAAACCATATACCTTAATTGATACCGCCGGTATCAGAAAAAAAGGCAAGACCAACGAAACAGTTGAAAAGTTTTCCGTGGTCAAATCTCTACAGGCTATTCGGGATGCGAATGTCGTGGTGCTGCTGGTGAATGCCCGGGAAGGTATCGTTGAGCAGGACCTGCACTTACTGGGCTATGTGTTGGAGACAGGCAGGGCCCTGGTGATTGCGCTCAACAAATGGGACGGGATGGATGAGTATGCTAAAGATCAGATACGTAAGGCAATACAACGCCGTTTTGTCTTCATTGATTTTGCGAAAATACATTTTATCTCGGCATTGCATGGTACCGGTGTTGGAGATTTATATGTTTCCATTGAAAAAGCTTACGCTTCGGCCAACCTGCAATTAACGACCAACAAACTGACGCAATTACTCGAAAGGATTACAGAAAGTCATGCACCGCCAGTTATTAATGGCAGACGCATAAAACTGAGATATGCACATCCCGGCGGCAATAATCCCCCGGTGATAGTTATTCATGGCAAACAGACTAAAAAAGTTCCGGCACATTATGTGCGTTTTCTGGAAAAAAGTTTCAGGAAATATTTAAAACTGGTAGGTACGCCAATACGTATTGAATTGGTCAATGACAGTAACCCTTACACTAAATCGGAAGAAGGAAAGTCTAATAAGGAGGTTGCCCGCAAGCGTGCTATCAAGAAGAGCAGAGTACTTTCAAAATCTCCCAAAGACGCAAAGCCTTCGAAGCCCCCAAGAGGCAGAATTAAAAAGCATAGATAAGGTCTGTGAATTTACTTCATGAAACAAACGCTGATTTTAAAAACCGGGAGCACAATCCCTGCTATAGCTGAAGAAAAAGGCGACTTTGAACAATGGATTGCTACAGGGATGTCGCTGTCTGTTAATCAGAATTTGAGTGTTTCTGTATTTGAAGGGCAAAGCTTGCCCGATCTTCAATCCATTTCCTCTATCGTTATTACCGGTTCGCCCGCCATGGCGACTGAGAAATTAGACTGGAAAGAAAAAAGTCAGCATTTCATTCTTTCTGCAATCAATGCCGGTATCCCGGTGCTGGGTATATGTTTTGGCCATCAATTGCTGGCGCAAGCTATGGGAGGCAAGGTTGATTGGCATCCTCAAGGCCGGGAAATTGGTACAACTCTGGTGAATCGAAGCACTGAATCTTTTGATGACCCGCTATTTAATGAGATGCCGGTAACTTTTCCTGTCCATACAACACACATGCAAACTGTCACTGAATTACCTTCTGATGCAATTATTCTGGCTAGTAATGAGTTTGAATCACATCATGCCGTGCGCTTTGCAAGGAATGTCTGGGGCGTTCAGTTTCATCCGGAATTTGATGCTGCAATTATGCGCCGTTATATTAAGGAACGTCATGTCCAAATTGACGATGAAGGGTTAAATTCAACAGCACTGCTCGCCGATGTTTGCCCAACGCCAGAAGCTTTACTGGTTTTGCGGAATTTTTCGGCCCTTGCGAGCTAGTACTACCTTCGGGGTCAGCTAGTGTAAGTTTCCAGCAGTGTGGTCTGAGCGCAGCGCGGATTAGTATTTCCCGAAGTGTTTTGTTTATAACTCCCATCGGATTGCAAAACCCAGGACTGGGTGTTGTCGGAAAGATATAATTGCAGGCCTTCTTTAAGCACTTTCTTTTTCAAGCGTTTATCTTCAATTGGAAAACAGGTTTCAACGCGGCGGAAAAAATTTCTATCCATCCAGTCACCACTGGAAAGAAAGATTTCATAATCGTTATCATTGTGAAAATAAAATATTCTGCTGTGTTCAAGGAAGCGGCCAATTATTGAGCGCACCTGAATATTGTCAGAGACACCTTTAACACCTGGTTTTAAGCAGCAGATTCCCCTGACGATAAGATCTATTTTTACTCCGGCCTGCGAAGCTCGGTACAGGGCTTCGATTATTCCGGGTTCAACAAGTGAATTCATCTTGGCAATAATTCTGGCAGGCTTGCCTTTCCCGGCAAAATCTATTTCTCGTTGAATCAGGTCCAGCATACCTTTATGGAAAGTAAATGGTGCCTGCAGAATCTTTTTACGTTTTCCGGCTTTGCCAAGTGCGGTGAGTTGTTGAAATACTTTCTGAACATCATCAGTAAGTGCCAGATCGCTGGTCAGCATTCCGAAATCAGTGTATTGCCGCGCGGTTCCTGCATGGTAGTTGCCCGTTCCCAAATGAACATAGCGTTTAAGCTGTTTTCCTTCACGACGAATGACCAGGCTCATCTTGGCATGGGTTTTATGCCCGACTACACCATAAGACACATGAGCGCCGGCATCCTGTAATTCGTTGGCCAGTTCAATATTTTCCTCTTCATCGAAGCGTGCGCGTAATTCGATAACAACTGTTACTTCCTTGCCTTCATGGGCCGCTTTAATCAAGGCATTAACAATGCTTGAGTCGTCTTCTGTCCGGTACACGGTTTGTTTAATCGCCAATACATTGGGATCAATAGAAGCTTGCAGGATGAAGTCCACCACGGTATTAAAAGTCTGGAATGGATGATGCAGGAGAATGTCGCCTTTTTTAATCGTCTCAAAAAGGTTCTGCTGTTTTAACAGTCTTCTTTGAATTCCAGGGGTAAATGGTGGGAATTTGAGATCAGGTCTGCTGATATAGTTTGAGAGAGCCATCAAACGATTAAGATTAACAGGACCATTTACCTGGTAAACATCGTTATGTTGAAGGCTGAACTGGTGGGTCAGATAATCGATCATTTCCTGGGGGCAATTGTCTGTCACTTCAAGGCGTACCGCTTCAGCAAAGCGTCTCGAGGGTAGCTGTCCCTCAAGGGCTCGCATTAAATCGCCAACTTCTTCTTCACTGACAAGCAGATCTGAATTGCGGGTAATCCTGAATTGATAGCAGCCAGTTACCGTCATGCCCGGGAACAGGTCTGAAGCATGCATTTGAATGATTGAAGACAGAAAAACAAAGTCATTTTTTTTTGAAGAGGTACCGATCAGTCTTGGCAAGGCTCTTGGCGCCTGGACAATCGCAATACCTGAATTCCTGCCAAAGGCATCCTTACCCTCCAGCGAAATAATAAAGTTAAGACTTTTATTCAACACTTGTGGGAAGGGATGCGCGGGGTCAAGCCCTACTGGACTTAGGATTGGAAGCAATTCCCGGTTAAAATAATTTTTAATCCAGGCCAGTTGCTTATGATTCAGGTTTTGACAGTCGCGGCAGTTGATACCTGCTTTTTTCAAACCAGGAAAAATATCGTCATTGAGAACCTTGTACTGTTCTTCGACTATTTCATGGGCTACTTCGCAAATTTTCTGTAATTGCTCTGAAGGTGATAATTTGTCAGATCCGCTTTGTCCAGAACCAAATGCGACTTGCTGTTTAAGTCCGGCAACGCGTATTTCAAAAAATTCATCTATGTTTGAGCTGGAAATACAAAGAAAGAAAAGGCGTTCAAGTAGCGGAGTGGACTTATCTTTTGCCTGAGCCAATACCCGACGATTAAATTCAAGTGCGCTGAGTTCTCTGTTAATGAAATACTCAGGATTACTTAACTCAATATCTGTACTGGGCAGTTCTTTGCTAATGGCCATAACTCGTTATCGTATTAAGTAGTGACAGAATTAACTGGATGTAAAATAAATCAGTTTTTGATTATTAATAGATAACCTTCTTCTTTAACCGGGTCTTTAAGCTTCACTTCTATAAGTTCGGCATTAAATTTTTTCTTGCATTTTTTGGCCAGTTTCAGAAAAGGAGATCTTCCTGGATCTGCAATAATTATTGTTTTCACACCATTTTTTAATGATTTCTTAATCAGTTTGTAAAGGGGTGCAATTAGCTCATTCCAGAAACAAATATCACCGCCTAAAATCAAATCCTGTTCAGCGAGTAAGCTGCCTTTAAGCTTTTCATAACGGCTAACCTTACTTCTGACTTTTGTTTCGTTTAATTGGGCGTGCATGTCCAGAAAAGGGAAAACATTTTTATCTGCGTCTACAGCGACCACATCCGCTTGATATTTTTTCGCGCAATAAATGCTAAGGATGCCCCAGCCGCTACCTATTTCCAGTATGTGTGATTTAAGCTTTGGTGGGTTTTTCAGCAGATAGTCCATAATAAGGTAGCTGGAAAACCAGACTTTATCGCCATGAATTTCAGGAGTGCTGGTGTCCTTTAATAGTTTTTTTATTACTTTATGTTTTTTCTTATAAAGCTTGAGTCCGCGGACTTCTTTTATTTGTGTTTCTTCACTGCTCATACGGATGACTACCGAAAGTAAAATTGACTCTTAAGTCGACGCTTTAACATTATCTTTAAAAACTGCTTGTTGAGTAAAGATAGGGCAAAGCAGGAAGTAATTAAGAGCTAATTAAATAAAAAGGATAATAAATATATCAGTACTCAGTATTGATACAAATCATTATTCAAGGTTAATTTTTTTAATCTTTTCCTTGTGAGGGATCGAGTGCAGCTGTTTCTTTAACAGTACTTATGATCTCTCCATTAAAAAGCCGGGAACGAATTGTATCACCAGGCTTAACGCTTTGGTAATCAGTGATGACCTGGTCATTGCTGGTGTAGGAAATTGAATAGCCTCTGCTTAATGTGTTGAGAGGACTAACAGTATTAAGCGCATGGCTATTCTCACTCAGCTTTGATTTTTTGAAATGTAAAATTTGTTGCATGGACTTTGAAAGGCGCAATGCCATATTCATACTTTCCTGTCGGTATTCTTTCACCAGTCTTTGTGGTGAATGTGAACGAATCCCAAGATGTAATTCCTTGAGGGTACTGTACTTGCGGTCAAGAAGGTTTTTAAATCCTCGTTGCAGTCTAGCCTCAATTTCATCAAGTCGCTGGGCTTGTTCCAGAAGTTTTCTTCCGGGGTGCTTAAGTTGCTTGCGTAACCAGATTAATGACTGCTGCTTTTGTCTTAAGCTCTTAAGTATTTGTGCGGATAGCTGTCTTTTATAGGCAGTAAACAAAGCGCTGTATTCTTGTCTGTCAGGGCTGAGTATTTCTGCTGCAGCGGTAGGAGTGGCTGCCCGAAAGTCGGCTACAAAATCTGCAATGGTAAAATCAACTTCATGGCCAACAGCGCTTATAACAGGTAATTCACTCTCTGCAATGGCGCGTGCCAGGGCTTCATCGTTGAAGCTCCAGAGATCTTCCAGTGAACCGCCGCCACGCCCAATAACCAGCACATCAAGATCAGACAGGCATCCCTGCTTTTTATTAGCCAATTTTATCGCTGCTATCATTTCTGCGGCAGCAGTATTTCCCTGAACAGTCACAGGAATAACAGTTACAGTAATTGCCGGGAAGCGTCTACCCAAGGTGCTGATGATGTCTTTAACAGCTGCGCCAGTGGGGGAAGTGATTACCCCAATATGAGCTGGTAAGACTGGTAATGTTTTCTTCAGCCCTTCATCAAATAAACCTTCCTGCTTGAGTTTGGCCTTTAACTGTTCGAAAGCGCGGAGCAGGGCGCCATCACCGCGTTCCTCCATTTGTTCAACAATGAGTTGAAAATCGCCGCGCCCTTCATAAAGGCTTATTTTGCCTTTAATCAATACCTGCATGCCATCACCGGGGCGGAACCGCACCCGTAAATTTCGATTACGAAACATGGCACAGCGAATCTGAGCGTTGTTGTCCTTCAGGGTGAGATACCAGTGGCCGGAAGCCGGCATGGCTATATTGGAAATTTCACCTTCCACGAGCACTGCCGGGAAATTATCTTCCAGCAAGTAACGCGCCTCTCTATTGAGCTCACTTACACTCAGGACAGTTTCTGATTGTTGATCATTCATCCGGCATCATAATAACCTGAAGCATTCGATGCTGCACCGTGTTTGATAGACGGTTTTTTCTGAAAAGATTAGGCTACAATATAGTTGGTGTGAATCTAGTCCAGACTGACAAAAGAGCCTAAATGATGAATCGATTTTTTCCTGTATTGCCGGCTGCGTTGACTTTTTTAAGTACTATCGCAATGAATAGCATAGCCATTGGGGCAGAAAACCCGGATGCCCGTTTATGTAATCTTCAAGGCAGAGAAATTGCCTTACGCATTAGTGAAGAAGTTAATTCTGCACTTTCTGCTGAAGCACGAAACCAGATAGTCGAAATTGCCGAGCAGGTTTGCCAGGATTATGCGGGGCAATCAGGTTCATATACGGTAATTCAAAGACCTGGTCCAAATGAGGCTGCCGGGCTTTCAGTCAATGCTTCTGAAGATAATTCCCTGGACTCAGAAGCCACGGAAAACGGGCTTTTCGGTGAGATGAAAATTATTGAGCCAGAGGACAGAGTGCGGCGTCCGGGACTGAAAAGACGCTAATAAGCGCTTTATTGCCGTTTTGCCGTCTATTTCAGCAGAGATTTTCAATATAGGGCCACGAAGGGATTTACCTGAATTTCCCTGATAGAGTATAATGAGGCGATTTCCCGCAACGGGATTTCAGGAAATTATATGCTACGCATTGTTGAAGAAGCTTTAACATTTGACGACGTTCTTCTAGTTCCCGCCCATTCTCAGGTGCTGCCCAACATGGTGAACCTGAAAACCCACCTGACCAATACCATTACCCTGAATATACCTTTGGTGTCTTCTGCTATGGACACCGTCACAGAATCCCGGCTTGCCATTGCCATGGCGCAAGAAGGGGGGATGGGCATTATTCACAAGAGTATGAGTATTGAGCAGCAGGCGCGTGAGGTTCGAGCGGTTAAGAAATATGAGAGCGGTGTAGTCACCGATCCTATCTGTATTACCCCTGATACCACTGTGCGCAAATTGCTGGAATTGACTCAGGAACATCACATTTCAGGGCTGCCGGTGATCAAGGATGCAGGTTCACGTGATCTGGTCGGTATCGTTACCAGTCGAGATGTCCGTTTTGAGAATAATCTGGAAGCCACCGTTGACAAGATCATGACCCCCAAAGAAGGGCTGGTAACAGTCAGGGAAGGCGCAGACCTTGATGAGATCAAGGTACTAATGCATGACCACCGCATTGAAAAAGTGCTGGTGGTAAATGATGACTTTGAATTAAAAGGTCTGGTTACACTCAAGGATATTCGAAAATCCGAAGATCATCCCAATGCCTGCAAAGATGCGCTGGGTCAGTTACGTGTAGGCGCAGCAGTAGGCACGGGGCAAGATACAGAGCAGCGGGTAGCAGCCCTGGTGAATGCCGGTGCTGATGTTGTCGTCGTAGACACCTCCCATGGTCATTCCCAGGATGTGATCAATCGTATCAAGGGAATAAAAAAGGCCTTTCCGGATCTACAATTAATCGGAGGCAATGTTGCCACAGCAGCGGGTGCAGTGGCACTGGCAGAAGCCGGTGTTGATGCCGTCAAAGTGGGTATTGGTCCTGGATCAATATGTACCACACGTATTGTCACCGGGGTAGGAGTTCCACAGATCACCGCAGTTGCCAATGTTGCAGCGGCCCTGAAAGACACTGACATAACCATTATCTCCGACGGTGGTATTCGCTTTTCCGGTGATATCGCTAAAGCCGTCGCAGCAGGTGCTCACGTGGTTATGATCGGTTCTCTGTTAGCTGGCACCGAAGAAGCACCCGGTGAAGTAGAGTTGTATCAAGGCAGATCCTACAAGGCCTATAGAGGGATGGGGTCTTTGGGAGCAATGTCAGACTCCTATGGCTCCAGTGATCGCTATTTTCAGAACCTGGACGCTGGTGCCAGCAAACTTGTGCCTGAAGGGATTGAAGGCCGAGTGCCTTATAAAGGGCCAATGTCAGCCATTATCTTTCAGCTGTTGGGCGGGATTCGATCAAGCATGGGCTTAACCGGCTGTGCTGATATGGTGCAAATGCGGAGCAAGCCTGAATTTGTGCGAATTACCGGGGCAGGCATTAATGAAAGCCATGTTCATGATGTCAGTATTACCAAGGAAGCACCAAATTACCGCGTCAGCTAGTATTCTGCTTTCTGTCAGCGAATCTATTTTAAGCGCAACCTTTCAAGCGGATCTTTCTAACGGAATATTGCATGTCTAATAATATCCATGATGACAAAATTCTGATTCTGGATTTTGGTTCACAATACACCCAGTTAATTGCCCGCCGTGTCAGAGAGGCCGGGGTTTATTGTGAAATCCACCACTATGGCATTCCCGAAGAGAGTTTTAAGGAATTCAATGCCAGGGGCGTTATTCTTTCTGGTAGCCCGGAATCGGCAAACCTTGAAGATTCTCCACGCGTACCCGATTACATTCTGAACGCCGGCTTACCAATTCTGGGGATTTGCTATGGTATGCAGACCATCTCACAGCAACTGGGTGGCCAGGTAGAAGGCTCGGCTAAATCCGAATTCGGTTATGCCCGAATTGAAATTCAAAGCGGCAGTGTCCTGTTAAGTGATCTGGAGCATTCGGTCCAGGAAGGCAATGTGTTTTTCCATGACGTGTGGATGAGCCATGGCGATAAAGTGACCCAGGCCCCAGAGGGCTTTAAAATAATTGCATCCTCCGAAAGCGCCCCTATCGCTGCCATTGCAGATGAGAGTCGGAAAATTTATTGCCTGCAATTTCATCCAGAAGTTACCCACACTCAATCCGGTCAGGAAATTCTCAATCGTTTTGTCCATGAAATATGTCAGTGTGGCCGTCTGTGGACACCAGCAAATATTATTGAAGATGCCATCAGGACTATTCAAAATCAGGTAGGAACGAACAAGGTACTTTTAGGTCTGTCGGGCGGCGTTGATTCCTCCGTGGTTGCAGCCCTGTTGCACCGGGCTATTGGCGATCAGCTCACCTGTGTGTTTGTGGATAACGGCTTGTTGCGTTTGCATGAAGGTGACCAGGTGATGGAAACCTTTGC
>JABIPQ010000053.1 GCA_018698975.1 Gammaproteobacteria bacterium
ATTAACAAGCAAAAAGATAGCTGATTATATTTTTCTTATCCGTGAATTACATTAAAGCTCCCTGAAAACGATATGATCGCTAAATGAATGCTAAATGAAAGCTAAATGAAAGCTAAATGAAAACCAAATGAAAGTAAGAGCCTATACCATAGATTTAAGCGAGCAGATGGCAGTATGTGATGCCAACTATATTCGTTTGCTTAAATTACTTGGCAATACCCGATCATTAAATCGCCGGGTTTTTGCCTTACCCGGCCTGACTAAAGAGCAGGGTGCTAAAACAGGTAAGGCACAAATTACTGTTAGTCTGGAAGTACTGGAAGAATTTAAATACACCAGTACTATCTGTATCAAACAGGAAGGTCTGTCCAGAGATATATCGGGAATTAATGGCGTTGAGAAAATAAGAGCATTGGATGTCGCGCCCGCGCATTATAACTCACCAGTAATGATAATCCGGGTTTACCACGATGCAAAAACAGCTGAAGTGACAAGCTTTCAAAACCATAAATTCTTTAAAACTGTCTATTCAGTACCCAATCCCCATATGTATCAACGTGATGAGAAAGAGCAGCTCAATCTTTTTCTGGCCGAATGGTTAAACCTGTGCATTAATGAGGGCTTGAGTAACCCAGACGAATTACAGTTGCAAAAACTGACCTGTTCATAACAGTTTTAAGATGCCTGATTATAGGTAGACAAGCTGGTTACCCTTAACAGGTCCTCGGGAATAGTGAGAGAGTAGATTAAGTTGGCTGAAGTCCTGGAAAAAAATAAAGATCAGAGCTTTCGCTTGGTGCAGATTACCGATTCGCATTTATTTGCGGATAGCAGCACCATATTTGATGGTCTTAATACCTACGAAACTCTGAAAGATGTTGTCAATCTGGCTATCCAGCAACAGGATAATATCGACTGCGTTCTTTGCACTGGCGATCTTACCCAGGATTCGAGCATTGAAGCCTATCACCACTTTATTGATGCCATGTCTGTAATGGATGCCCCGCAGTTGTGGATTCCGGGTAACCATGACATCCGCAGTCAAATGCAGCAGGTGCTGGAGCAAAACAGTATACATTTGAGCCGATCTGTCGTTCTTGGCAACTGGCGCATCATCATGCTCAATTCAAGTGTGGAGGGACAGGTTCACGGCATGCTTGATCAGAAAGAGCTGGCGGATCTTGACTTTGAGCTGGCTGACAGTGAACGCAATAACTCCAATGTTCTTATTTGTGTGCACCATAATTGTCTTCCCGTAAAGGCAGCATGGTTGCAGCAGCATTGCCTGAAGAACAGTGATGAGCTATTTTCCATCACGGATAAATACTCTCATGTGAAAGGGATCCTTTACGGCCATATTCACCAGGAGTTTGAAGCCATACGCAATGATGTGAAGATTATGGCGACCCCATCTACCTGCATCCAGTTTCATCCTACCAATGACGAATTTAAAATAGATAATGCTAATCCCGGGTATCGTTGGCTGGAGCTTGAGCCTGATGGCGGAATCAAGACCAAGGTTGAAAGGGTGGAAGAAAAAAACTACAACATAGACTTCTCCAGTACAGGTTATTGAGAGATAGCTTTGGTCTTGGGTATTTGCCTCTTTTTTTTTCAAAAAAAACAAATTACATACCACCAGAATGAACGATCCATCGTATAATTAAGCGATGAAATCGAGCCGGCCGCTTATAGTTTACATTGATGGATTTAACAGCTCGCCTGACTCTGAAAAAGCCCAAGATTTCCTTACTGCTTGCCTGCGAGAGGATGCATTTGATATTGCAGTTCCCTCACTGTCCCATGATCCCGAGGCAGCCATTGCCCAGCTTGAAAAACTGATTGGTGAGGCAGACAAAAACCTGTACTTGTTGGTGGGAAGTTCTTTGGGGGGATATTACGCCACTTACCTTGCTGAAAAATATCACTGTCGCGCAGCTTTGATTAATCCGGCAGTGTCTCCGGTCAAGCATCTTGGTGAAGGGTTTCTGGGGCCGCAAAAAAATCATTATAGCGGTGAGGAATATGAATTCACGCTCGATTACGCTGTTTATCTGGACAGTCTGGATATCAACCCCCTCAGGTATCCAGAGAATTACTTGCTTCTGGTACAGACCGGGGATGAGGTGCTGAACTACCACCTGGCAGAAGAGCGTTATGCTGATTCACTTCAGATAGTTCAGGAAGGCGGAAGTCACCGTTTTGAAGGCTTTAACAATATAATTCCGGCTATTCTGGAATTTGCAGAAAGTGGGACACTGACATCGAAAAGCAAAGCTGCCGTTAGTACTATTTAATTTGAAAAGTCGACACTATTTTAATTGAAAAAGTCGAAACTATTTTAATTGAAAAAACCAAAATTATTTTAATTGAAAAAACCGAAATTATTAGCTTATAAATCCAAAAGATAACGACTTAAAATATAGACCTTTAATGAAAGCGCAAAGGTCGAGGATATGACCCTGAGTATGAGCAAAGACTATACCTCTGATTCCATTGAAGTCTTGACCGGCCTTGATCCGGTAAGGCGTCGCCCAGGGATGTATACAGATACAACCCGGCCTAATCACCTGATCCAGGAAGTGGTCGACAATAGTGTTGATGAAGCGCTTGCAGGACATGCCAGCAGTATTAAAGTTACCCTGAATAAAGATGGCAGCATTGAAGTCACTGATGATGGCCGAGGTATGCCCGTTGATATGCACCCCGAAGAAAAAGTATCGGGTGTTGAGCTAATTCTTTGTCGGCTTCATGCAGGCGGGAAATTTAATAATGATAATTACAAGTTTTCCGGGGGCCTTCATGGGGTAGGGGTCTCAGTAGTCAATGCTCTTTCCAGCCAATTAGAGGTGCTGGTCAAGCGTGATGGCAAATTACATAACATGACGTTTGCCGATGGTGAAAAGCTGAGTGACCTGAAAGTAATCGACAAGGTAGGCCAGCGTAATACCGGAACGACAATCAAATTTACCCCGAATGAAAAATATTTTGACTCAGCAAATATTTCTATCCCCCGACTGATTCATGTCTTGCGTGCCAAAGCGGTTCTTTGCCCTGGTTTGCATGTGATTTTCGACGATAAGACAGTTAAGGAAGATAAAGCCCAAAGTGAAGAATGGTGTTATGAAGACGGGCTCACCGATTATTTAATACAGTCTACCAAGGGCTATGAGAGTATTCCGGCAGAACCCTTTGTCGGTTCCATGCAAGGCAATGATGAAGCAGTAGACTGGGCGGTTTTGTGGTTGCCCGAAGGTGGGGAATTAATTGCTGAAAGTTACGTCAATCTGATTCCCACACTTCTGGGTGGTACTCACACTAATGGCTTCAGAACAGGGATGCTGGAAGCTATCCGTGAGTTTTGTGAATATCGTAATTTGTTGCCAAGAGGTGTGAAGCTGAGTTCCGAAGATATTTGGGAACGCTGTTGCTATATTCTTTCCGCGAAAATGTCAGACCCGCAATTTGCCGGCCAGACCAAGGAAAAACTATCTTCCCGCCAGAGTGCAGTATTTATCTCCGGAGTTGTCAAAGACTCCTTTGGCTTGTGGCTCAATCAGCATACCGATGAAGCAGTGCAAATTGCCGAGATGTGTATTAACAATGCGCAGAGTCGATTACGTGAAGGAAAAAAAGTTGCGCGCAAGAAAATTACTTCCGGCCCGGCATTGCCTGGCAAACTTGCAGATTGTTCCACCCAGGATGTGGAAACGGGTGAGTTATTTCTGGTAGAGGGTGACTCTGCAGGTGGTTCCGCAAAGCAGGCAAGAGACAGGCAGACTCAGGCAGTGATGCCGCTACGGGGGAAAATTCTTAATACCTGGGAAGTGGACTCTGAAGAAATTCTCGCGTCCCAGGAAGTTCATGATATTTCCGTTGCCATGGGTGTAGATCCTGCTTCGACAGATTTAACGGGCTTACGATACGGTAAGATTTGCATCCTTGCTGATGCGGATTCTGATGGTTTACACATCGCTACTTTGCTTAGTGCGTTATTTGTAAAACATTTCTCGGCCGTCGTTGATGCGGGTCATATTTATGTGGCAATGCCGCCTTTATATCGCATTGATGTAGGGAAGGAAGTGTTCTATGCGCTGGATGAAGATGAAAAAAATGGTGTGCTTGATCGCATTGCCGCGGAAAACAAGAAAGGCAAACCCAATGTTCAGCGCTTTAAGGGACTGGGTGAAATGAATCCCCTGCAACTCAGGGAGACGACCATGAACAAGGATACCCGCCGTCTGGTACAGCTGAATGTTGATGAGGTGAAAAAGACTCAGGAACTGATGGATATGTTGCTGGCAAAGAAGAGATCACCGGACCGAAAAATATGGCTGGAGAAGTACGGCAACCTGGCAGAAATTTAGTTGCAAGTTACTAGTTACAAGTGGAAAGTATGTAGGAGGGGTTTCAACCCCGAATGAATACCAGATAAAAAAGGAAAGAATGGTGGGTCGGATAAGGCCGCAGGCCGTCATCCGACATGGTGCCTGAAAGGCGCCGCTTGAGACTTGAGACTAAAAATTTAATTGAATTAAAAAATATTATAGAAAGCTGGAAAAGTATATGTCAGACAACATGATCACCCTGAATGAAGACGGCAATGAACAGATGGCAATGCGTCAGTTTGTTGAGCAATCTTATCTCAATTATTCCATGTATGTCATTAATGACAGGGCACTGCCGCATATCGGTGACGGGCTAAAACCGGTGCAGCGCCGGATAGTTTATGCCATGTCCGAACTAGGTCTGAAGTCTAGCGCTAAATATAAAAAATCCGCACGTACGATTGGTGATGTAATCGGTAAATATCATCCTCACGGTGATTCAGCCTGTTATGAAGCCATGGTCTTGATGGCACAGCCATTTTCCTATCGTTATCCCATTATTGATGGACAAGGAAACTGGGGCTCTCCGGATGATCCCAAGTCATTTGCTGCCATGCGTTATACAGAATCCAAAATGCGTGCTTATGCCGATGTGCTGTTGACGGAGCTTGGGCAAGATACCGTAGACTGGAAGCTGAATTTTGACGGTGAGTTGGAAGAACCAATCATTTTGCCGGCACGCCTGCCTAATTTGTTGTTGAACGGCGGTAGCGGTATCGCCGTAGGAATGGCCACTGATATTCCACCGCATAATTTAAGGGAAGTCGCCAAGGCCTGCATCCATATGCTGGACAATCCTAAAGCGACGGTTAAAGATTTGTGTAAGTTCGTTCAGGGGCCTGATTATCCTACCAGTGCTGAAATAATTACGTCGAAAGAAGAAATACTCGAACTTTATGAAACCGGACGCGGGATGATTAAAAGCCGTGCTGTTTACAGTATGGAAAGTGGCGACATTGTCATTAATGCCCTGCCATATCAGGTGTCAGGTACCAAGATCCTTGAACAAATTGCAGCTCAAATGCAAAAGAAAAAGCTGCCCATGATTGTCGATCTCAGGGATGAATCTGATCATGAAAATCCGACGCGTATCGTGATTGTTCCCCGTTCCAATCGTATCGATACAGATGCTGTAATGGCGCATCTATTTTCCACTACAGACCTGGAAAAAAGTTATCGGGTTAATTTCAACATGATCGGCATCAATGGTCGGCCCCAGGTGAAAGGCCTTGCTATCCTGTTGAAAGAGTGGCTTGAATTCAGGACGACAACAGTCACTCGTCGTCTGCAATACCGCCTGGATAAAATCAAGGATCGTTTGCATATCCTTGATGCCTTGCTCATTGCATTCCTGAATATCGATGAAGTCATAGAAATAATTCGGCATGAAGACAAGCCGAAACAGGAATTAATCAAACGCTTTAAATTAAGTGATCGACAGGCTGAAGCCATTCTGGATTTAAGGTTGCGTAACCTTGCCAAACTCGAAGAAATGAAAATCAAGGGTGAGCAGAAAGAACTGGCTGAGGAAAGAATAACACTGGAAGCCTTGCTGGGTTCAAAAGCCAGGCTGAAGACCTTGATCAAAAACGAAATCAAGGAAGATGCAGAAACCTATGGTGATGAGCGTAGATCTGAATTGGTTGTCAGGGAAGAAGCGCAGGCATTCAAGGAAGAAGAGCTGATTTCAACCGAACCAGTGACGGTAATCCTGTCTGAAGGCGGCTGGATACGTGCTGCAAAAGGTCATGAAGTTGATGCGTCTACGCTTGCTTATAAATCTGGCGACAAACTTAAACTTAGTGCCCGCGGAAAAAGTAACCAGAATGCCATGTTCCTCGATTCCACCGGGCGAGCTTACACCTTGCCGGCTCATACTCTGCCTTCTGCCAGAGGGATGGGCGAGCCTTTATCTGGCAAGGTAAAACCGCCTTCAGGGGCAAGTTTTGAAGGTCTGATCATTGGGGCAGGTGAAGAGCTTTGCCTGGTTGCTTCTGACGCAGGCTATGGCTTTATTACCAAGCTGGAAAACCTGGTGAGCAAAAATAAAGCTGGCAAAGCGGTACTGTCTTTGCCTAAGGGCGCAAAAGTATTATCACCTTCGCCAGTAAATGATCTGGAGAACTGTGAGGTGGTAAGTATCACTAATGAAGGCCGAATGCTGATGTTCAAGCTGTCGCAGTTGCCTGAACTGGCGAAGGGTAAAGGGAACAAGATAATCAATATTCCTTCAGCCAGAGTGGCAGAAAGACTTGAGTTTGTAGTCGCGGTTACTGTGCTCCGGGAAGGGCAGATATTGACTATCCATTCAGGAAAGCGATATATCAACTTGCCGATGTCAGACCTTGAGCATTATCGCGGTGAAAGAGGTCGTCGAGGTAACAAGCTGCCTCGGGGCTTCCAGAAAGTTGACAGGGTAGAAGTACAGGATAAGTAAAACCGCTTTAAATCCGGGATTTTGGCTAATTACGCCGGTTTTGAGTATCCTTGATCCTCGATTTAAAAATTAGGGCTAGCAAATGTTGCTTTTGCTTGCTTTTAGGGCCGGTTCTTCATGGCTGATGCTGAAGAAAAAGTAAACAAAACTCAACTGGAGTCCGAAAAACCCTTGCAGGAAAGTAATGGCAGGGATAGCGGCTCATCATCTACACAAAATAATTTACCTCCTAAAGCTACTCTGAATCTGTCCAGGCTCAATAAATTATTGTCTCGTTTGGCGGGCAGTGAATTTCGTATTGCTCTGTATGTCGGTGAAGAAGTCAGCCAGCTTGATGATGCCACCTTGACGGCTATGGCTGAATGTTATGCAAAGCTGGCCCGTGAAAGGTGGTATGAAAACTGGACGATGGAGTCGGCACGAGAAGAACTGGTAAAAAGTTTTAAGGAAGATGAAGATAAAATAAACCTGATAAGTCTGGTTTATAAAGGTGATGTCGTTATTGGTTTTTGCTGGGCGTTTATTATATCGGCAAATAATCCAGGCAATCTTGCCACTCATTTTTCTTCATCGAAACTAAATAATAAAGATAACCTTGATGCCACTCGCGATTGGCTTGCGCAAGCAGGCAATAAACAAAAACTGCTTTCAATCAGAGAGCTGGGTGTTCTCAAGCAATACCCAAAAATTCGCTCTCCTCTATTATGTTCTCCGGTTTTTTCAAAAGCATTATCATTTAAGTGTAGATACATTTTTCTGCGTACACCTGTAAATAGCGAAGCATTGAAATGGAGTCTTGGAATAGGCTTTATTCCCGAGCATTATTTCGTGGTTAACCAGATGTTGTTGATGCTCGGGAATCTTGAGCATACTGTCAAAGATTATGAATTCAGAATCCTGGATTATTTTGCCGGACAACTTACTGCAATACTTGATCAGGACAAGAATTTTGAAGAAATCATGCATCAGAAAGAATTGGGTTATGCAGAAAAAATGCATGTCATGCAGGGTTTAAGTGCAAATATTGCCCATGAGATGCGTACACCTTTATCCGGCGTCAGGGCAAGTATGGATGGAATACAAACATACTTGCCGGTCTTGCTTGAGGTTTATAGAAAGAGTATTAATGAAAATCCAGAGAGTGTTCCAGTAATACGTTCAGAGCACCTAGGGGCACTGGAAAATACGCCGGAAAGAATTACATTGATGATTGATCAGGCCAATTCTGTAATCGATATGTTGTTGATGAATCTACGTGACAATACGATAGACAAGGGTCAGTTTGGTATCTATTCAGCGAAAGATTGTGTCGAGCAGGCATTGGATCGCTATCCCTTTAAAAGGGGGGAGCGAGAAAAAGTGATATTGGATATGGATAACGATTTTTATTTCCTGGGTTTGGATAATCTGTTTATTTACGTGTTGTTTAACCTGCTAAAAAATGCCCTTTATTCAATTAACTCTGCGTTAAAAGGAAAAATCAGTATTCAGCTGAAACAAGGTGTAGGTGTCAATGAGATTGTTTTCAGAGATGGTGGGGAAGGAATAGATAAGAACAATATAAGTCGTATATTTGATGGATTTTTTTCAACCCGGGAGAAGGGCACTGGTGTAGGTCTGGCTTTTTGCAGACGCACCATCAAAAGTTTTGGTGGGGATATTACATGTGATTCTGAATGTGGCGAGTTTGCAGAATTCACTATTACCTTACCAGCTACCTGAAAAGTCTTTTATCAGTATCAATAATTTAATTTCTCCAATTTTTCCTGATTGTAATTAATGCACTCTAGTGCAGAATTTCGCGGTTCAGGGAGTTGTTTTCCAGAAAATCTGCATATGGAATGATATTGCCCTTATAGATATCAGGCAGATTTTCTTCGCTTAAAAGGGTGACGAAATAATTTTTCACCGAGCTAACTTTTATACCAGGATGATAATGTTTTTCCGAAATTTTGATGAATGAATGATCGGCGTTCAGGCCTTCATCCATCACATCAAAGGTCGGAATGCTTTCTCCGCGACTGACTTCCCGAATTAAATTTTCTGAAGCATTCATTTCCTTTAAATGCTGAGCATGATTTGCAAGGGCCTTCTCGCTATAAATAAGCATTACACGGCGTTTTCCGTGAGCATCCAGCATCAGGTAGCCAGCCTGAGGGTGATCAATCATATAATATTCTACACAGTCTGTTTTTAGCCGGATGTCGCGGAAATATTCCTGAAATCTGGCATCAACAAGAAATGCATCATGATTATTGGCGATGATTGGGTCGGTTATCAGCTTGTAGCTGCTGCGAAAATACTGTTCAGAAAAAACAGAGATAGTGGAATTTAAAATTTGTTTCAGGCGTGGATCATGTTTATCAATATACTGATCAATGAGCTGCTTATTAAATGCTTTTATCGCCAACTCCATATCTGCTTGCCCGGTAAGCAATACTTTTTTGATAAATGGATTTTTCAGTCCCATTAAAAACTCCAACCCATTCATTTCTGGCATCGAATAATCAACAACGACAGTGGCACTTGTCTGGAAACGAGCACTGTTGAATATTTCTTTATGAAGCTTGCCGATATCGACATGGGAAAGGGAGTCTGACTCCTGAGGCCCGGTTTTATAATTGCTGTAGCATCGTTCCAGGAGACTTACTTGCTGGTGAGATTTGTTCACATAGTCCAGCGCTTCAGATGCTGATTGAAAAAGGCGATAACTCAGGTTCTTATCAAGCATCAGACTGACCCCATCAAGAAAGTCGGGATCATCATCAACCATGACTACCTGGGTAGGAAAATAAAAGGGGTGTCCTACATTTATATGATCGTCCATGATTTTATCCTGAATCGCGCGTGCAGCATATTCTTGCTGACGACAGATATAATCCTTTATACATTTCGCTGACCAATAACACAGAACTCTTCTATTGCCCTGAATGAGTCCCCGCGCCAAGTATGTGTTCACACTGTTTGCCGATCAACTCTATGTCACCGGCAAAATTGTCTGACAGAATATAAGCCATAAAAGACACATTGTCTGCGGGCATGCTAACTTCATGTTGCCCGGCTGTTGAAAATTCCTCAAAGGTTCTTGCCTGTGACCAGGCTGAATCACTAATTAATACTTCGTTAGGTTTACTTTGTTTGCAAAGGAAAAAGGCGATATCAACAGTTTTTCCCAGCACGCTATCTGTATCCTGTTCGGCATTTAGCAGCCCGGGAGCGTAAAAAACATCACCGCTGTGAATCGCCATTCTAAATTCCAGGACCTGTTCACCGTTTTTTCTGTGACTGTTATTAATTCGGTTCATAATTGATTGAAACAGCCCTGCGCAATGAAGTGCATTAATGCTGTGCTTGTCATCGCAATTTAGACTATCAAAGCACAACAACAGCGAATCCCCGCTAAGGCGCTGGAGTTTTCCACCATATAAGTGCGCTGCCTGGTTAAGATAAAAAATATATTCACGTAAAAGCTTGGCCAGAGTGGGAGGATGCAGCATTTCAATCGCGGTATTGATATTCACAACCTTGATAATGAGGATGCTGGCGGCAAGTCGGCTAGGCTCACTGTTGTCTTCTTGCCCTGAACTTTGCCAGATACCGGTTTCCAGCAACTGTCCTTCCATTTCCTCAAAGCGTGCAAGCAGATTGTCTACTGCCATTTGAAGTTGAGCGGTTTCATTGTTGTCGTTTGTGCTTGCCGGCTGATCAAGAAACCCTGTTTTATCAGTTATTGACTCTAACAGCGCTCTTAAAGGGGAAGTGATGTCTCCAGAGAGAGCAAATGCCGTGGTGACGACAAGAATCAGGGATATCACCAGGACCAGCAGGAAAAGATTGCGCATCCTTGATTGAAATGAAGAAATTGCACTGGAGTCTAATTCCAGCTGAATAGACCCGGCGATAGCATCCTGAACGATAATATCTGCAACATAGAGCCCTGGTTGCAGCGTTGCAGACAGATTGGCATTGCCGGTACTGCGTACACCCAAAGAAGTTTGTCCTGCACTTGCCAGTTGTTTGCCATCTACATCAAAGACGCTGGCATACACAATATTGTTATCCCTGACCAGTTGCGAGAGTGCGACATTCAAGCCAAGGGGGTCATTAACCAATACCAGCTCCATGACGGAAGCGGCAGTTTGTTCAGCAAGTGAAGCGCCAAGCAAATCACTGTGCTCACTAAGTGAACGATTTAGTTCGTTTTGAAACAGCAGCCAGAATGCAGAACTGACGACCAGTAACAGAAGGGAAAAGCTGAGGGCTAACTTATGTCGAGTTTGCAAAGTCTTACTTATCTGCAAATACTGATTCACAGGCTTGCTTTGATTTGGATTTTTTTCTTTAGGCAAGGCTTAAACCCGATCTTTAAAATATTTTTATATAGTTTATCTCTTCAGGAAGAAAAAAGCCCTAGGCTATCCCTCGACAGCAAATTATTTATGCGTCAGGAGAAATTTTTTCTTGCTTGGGAAAACAGTAAAGCTGCTCATTTATTGGAGACTATGTATGTGGATTTAATCAACTTGCTGATCCCGGATTGGCAGAAGTAATGCCAGCAACTAGCCAATGGGTGTTTTTGAGCTTTCGCCGGGGTTTTCCCTCACCAGTTTCGGTACCAGATATCCTGAAAGGCTTTTTTGTAAAGCTGCAACCAGTGCCCTGGCTTTTTCTTCGCTCACCTCAAAATGGGCAGCACCACTCACCCTGTCCAGTAAATGCAGGTAATAGGGCAGGATGCCTGCCTGAAATAATCTCTCGCTCAATGCCTTAAGCGCTTCACAGGAATCATTGATGCCTTTTAGCAGAACACTCTGATTAAGTAGCACTATTCCGGCCTTGCGTAAACTTTCGCAGGCCCGATCAACTTCCTGATCAAACTCCTGAGCATGATTACTGTGTAATACCAGAATAGTCTGAAATCGGGGATTTGCCAGTAGCTGGCAGAGTGCACTGGTGATGCGTTGAGGAATCATAATGGGCAGACGAGTGTGGAGTCGTATGCGATGAATATGCGGTATTTTCGCCAGTTCTTCAAAAAACCAGTCCAGATACTTATCAGGCAGGCTTAATGGATCGCCACCACTAAAAATCACCTCGCTGATACTTTTATCTTCTGCCAGATAGGCCAGACTTTCCTGCCAGTGTTGCTTACCCGGGAGATTATCCTGGTACGGGAAATGGCGTCTGAAACAATATCGGCAATGAATGGCGCAGCTGGAGGTAACCAGAAGCAGAGCCCGGCCTTCATATTTGTGCAGAATCCCCGGTTTTGGATTGGCAGCGCTTTCTTGCAAGGGATCTGCTGAATAACCGGGGTGCTCAAGGCTTTCCGCGTGGGCGGGAAAGACCTGCATTAAAAGCGGGTCAAAGGGATTGCCTTTTTCCATGCGGCCGAGATAGGGAGTAGGGACGCGTAGAGGAAATTGTTGGAGCATGGGATGCCCTTCGGGCAGGCAGGCCAGATCAAGATCAAGCAGGCGGCAGAGTTCGGCGGTATCAGTGATAGTACTGGCCAAAACTTCCTGCCAGCTTGATTGTTGCTGTAATGCGAGGTGTGACAATAGGTGATTTCCGTTTGTATTCAGGTATTTTTATGACCGCAGGTGCTGGTCCAGATCACCTCGAATAGTAGCACTCTTGGCCTGTCACAGGTATCATGCCGAACTTTTCTGGCAGATGGCTGAGGTTAACAATGGCTACCTATTCAACTAATGAATTTAAATCCGGTCTGAAAATAATGTTGGACGGCGACCCCTGTTCAATTATTGAAAATGAATTTGTTAAGCCCGGTAAAGGGCAGGCGTTTAATCGGGTAAAAATTCGTAACCTGATAAACGGCCGTGTTCTGGAGCGCACCTTTAAATCCGGGGAGTCCCTGGAGGGTGCAGATGTTCAGGAAACAGATATGGAATATCTTTATGCTGATGGCGAGTTCTGGCATTTCATGAAAACCGATGGCAGCTTTGAACAGGTAGCTGCAGACAGAAGTGCCGTTGAAGGTGCCCTTAACTGGATGAAGGAACAGGATGTTTGTACGATTATTTCCTGGAATGAGTCACCAATTTCGGTCGCTCCGGCCAATTTTGTTGAGCTGGAAGTCACTGATACAGATCCAGGTCTGAAAGGTGATACAGCCCAGGGCGGCACCAAGCCAGCAATACTGAGTACAGGGGCTCAGGTTAAGGTACCTTTATTCATAGAAATTGGCGATATCCTGCGAATTGATACCAGAACCGGTGAATACCAGAACCGGGTTAAACAATAAGCCGCTATATAGTTTTGCAATCGACGCAGCTGCTGATACCGGGAATTTATAATGGATCGCCAGAACTGGCAGCCAACATCTGACAAGCACATGCTTGAGGCCCGGGCAGCCTTGCTCGGTCAAATTCGCCGGTTTTTCCATGATCGGCAAGTGCTGGAAGTAGAAACCCCCATTCTGTCCGCTGCAGCTGGTACCGACCTGACTCTGGATTCCCTGCTTACCACGCTTCAGGGTAACGGCAGTGAAGGGCAAACTCGTTACCTGCAGACCTCTCCCGAATTTGCCATGAAGCGTCTTTTAGCTTCAGGTAGCGGACCAATTTACCAATTGGCAAAATCTTTTCGCAATGGTGAGGCAGGCAATAAACATAATCCTGAATTCACCATGCTGGAATGGTACCGACCAGGATATTCACTTACCCAGCTAATGGATGAAGTGGAAGAACTGGCAAGTCTGGTGCTTGGCCTGGGTAAAGCTGAGCGTCTTACATACTCTGAACTGTTCTTTCGTTACCTTGATATTGATCCTTTGGCTAGTTCCCTTGCTGCTTTGAAGCAGGTCGCCAGAGCAAAACTGGAGGTGAGTTTTGATAGTGATGATTCTGATCAATGGCTGGATTTATTATTTAGCCACTGTATCGAGCCGCACTTAAAGGCGCCTGTTTTTATTACTCATTACCCACCATCCCAGGCTGCATTGGCGAAGCTGGCAGAAAATGAGCAGGGGCAGCTGGTAGCTTTACGTTTTGAGCTGGTCGCGCATGGTATGGAGTTGGCAAATGGCTATGATGAGTTGACAGATCCAGAAGAGCAGCGCCAGCGTTTTGAGAAAGACCTGTCTGTGCGCCATTCAAATGGCTTGCCGCAATATCCTCTGGATGAAAATTTTATTGCTGCACTGGCCCATGGCTTGCCAGACTGCGCCGGAGTCGCCATGGGCGTGGATCGTTTGCTGATGATAAAAACCAGTAGTAATAATATCCGCGAAGTCATTTCTTTTCCTGTCGATATCGCCTGAGCTGTATTCCAGCAGCAAGGTGCTTGAGAAGCGATTTTTTATAGCCGTGCTAAGATAAAATAGTCTGGTAAAAAACAGGACTTAAGCTTATGGAATCAACCGCCAAAGAAAACACTGCTGATACTTTTCAGGAATCTGACATTGAATATGCCGGATTCTGGATTCGTGTATTGGCGTCTATTCTGGATTCTATTTTTTTGCTGATGATCATCGTTCCCTTGCTGTTGGTTTTCTACGGCCCCGGCATACTGTTTACTACTGAGTCACCAGGTCTGGTTTATGACTTTATCAACTATGGCTTGCCCTTGATCGTCATTGTGGTTTTCTGGCAATACCGTTCGGCGACGCCAGGAAAGATCATGATGGATATTTATATCGTTGATGAAAAGACACTGCAGCACCCGCCTTTTGGACGCCTGGTACTTCGTTATCTGGGTTACTATGTATCAATTATCCCGTTATTTCTCGGTCTTCTCTGGGTAGGTATTGATAAAAGAAAACAGGGTTTTCATGACAAGATTGCAAAGACTCTGGTCATCAGGAAAAAACTAAAAGCGGATAATGAGTTTGCTATGGAAGGCATGCATGAGGAAAGAGATGACAAAGTAATAGGCGAAGGAAGAGAAGAAAGGGGAGAAGAAGGAAGAGAAAGAAAAGAGAATGGTGAAAAACTATCTGAATCTGCTTCAGAGATTTCAAGCAAGAAGCACGATCCCTGGAAAGAATAGTTCGCGGTTGGATAAAGCTATTTTTTTATATCGCCAATTTGTTCGCCCATTTTCACAGCAAAATTTTCATCTACGTCCTGTAACCAATTAACTGCTCCCGGGCCTGTCAGTAAAATTACTGTTGAACCCAACTTAAACCGTCCCATTTCTTCCCCTTTGGCCAGCTGAATCGCAGGGTGCTGGTTTGCATAATCGCTTGTGCAGAGACCATGTGGTGCAGGGGCTACCTGACCAGACCATACTGTTTCTATGCCAGCAACAATCATGGCACCGACAAGAATCATCGCCATAGGGCCTGCATCAGTATCAAACAGACATACTGCACGTTCGTTACGGGCAAACAGATCGTCAATTCTCTCACTGGTAGTCTGGTTTACTGAAAAAAGTTTTCCAGGTACGTAAATCATTTTTTTTAATATGCCGGCGCAAGGCATATGTACGCGATGATAATCTTTGGGCGAAAGATAAACTGTGACAAATGACCCGTCCAGAAATGAGCTTGCAGTGTCGCTGTCACCACCAAGCAAGGCGGCCAATGAAAAACTCTTTCCCTTGGCCTGAAATAATTGATCGCCAGTGATATTCCCTGCTGCACTGATGATGCCGTCTGCCGGACTGACCAAAGAATCCGGAGCCGAATGCACCTCTCTTGTGCCGGGTTTTAAAGCACGCGTAAAAAAGTCATTAAAGGTAGCAAAGTCTTCGGCCTCTGAGTTTATGGCTTCCGCCATATTGACTCCATAGCGCTTAACGAATTTTCTGATCATGAAATTTTTCAGGGCGGGGGTAGATGCATCAGCCAGTTTCCCTGCCAGGCGCGAAAGCAGGTGCTGGGGGGCCAGGTGTTGAAAGAAAATAAACAGGGATTTCATATTTTTTGTAATGGCCTGCTGCGAACAATCAGCTTTAGTTTGTTTCTATCGGGGTGTCAGGCAAATTGCCCCATTCTGACCAGGAACCATCATAGGCTTTCACCTGAAAACCCAGTGCCTTGGCGATTAGATAGGTGAGACCGGAACGGTGATGTGTTTGGCAATGAGTAATGATCCTGTCACCTGATCGTATACCCCGCTCTTCAAGCATCTGCTTTAGCATCGGTAGAGGGAGCAATCTCAGATTGCGGGATCTGTCCATGGTCTCCAGCCAGTCAAGATTGACTGCCCCGGGGATGTGGCCGCCGCGAGCAGAGGATAATTTGGTGCCAATAAATTCTTCATGGCTGCGCGCATCCCATATTCTGGTTTGCTCATCATCCAGGGAGGCGAGAACTTCTTCAAGCTCGGCGTTGAATGATTTATCCAGAGTAAGAGTCACTTGCGTGGGCGTAGCTGACACCGGCTGATTGTCCAGCGGATGATTTTCCTTGGCCCAGGCATGAATGCCGCCATTGAGGTAGGAATAATGTTTATGGTTAATGAGATCAAGAGTCCAGATAAAGCGCCCGGCCCAGCCACCACCTTCATCATCATAAACAACGATATGTTTTTCCGGGGAATAGCCAATACGTGAAAAAAGGCTTTCAAGTTTATCCTTATCAGGCATTTTGCCAGGTGCTGGCGGTAAACCGCAGACAAGTTCAGAAGGATTAATATGGATAGCGCCTGGCACATGCACTTGCGCATAAGTATTGGCAGAGCTGACATCCACAATCAAAAGATTGTCATCACCAAGAGCCGCTGCAAGCGTTTCCGGTTCGATAATAAGATCAAGAGCTAAAGACATGAGATAGGGTTTTCCGGGAAAGTGATTCTTAAACTGTGCAGGGGCGAAGGCTGATTTTAACTGATTCCACCGGCAATGGTGAAGCAGTGGTGAAATCGACGTAATGGTAATGCCCATAATGTTTTAATTGTCCAGGGTCTGATGAATCTGTCGGTAGCTATCCATGCGCTTGGCATTTATCTGACCTGCTTCGACCGCCTGTTTCAGACTACAGCCGGGTTCCTGGTCATGTCGGCAATCGCGAAACTTACATTGTCCCAGGAAAGGGCGAAATTCAATGAAGCCGTTTAACAAGGTGTCATGGTCCAGATGCTCCAGATGAAACTCCCGAATTCCAGGTGAGTCGATTAGGTCGCCACCCGTAGAAAAATGATACAGGCGCGCTGAGGTAGTCGTGTGTTTCCCTTTATGTCTGGCTTCTGATAATTCACCCACCTGGGTATTGGCATCAGGAAGCAGCGTGTTGATCAGTGCCGATTTGCCGACACCGGATTGTCCGACAAAAACAGATGTTTTGTCATCCAGCAAAACTTTGAGATTTTCCATACCTGCGCCGGTTTTTGAGGAAACTGTTAGCACGGGATAGCCGATCTCCTGATAGATTGCTAATAAGTCATGCATTGCCTGCCGATTGTCTTCGTCCACTAGATCAGATTTGTTCATCAGGATGACAGGAGCAAGGTGGTACTGCTCTGCTGCCACCAGATAACGATCAATCAGATTGGCAAAGGGTTGCGGGACAGGGGCAATAACAATTATGGTCTGGTCGATATTGGCGGCGACAGGTCGCATCTCCCCTAAACTGGAGGGGCGTTCAAGAAAATTCTCTCTGGGCAGAACGGCAATAATGACGCCTACCGGATCGCCACCTTGCCAGATGACATAATCACCTGTGACCAGGGAATCTATATTGGAGCGTTGGAAACAGCGAAAAATATCGCCTTCGTTTGGGCCTTCAAGTGCTTCGACATCCAGTTGCTGGCCAAAGTTGGAAATGACAATGCCTTTTTGTTCATCACCAAGAGCCATTGTATTGAGTGAGTCCTCAAGCCTGGCTTTCTTCTTGGCAGCTCTGTCGGTATAGGCATCCTGCATTTTCTGAATTCGCCACAGTTGGCGACGGTTGAGCTGCTTCTTTTTCATAAGGCATATTATCAGTGCCTTTGTTACAATCCTTCAACAATTTATCGGTAGCAATAAGAAAATAATGGATAAAAAGCAGCATCTCATCTGGATTGATCTGGAAATGACGGGTTTGATCCCCGAAAACGATCGAATCATCGAAATCGCAACCATCATTACCAACACTGATTTGCAGGTTGTCGCCGAGGGGCCCGTCTTTGCCATACATCAATCAGCAACAGTGATGGAGGGCATGGATGACTGGAATCAACGTCATCATGGAGCATCCGGATTGATCGAACGTGTTCGTTTAAGTATGAATAACGAAAGTGAAGCAGAAAAGGCAACTATCCAGTTTTTATCACAGTATTGCGAGCGGGGTTTTTCTCCTATGTGTGGCAACAGTATCTGTCAGGATAGACGTTTCCTGGCCCGCTATATGCCGACACTGGAAAAATTTTTCCATTATCGTAATCTTGATGTGAGCTCAATCAAGGAGCTGGCCAAGCGCTGGCGCCCTGATATTGCGGATGGGCTAAAAAAGGAAACCACACACCAGGCCCTGCAAGATATCCGGGATTCTATCGATGAGTTGCAGCATTACCGGAAACATTTCTTCAACACTTCCCGTCCGAACAGTTAATCACTTTCTTCAAGGACTGCCTGGAGTCAATTATTTCCCCAAAAAAATGCCCTGTTGGGGAACAGGGCATAAAAAACTCCATCAAGGGGACAATAAAAACAAAAAAATGCCTTCGTTATCTATAGAGTTATTGCAATTACGCAGCTCTATAGCGATTAGATCAGTTGTACTGGTCAGTTTTTCAACATTGTGCTGAGCTCCCCTGACAGCAAAGCTGGTGAGCAGTTTGAACTGACTTAAGTTGAACCTATATACTGCTTAATCCAAGCTTCCTCTTATTTCCTGTTAATAAATTGACAATTTTTTGAAGAGACTCTGATATGGACAAAATCATCATGAAATTACCGGTTTTGCTAATTTTCTTGAGCGCATTAATAGCTTGTTCCTCTGAAGATGCTGCTGACAGCTCTACTGCTGTCTTACCAACGACATTGGGGTCAGGCATTATCAGGGCAAATTTCGATGACACTATCGCTCCGGGCGATGACTTTTATCGCTATGTAAATGGATCCTGGCTCAGTGATACGCCAATTCCTTCCGATAAATCCAACTATGGTGCTTTTACTGCTTTAAGCGATGAGGCAGAAGCTAACCTGCGTATTATCATTGAAAATGCGGCCGGCCTGGGTGCGCCTGAGGGTTCAGAAACACAAAAAGTAGGCAGTTTCTTTTCAAGCTTTATGGACGAGGATCTTGTAAATACGATTGGTGCCGAACCGCTGCAAGCTACACTTGCTGAAATCGCAGAAGTTTCCAGTAAAGATGAAATGTTGTTGAAGATGGCAGAGCTGAATCATATCAGTGTACAAATGCCTGTCGGGGTTTATATCGATGTTGATGCCATGCAGTCAGATCAATACATCAGTTATCTCAGTCAATGGGGACTGGGTTTGCCAGATCGTGACTGGTATCTGAGTGAAGATGATCAAACGCATGAAGAGGCCCGGGCTGCTTACCAGAGCTATATCGAAACTGCCCTGATGCTTGCTGGCTATGAGCGCGCAAGCGAGGCCGCCGATTCCGTATTGGCTATTGAGTTTCTTATTGCCGAGCAGCATTGGGACAGGGTGAAAAACAGACAAGAGGAGCTGACTTACAACAAGGTGACTCTGGATGATCTGAATAGTCTTTCACCGGACATGGATTGGGGAAGCTATATGGAGGTTCTGGGAATTTCAGAAACTACTTATGTTATTCGCCAGCCCAGTTATATCGAAGGCTTGAACCGTATCTGGAATGATACAAGTCTGCAGCAGTGGCAGGATTACAGTAGTTTCAAATATGTAGATTCTCTGGCGGCTTATCTGAGTGATAATTTTGTTCAGGCCCAGTTTGAATTTGAAGGACGTACGTTGGGAGGGCTGGAAGAAATGCGCCCGCGCTGGAAAAGAGGTGTCGGTGTCGTAGACAGCGCTCTCGGAGAGGTTGTTGGCAGTTTGTATGTTGATGAATATTTTCAGGAAGAAGCGAAGGCCCGGATGGATGTGCTGGTGGAAAATTTGCGCCGAGCCTTCCAGGTCGGTATTAACGAACTTGAGTGGATGACCGATGCGACCAAGGGCCAGGCCCAGGAAAAGCTGGCTAAGTTTAATACCAAAATTGGCTACCCTGAGGAATGGAAAGATTATTCTGGGCTAAGTGCTGATCCCCTTGATCTTGTTGGCAATATGTTGCGTTCACGCCGTCTGGAGCACAACAGGGAACTGGAAAAACTGGGCAGCCCGATTAACCGGGCGGAATGGTTTATGACGCCTTATACCGTGAATGCCTATTACAACCCACCAATGAATGAAATTGTGTTTCCGGCAGCAATCCTGCAGCCACCATTTTTTAATGTAGACGCTGATGATGCCGTGAACTACGGAGGGATTGGCGCAGTTATCGGCCATGAATTCAGTCATGGTTTTGATGATCAGGGGCGCAAGTATGATGGTGAAGGCAACTTGCGTGACTGGTGGACCGAAGAGGATGTCGAAGCATTTACCGCGCGGGCCAGCGCTCTGGTCGATCAATATGAGCAGTTTGAAGTGCTTCCCGGAAAATTCCTGAATGGTGAATTCACCCTGGGAGAAAATATCGGCGATCTGAGTGGCCTGGCGGTGGCTTATAAAGCCTACCAGATGTCCCTTAACGGACGCGTGGCTCCGGTAATAGATGGCCTCACCGGTGATCAGCGTTTTTTCATGGGCTGGGCCCAGGTCTGGGCGCGTCTATATAGAGATGAGAATCTTGAAAGTCGTATCACCTCTGATCCCCATTCCCATAGTGAAGCTCGCACCAATGGCATAGTCAGAAATTTTGATCTTTGGTATGAAACCTTCGATGTTCAGCCGGGCGATGCCCTGTATCTGGCACCAGATGAGCGGGTAAAAATCTGGTGATCCTCAAGATTATTTTATTTAGGCAAGGTGAAAACTATTGAAAGCAATCTTTATCAAAATTTTTGGTTTTGTGCTTGATCGTTTTGAAAAAGGCGAGGGCGCTTATGCGTACAAACAATCCAGTCGTGTAATCTTGCTGGTTGTTGGGCTTTTGTTTCTTGGACTTTCCGGTGGCTCTTTATTTTTTTCTCTTGCCAAAAACGATGCCTCGGCGTTTCTGCCGATAATTGTTTTCTTCGCGGTGGGAGGAGTCTGCATGATAGTTGGTCTGCTTGGCAGTGACAGGGCAGTAGCGACACTATGGGGTAATGCGGACAAACGCAAAAAGTGAATATTTGATTAAGTTTATTATATTCGAAAATCAGAAGACTAATTGTTCAGCAGGTTTGCCGGAGAATACTGATCGGTAAGGATGCGCTGGTTGGTGTCCCAGGTAATCTCTGTACTCATGAGTTTCGGAAATTCGGTGATATCCATGCCGAATTGCTCCAGGCGTTCACGAATAGCAGGTGCTCGAGATACCAGTGTTTCCTGGTCCGGCAGTGGTTGCATGGACGCGACAATAACCCTGTTGCCAGTACCATTCATGCGGATATTAAAAAATTCACCGAACACTTCACGATAGGTATTTGATTCTGCGGCATAGAGTCTGCTGGTAGAAAAGGTGTTGGCGAGTACCATACCGTTTTCCGGAAGTAGCCGTTTAACTTCTTCCAGAAATTCTTTGGTCATTAAATGCTCCGGAATGTATTCTCCGTTAAAGGCATCAAGAATCACCAGGTCATATTTTTCTCCGCGTAAACCCTGACGTTTTATAAAAACACGGGCATCGCCAACATCAACGCTGATCTTGTCAGTTTCTTTAAAATCGAAATATTCACTGGCGACTCTGACCACGGCATCATCAATTTCAGAAATAACAATTTCGGTGTCAGGAAAAAGCAGACTGTAGGTATCCGATAAGGTCCCGCCGCCAAGGCCGACAATGAGAATGCGTTGAGGTTGGTCCTGAACCAGAAGACTGGACAGGCTCATCTTGGCGTAAGGAAAAACCAGTTCACGAGGCTGATCCAGAAACCGACAACTTTGATTTTGACCTGAACGACTGGTAATGGTGAAGCGCAGGCAGCGTCGTTGTGTGTCTTCAGTCACCAGAATATTGCGGTACAGTGAGCGTTCCTGGTGAATATAACGAATGCCATTTTGGGCCAGCATGTCTTTAGCAAAAATAATGAGTGCGATGGCTAGCACTACCAGAATTTCTGTCTTGAAATTTCTCCAGGCAAGTTGCTTGCGGACTATTGTATTTTCCGAGGTTTGCATGAGTTAGATATCGTTGCCCTTTAAGTCAGCAATAATAGCAATAAAGCCTGTGCATAACAGAACCAGACACATGGTAATCAGAATCTGGTTCACTTCAAACCACAGTACAAGATAAAAAGATGTTGCCAGGGTGCCCAAGGCACTGCCCAGAGTAGAAATAAAATAGAGTTTACCGGCGACATGACCGCTGCCATGGGTCGAGCTGACCAGCAAACGCACAGAGTATGGCGCTATCATGCCCATCACGGCGGTGGGCAGAAAAAATAGCAGCATTGAAACCACTAGCGAGCCATAGCGCGGATCTTCAATGCGAAGAAATATGGCTTCCATGATTTGGTTGCCAGCAAAAACAAGCGGCAATAGAAGCACTGCGGCCCCGGCAAAAAAACTGCCATAAAGTTTCAGATTTGGTTTAAGCAGGGAAAGTTTGCCACCACACAAATAACCAATGGACAGTGAAAGCATAAAAACAGTGATGATACTGCCCCAGACAAAAATGGAGCTACCAAAATACGGAGCCAGGATGCGGCCGCCTAAAAGCTCAATGGCCATAATGATGAAGCCACTGATAAAAGCAAACACCAGCACCAGCCAGGTTTGTAGAGCAGAATTTGTTGACGTATTAGTATTCATATAAGGCGTCGCAGTATACCTAAATATTAATGCTGGTGCGCACCTGACCCCTTTACACGGCTGTTCATTTTGAGTGTTATGCTTGTTGCCATAGCCGGGATCAAGATTGATCAGGGAGAAAATGATATGAAAAATATTTCACTGCTGCTGTTCACGCTCTTGGCAGGGTGTCAGTCCAGCACAGATCCTGCACGTTCTGCGCGCACACAGCCTGAAACGACAATGGGCATGTATGCCCCTGAGCAGCATGCGCTTTATGATGGCCGCTTTAATATTATAGGTAGAAATATTTATCAGGCGGGCAGTCTGGGGGATGAATCACCCTGGGATCATATGGATGATGGGGCCAATAATCTGAATTTTGTTGGTGGCCAGATCAGTATTGATGTGAATGAGATCAGCAATAGTGGCACTTTTGTCGCCGAAATAGTCTTACCTGAAGGTCTCTACACAGTGCAATTGGAGCGCTTTAACGAATTTTCATCCTGCCAGGACGGAGGTATTGCAGCCTACTTATTTGAGCACGGCAATGCCGGTTGCGGGGACAGTAACTGGCCGAAGAGCTTATTGTATGTTGCAGGATGGGGCTATGGTTCTGCCAGCCTGAATGGGGAAACGCTTTACGAAGATTATGAAATCCATTTCATGGTCACCCAGGGCATGCGTGATCGGGAAACATTGAAAGTGCAGTTGAATCCTGATTCAGGTGAAGCGGGCTCAGTTAACCCGGCAGCGCAACAACTGGATTTTTATATTCGCAGTCCACAGCGCAATGAAAACAATCATCCAAACCGGGAAGTGTTTGATCATTTTTTTGCCACCGAGGTTACCTGGAAATGAGTGAGCAACGCCCCCCATTACCCCCTTTTTCCCATGCAAGCGCTGTGCAAAAAGTGCAGGCGGCAGAAGACGGCTGGAATAATCGTAATCCTGAGAAAGTGTCCATGGCCTATACAGTGGACAGCCAGTGGCGTAACCGGGCTGAATTTCTTAATGGCCGGGAAGAGATTGTGGAGTTCCTGACGCGTAAATGGCAAAAGGAAAAAGAGTATCGTCTGATAAAGGAACTTTGGGCCTTTACTGATAATCGAATTGCGGTGCGCTTTGCCTATGAATGGCATGATGACTCAGGACAGTGGTATCGCTCCTATGGCAATGAGAATTGGGAGTTTGATGAAAATGGCCTGATGAAAGTCAGGAGAGCGAGTATTAATGATCTGGCTATTACAGAAGAAGAGCGGAAGTTTTTGTGGGATCTGGGTCCAAGACCTGCAGGTCATGCTGGTTTAAGTGAACTTGGTTTGTAAATGCTGATTTTTTTGGGCGAACTGTGTTCGCCACGGCGGATGACGCTGCGCTTTTCCGCCCTACATGAATTTTCCAAATAGGCGTAGGGCGGAAAAGGCCGCAGGCCGTCATCCGCCGTGGAAGGCGCAGCCGTCCTGATTTATAAACCCTTTAACAAGGTCAGACTAATTCGCCCAACTTCGATCGGTCACCCGTTCAATAAATTCCTTATCTTCCTTTTCCCTATGCGACCATTTGAATTTCACATGCTGTAAAAATTTTGTGTTCCAGGAGGCGGACAACTCTTTGCGTTCCCGCCAATACAAAATAAATTCCGGAACCAATGCGCGGGCGAAACCTTCATCGATATTTGCCATTGCCAGTACACCATATACTTCCTCGCTGGCTTCATAGTTCTCTGGCAGGAGCTTGGGAGTGGTGTCATGTTCAAGCGCAGATTCATATTTGGCCCATTGGTTGCGCACATGGGCAATAAACTTGGTATTCCAGGTGCTTGTTTTCAGGCCGGTTTCTCGCCAGTACAAGACAAACTCGGGCACTGCATCTTCAATAAAGGAATGGTTGATGCCTGCATGTTCAAGAATACTGACGGCATCATCACTGGGCATCCATTCCTGGGACATATTGGCTTCCAGTTCCTTCAGCCCAATGTGACTTCTTCTGTTTTCCCATTCCCTGAGAATATATTTATAAAAAGTATTGTGCCAGGAGTATTGCGCTTTACGTCTTTCCTGCTGGCTTATAACAAACAACCTGACATGTTCGTCTATAAATTCTCTGGGTATGTTTCGTCTGCTGCATAGTTGATATAAATCTTCGCTGGGTTGCCAGTTATCGGGTATCCGTGAAGCCTTGCCGCTGGTGGGTGTCTGATGAAATGGATTGGTCGGAGCAGAAGTGGCAGAAGGATTGGAAGAAAAAGGTTTTTGTGCAGGTGGCGTCTGTGCTGTTGTACTTTGCTGAGCTGGTTTTGTCTCCGGTGTTTTTTTATTGACGCTGGCTTCGTTAATGGCAATTTTGAAAAACCCGGATTGGCTATCGCCGCCGTCAACCTGGATAAGGCCTTTCTCCAGCAAGCTTTGCTGAATGCGGGTGATATCGGCGAGATTCCAGAAAGGCATGGCATCAGACAAAGCCTGCAGATTCACATCCAGCCAGCGCAGATTGTCGCGAAAAATCACCGGCATGCGCAGTTTCATTTCGCTCAGGACGTGCAACATAACTGTTTCTTCAAGACCAATAGTGGCAGCAAGCATGGGCGAGATTAGTAAGGGGCGTTCGGGGATCAGCGAAGAGGACATTTACAAGGCCTCCAGCGCTTCGCTGAGTTTGCTGACCGCAATCACTTTCATGCCTGCAATGGGTTTTTTCGGCGCATTGGCTTTAGGCACAATGGCGCGGGTGAAGCCATGTTTTGCGGCTTCCTGTAAGCGTTCCTGTCCGCTGGGCACGGGACGGATTTCCCCGGCCAGTCCGACTTCACCAAACACCACCAGTTCCCGGGGTAAAGAGGCATCCTTGAAGCTGGAAACAATGGCAAGTAGTAAAGCCAGATCGGCACCAGTTTCAGCGACTTTCACGCCGCCTACCACGTTTACAAAGACATCCTGGTCGGCCATGAAAAGACCACCATGGCGATGCAGTACAGCCAGCAACATGGAAACCCGGTTGTGATCAAGACCCACAGCGATACGGCGCGGATTGCCAAATTGACTGGTATCGACCAGCGCCTGAATTTCTACCAGTAGGGGGCGTGTACCTTCCCACAAAATAACTACCAGGCTGCCGGGAGACACTTCCTCGGTTCGGGCCAGGAATATGGCTGAGGGATTTTTTACTTCTTTAAGCCCGGTTTCTGTCATGGCAAAAACACCCAGTTCATTGACGGCGCCGAAACGGTTTTTTTGTCCGCGCAGAGTGCGAAAACGACTATCATCATTTCCTTCCAGCATCATGAAACAGTCGATCATATGTTCGAGTACTTTCGGGCCTGCAAGATTGCCATCTTTAGTGACATGACCGACCAAAAAAAGGGCGGTGCCGGTTTGTTTGGCATATTGAATCAGGTAAGCCGCGCACTCACGCACCTGGCTGACACTGCCAGGCGCCGAAGGTACATCAGCAGAATGCATTACCTGAATAGAATCGATAACGATAATTTTTGGCTGACACTCTTCGGCAACACGAGTAATTTCCTCGATATTGGTTTCTGTCAGCATTTGTAATTTATCAGTAGGCAGCCCCAGACGTTTGGCGCGCATTCCTACCTGCTGCAGGCTTTCCTCGCCAGTGACATACAATGCATCCATTGACTGTGACATCTGGCACATGATCTGTAATAACAAGGTGCTTTTGCCGGCACCAGGATTGCCGCCAATGAGTACCGCAGAACCAGGTACCAGACCACCGCCCAGTACACGATCAAATTCACCCATGGTGGTGGTGAAGCGCGGTTGTTCTTCCAGATTGATCATGTCGAGAGTTTGCACGACAGTCGCTGGACCGCCAGCATCTCCACTAATGCCTTTGCGTTTGAAGTTTTTAGGCGTAGAGGGTGAAGTGGCAGGACCTAGCAAAATACGGGTTAGCGTATTCCATTCCTGACAGGCAAGGCATTGCCCTTGCCACTTGGTGTATTCGGCACCGCAATCATTGCAGACATAGGCTGTTTTTTGTTTGGCCATTTTATTATTGATTTATTTCCGTAGTCGTCAGGCGTATATCGGGCTGTGCCCTTCTTCCGCCCTACAATATTTATTGAAGCCCGTAGGGCGGAAGATGGTCTGCAGGACCGATATCCACCAAGAACATGTTACTTAAATCTATATCCTCACAAATACTTAAAACTTACCCGTCGGGCAACACTGCACGTTAAATTATAGGAAAGGATGCCGGTTTTTGCTGCCACTTCATCCAGAGACAGATCTTGTCCCCATAAAGTCGCCAGGTCTCCCACACTGGCTTCTGGAATCTCGCTCAGATCAACACCGAGCATATCCATCGATACGCGGCCTACGGTGCCGGTGTGTTTGCCTGCAACCAGTACCGGGGTGTCGTTTGGTGCGTTACTGGGGTAGCCATCTGCATAACCAATACTGACAATGCCCACGCGCATATCTTTCGGGCAGATATACTGGGAACAATAGCCGACGTTGTCCCCTTGCTTGAGATCCCTGATGGCAATGATGCGTGCCTGCAAGGTCATGACTGCCTGCAAATCGAATTTATCTCGGCGCAAGTGTTCCAGCTCGTAATTAAAAGGTGAGCTGCCATACAGCATAATGCCGGGCCGGGCCCAATCACATGACAGAGGTAAATCAGACAAAATCCCGGAAGAAGACGGAATGCTGGTGACCGGGGATTCATCCTCAAGCTGGGCTTCTACTTCTCGAAAGGCTTTTAACTGCTGAAGATTCAAGGCAGAGTCGGGGATGCTGGAATTGGCCAGGTGAGTCATCATGTTCACTGCGCCAGTGTAAGGTCTGCCCAGTAACGCTTTATAGGTAGTGGCAAAACCGTTGGGTTCAATGCCCAGACGTCCCATGCCGGTATCCATTTTTAACCAGAAAGTGAGTGGTTTTTTTATCGTGATCTTGCTTAGCGCCTCATCAATCATGGTCAGCTGGCTGGACGAATGCACGACCAGCTCGAAATTATGCTCAACTATTAATTGCAGTTCATCAGCATGAATCAGTCCCTGTAATACCAGGATGGGTTTGCTTATACCGGTATTTTTTAAGGCCAGGGCTTCATGGACATCTGTTACGCCGAAGAGGTCTGCATCATTGAGAGCAAGGGCTGAATGCTCAAGACCATGGCCATAGGCATTGGCCTTGATGATGGCGGCAATATGGGAGGCCTTTGCACGGGAGCGCGCGATGGAAAAGTTATGTTGCAGTGCCTTGAGGTCAATGCTGGCCTGAACTCGGTGAGCCACTATCGGGATGCCTGTATCACATGACTCATCAAACTAGTCATCCTCTTCAAAGGGATCATCGGAAAAGGCATCATAGGGGATATTAGTCGCAGCGGGTTTACTGGAAGGCGCCATAGCAGCCTGGCCATAGGACCCGGAAGGCGCGCCACCTGAAGATGAACTGCCGCCACCATAGCCTCCACCAAAGTCATCATTGAGAGGCATGTAGTTTTCAAAGCGGGTGTACTTGCCGACGAAACTGAGCAACTTGGTGCCAATAGGGCCATTACGTTGCTTGCCAATGATAATCTCTGCAACACCCTTGTGTTCGGAGTCCTCGTTATACACTTCATCCCTATAGACGAACATAATGACATCGGCATCCTGCTCAATCGCTCCGGATTCACGCAAGTCTGACATTACCGGACGTTTGTTGGGGCGTTGCTCAAGGGAGCGGTTGAGCTGTGACAGGGCAACAACCGGGCAATCAAATTCACGCGCCATGGTTTTCAGGGAGCGGGAAATTTCCGAGATTTCCCCGGTGCGGCTTTCCGATGTGCCCTTTACCTGCATCAACTGCAGGTAATCCACCATGATCATGCCAAGGTGACCGTGTTCGCGCCAGATACGGCGTGCTCGTGAGCGCATTTCCATGGGGCTGAGCCCGGCGGTGTCGTCAATGAACAGAGGTTTGTTTTTAATTTTGTGTACGGCGTTGGTCAACTTGTCCCAATCACCTTCTTCAAGCTGGCCGTTGCGCATATGGGTCTGGTCGATTCTGCCGATGGATGACAACATACGCATCACCAGGCTTTCCGCGGGCATTTCCAGGCTGAACACTACAATGGGGCTGTCGCTATTTAATATCGCGCTTTCTACCATATTCATGGCAAAACTTGTTTTACCCATGGAGGGTCGACCAGCAACAATCACCAGATCCGACTTCTGCAAGCCCGAGGTCATTTCATCAAGGCCTTTAAAACCGGTAGTCATACCGGTGATGCTGCCTTTGGCGGCAAACAGTTTATCAATGCGTTCCAGGGCGGAATCAAGAATGGGGCTGACTATTTGCGGTCCGCCATCACGGGGCCGCTCGTCAGCAATCTTGAACACCTGTTTTTCAGCCAGGTCGAGAAGCTCTACGCTGTCCCTGCCATCTGGATTAAATGAATTTTCAGAAATGGCATTGGCTGCGCTGATCAGTTTACGCAGGATGGCACGCTCACGAATAATTTTGGCGTAAGCAAGGATATTGGCTGAGCTGGGTGAGTTTTCCACCAGCTCTCCGAGATAATCTACGCCGCCAACCTTGTCCAGGTTATTGGCGTTATCCAGGGATTCTGAAAGTGTTACCAGATCTACCGGGCTGCCCTCAGCGGCCTGGTGTTGCATGGCCTGGAAAATCAGGTAATGTTCCTTGCGATAAAAATCTTCTGCGATGATGATTTCAGAAAGGTCATGCCAGGCACTATTATCCAGCATCAGCGCACCTAGCACTGATTGTTCAGCATCAACGGAATGAGGAGGCAGTTTCAGGCTGGTCGCTCTGGGAATTGCGGCGTCCGATAATTTGTTATCACTGAAGGGTGAATCTGCCATGCCAGCCTGCCAGAAATGTTCTGGATAATTATAATTTTATTGGATTCATAGCCGGGTCTGACCAGTGCCGGACCGGGCCGATAATATTAACTCATCAGATACAGTGCGAACATCATTTTTCCGTTGATTCGAGCGGTATTTTACGGAAAAAACCACTCATGAAAACAATCCACAGGCTACTCACAGCCGGTGCACATCCTATACAGAAACAAGCTCTCAACGAGAATTGTTGGTTCTAAAAAACAGAGTCTGGCAATGTAAGCTGTTCTGAATTATCGGAGAACGTTCTACATCAGGGCCAGGCAGTGTTGGCGCTATGAAAATCCATCCCTGGGGCCAAAATTCATTTGTGGCATTACTGTATGGCGATTTTTTAACGTTTAATTATGAGATTCTTGCATATCTCCCTGAATAAAAGCGATTCTGCTAGAACGCGCAAAATTATATATGAAGATTTTCGTGTGCTTTCGTAACTATATGTTTTATATGATTTTATAGACTGTTAAAAATAATGTTAATTTTTGATGGAAAGGCATTTTTTAACGTTAAAAAAGAGTTTGAATTACTGCCGGAATCAGTGAAAATGCAGCTCTCGGCAAAATAGTTGCCTGTGCGTCCAAGGTGGTAGTGTTTCTGTAATTGAGTGTGTGATTAAAACAATGAGCCAAATTGATAACGATGAGCTTCAAGCCCTGACTGAACGGATTATCAGCAGTGGTGTTCTTGGTCGTTCCAAGAAATATGGAGCAATCCTGCGCTACCTTGTGGAGTGTTCAATCGAAGGGAAAACTCCGAAAGAGGCCGCCATTGCCTTGGATGTTCTGGGTAAGGAAGCAGATTTTGATGTCGGCAAGGACTCCATTGTGCGAGTACATATTTACCATTTGCGCAACAAGTTGAGCATTTACTATTCTGAGCTGGGCAAGCAGGAAAAATACCGTCTTGATATCCCGAAAGGACAGTACCTGATTACTGCCAGTCTGAATGAGCAAAAAGTCGAAGCACCGGTGAGTGTCACGGGTAAATCTCTTAACCGGCCTTCCTATACTCCCTGGCTTGCTGCTTTGGTGGTGATTCTGTTGCTGTTGAATCTGATTCCGGGTGAAGACGAGCAAGGCGGGCAGCAGGGATTATCTTCCCAGACCACTACTCAATCCACTCGCCAATCTAATATCCAGTCAGGCATGCAACCCTGGCAGTCAATTCTGGACGATGATCTGCCAATCCTGCTGGTTATTGGCGATTATTATATTTTTGGGGAAACCGACGAGGCGGGGAATGTTGTCCGCATGGTACGGGAATTTGACGTTAATTCTCAGGAAGATTTGCTTGGCTTTCAGAACAGCGACCCTGAAACAGGAAAGCATTATTACAATCTGGACCTGAGTTATATCCCGGTAAGTATTGCCAATGCCATGGCGTATATCTTGCCGGTAGTTAATGCTAAAGCCGGTCAGATCAGGGTGAAAATGATTTCCGACCTGGCGACATCAGATCTTGCCAGCAACCATATAATTTATTTGGGATACCTGAGCGGAGTAGGGACATTGCTGGATTTAATGTTTGCAGATTCCGGTCTCTCCATAGGGGCAACCTTTGATCAGTTGATTAACCTTGAGACCAATGAATATTATATTGGTAGCTCCGGCTTATCCGGAGATGAAAGTTTCCAGGACTATGGCCTGCTTTCAACTTTTCCAGCCCCTAATGGCAACCATTTTCTCCTGGTGGCGGGGATGCGTGATGAAGGACTGATCAATGTCTCTCGGCAAGTGACAGACCCTCTTGTTCTAACAAGTCTGACTGAAGGTCTGCAAGCAGATGCTCCGCTCAGTATTGAAGCCCTGTTTGAAGTCTTTGGTTTTGACAATACCAATTTTGGTGGTGAACTGGTTTACTCTCAGCCCCTTGATACCGAGGTGATATGGGAAACCCGATTAATTAACCAGTAAGTAAGTTTTCCAGATTTAGCCTCAACACATGGATTCGCGATCTCCAGTAGGAGCGGTTTCAACCGCGAAGAATGCAGCGGCTTTCTTCGGGACTAAAGTCCCTCCTACAAAAAATGGCTATCCCCTGTAGGAGCGGTTTCAACCGCGAAGAACGTAGCGGCTTTCTTCGGGACTAAAGTCCCTCCTACAAAAAACCGCTATCCCTTGTAGGAGCGGTTTCAACCGCGAAGAAATCTCAACAAATTCCAGGCAAAAAAAACCCGAATCTTTTGAATCCGGGCTTTTGCGTTGATCCGGTTATGCCGGACTACTAACTCTTTAATTTATTAAAATGCTTTACTCAGCAGCAGGTGTTTCTTCTGAGCTGTCAGCTGCATCATCTGCCGCTTCTGCTACAGGCTGTTCATCCATGGCGCCCTCAACTGCATCAGCAGACTGGCCAGTAGAAGTAATAGCAACCTTGATTTCAGTGCTCACTTCAGGGCTCAGGGAAATGGTAACGTCATAGCTGCCCACTTCGTGCAAGGCACCTTCTGGAAGCCCCACTTCGCTCTTGTCAATTTCATGTCCGGCTTCAGCGGCAGCTGCGGCAATCTCGCGAGTGCCTACAGAACCGTAAAGTTTGCCATCATCACTGGCATTGGCTTCGATAGTCAGCACAAGACCTGTCAGCAGTGCAGCGCGTTTCTTTTCGCCAGTCATTTTTTCGGCAGCAGCTTTTAACAGCTCAACTTTGCGCACTTCAAATTCTGCAATGTTTTGCTTGGTTGCACGAATAGCCTTTGAAAAAGGAAATAAATAATTTCGCGCATAACCAGACTTAACAGTAATCTGGTCGCCAACATCACCGGCCTTACCCATTTTTTCTAATAAAATAACGTCCATCTTTTTATCCTCGCTATAACCTGTTCAATCTTGTCTTGTACTACTCTAATTTTTAACTTTAATTTCTGGCTTTAATTTCTGGCTTTAATTATCAAGGCCGGTGCCCATTTGAGGCAAACCCTCTAGCTGTCTTTGTTGCTCATCCCGTCCAGGCGTTTGCGTAAATCCAGCACACTGTCTGTTAGTCCCAGCATGATAATCGCTGGTGCCATCATGAACAGTGTCAGGTAACACAACACCAGCCAGACAGAACCCAGGCCTTTCCTCGCCACTGCGTAGTGAGCAATTGCCAAACCTGCAAACATCGGCGCCACACTAAACAAGGGTAACCAGCCATCCAGCGGCGGTATATCCAGCAAACCCGCCAGGATTAGTCCCAGCAAAAAAATCATTACCCTGGGGTCGAACCGCAAGCCATGAAACTCTTGCCGAAAACCGCCTGGGTTGTACAAAGCTGCCTGCCACCAACGGCCAATCATCAAACAGATAATGACCATAAACGCGTGGTAAGCGCCGTAAAAACTCAAGAGCAGGTCTACAATTTGCTCTTGTGTGTACTCAGTCTGTCCGCCCTGGTTAAGCTGGACTTGCAGTCCATCACTGACCACGCTTTCCACCTGCGCCAGATATTCCGGCTGGAATACCAGGCTGAGCTGGGTGGCAAGGCCAATGCCAATGGCCAATAACATGGCCAGTTGCCAGGACTCAGTCTTTCTGAGCACTGTTGCCAGGGCATAAGACCCTAACATCAGGAACACGGGAGAAGAGTCTCCCATGGCCCACATCATTCCCGCTGGTAATAAAGACCACAGCAGGAGTATCAATCCTTCAGCCTGACCCTTGCGCAGGGTTACCAGGGCAATTACCGCTGCACTGATAAAGTACAGCAGGGGAAAGAAGCCGCTCAGCAGAACAATGATGATTGCCTGACGGCGACCAAGCATTACATATGCTGCCAACCCGCGCATGGCGTTCCCCCCGGGTTCAGGTCAAAGAGACCTGGTTTTTTATGCTTCGTGAGAATCTGTATAAGGAATCAGAGCCAGGTAGCGTGCACGTTTAATTGCCGTTGCAAGCTGACGCTGGTATCTCGCTTTGGTACCCGTGATACGACTGGGTACAATTTTTCCAGTTTCTGAAATATTAGCTTTCAGAGTTTCCAGATCCTTGTAATCTATGTGAGAAATGCCTTCTGCAGTAAACCTGCAATATTTACGGCGTCTGAAAAATCGTGCCATGAGTGTTCTCCAGTGAAATCTTAATTAGGATGCTTTATCAGCTTCGTCATCAGAAGCGTCAGTATCAGCTTCTTCAGAAGCTTCAGTTTCAACAACCTCTTCTACCGCAGGGGCTTCGCTGTTATCAGTGCTTTCGTCTGCACTTGCTTCAACGGGACTTTCTTCAGCGGCGTCAGTACTTTCTGCGTCAGCAGCATCAGCAGCTTCGTCTTCAGCAGCTTTAGTTGCAGCGTAGCGGGACTCTTCTTCCTGCATACGTGCAGTAGCCCGTGCTTTACGTTCACGACTTTCATTTTCCTGCTTCATGATGTCGCTCATGTCACTAACCGCTTCTTTGCGTTTAATAACCATATTACGCAGGACTGCGTCGTTATAGCGGAACTGGGTAGTGATGTCGTCAAGCGCAGCCTGGCTACACTCGATATTCATCAGTACATAGTGGGCTTTGTGAATTTTATTGATCGGGTAAGCCAGTTGACGGCGTCCCCAGTCTTCCAGACGATGGACATTGCCACCTTCATCGGTGACAGTTTTAGAATAGCGTTCGGTCATCCCGGAGACCTGATCGGACTGGTCGGGATGCACCATAAATACAATTTCGTAGTGGCGCATTAATTGCTCCCCAAGGGTTAGGCAGTCTTCCGCAGCGTGCATTGAGGCACTTCAATCCCTGTTTTGCAGGGGACTCCGGTAAGACAAGGAGTTAAAAAAGAGGGCGCATTCTAAGGACTTGGGGGTGAAATTGCAACTAAATTGCCCGATCCCCGAGGATAATCGCAGAAGCTCGTTCTGAGGAAGGCATTGTCAGAGGATCTGCCCGTGTTTGCTTTTCCTGGGCGAGGTATTAGCCAAATGTATCTCCCTGGCATAGACAGATTCAAACAGGCGCTCCTTTTCGATGGTATCCAGACACTGATTGACCTGGGCCTCGGTAAGCAGTGGCGTCTTTTTTCTCTGGATAAACTGGATGAATCCCTTGCCCTGAGTGACATTGTCGGGCATTGGAGACTTAAAGCGAGTGTCGTCAATAAACACTAGCAGTAAAAATACTTGTTCCGGGGATAATTGCAGGAGCTTTTGCAGTGCTTTTACCTGCCGATCACCCTGAAGCAGGGGATTTTGAAAGGCATGGCTACGAAGATTGCACTTCTGCAGCCAGGTTTTTTCATCCACCGAACCCGAGATCGAGCCTTTCCTGTTAAGGGTTGCGATAACAAAAATCCCGTAAATAGAAACGATGAGGTGATCTATTCTGGCAGTACCCTCTGCTGCAGGCAGTGTCACCTTATTTAGAACATGGTAGCGATGATTATCCAGATAGGTACGGGTAGTAACCTTGATGATGTTGTCACCCAGTTTACCTTTGAAGGTGGTCGTTTTAAGCAGAAACAGGACGGCATAAAAAAGAACTACCATTGGCAGCAGGATTTGGGGTTTGGAAAAAAGTGCGCTTAAGTCCACTTATTATTTGCTCGGGTATTCAGGCGTTGCGCTGCCGTACTGCCTCAAACAAACAAATCCCGGTAGAAACGGAAACGTTTAAACTGTTTACTTCACCCGCCATGGGAATGGCTATCAGGGTATCGCAGTTTTCCCGGGTCAATCTTCGCAGTCCCTTTCCTTCAGAACCCAGGACCAGTGCCAGGGGGCCTTTCAGGTCAGCCTGATAAACGGATTGCGGGGCTTCGCCTGCGGCGCCAAAGATCCAGATGCCACGTTGCTGCAGGGACTGCAGTGTCCGTACCAGATTAGTGACGCTGATAAAGGGCACAATCTCGGCAGCACCACAGGCCACTTTGCGGACGGTAGGGCTTAGTTGGGCAGACTTATCTTTTGTGACAATAACGGCATCGACTCCGGCCGCTTCAGCGGACCGTAAACAGGCACCCAGATTGTGAGGGTCGGTGACACCATCAAGAACCAGCAGAAAAGGCGGGTGGTTCAGATTTTCAAGCAGTGCATCGAGATCCTTTTCATGTTTCTCCTGGATTGATGGCCGGCTCAATGCCAGCACACCCTGATGTACCTCGGCACATTTTTCATCCAGCTCGGCTCGTGAGCATTCCACAATCGGGATGCCGGCGCGTTTGGCGCTGTCCAGAATTTCCTGGAAGCGCTTGTCTTTTTTGTCTTTGCGATCCGCCTGCAAGAACAGCTGTGCTACTGATTCACCGTGATGGGATAACAGGCTGGTTACGGCATGGATACCGTATACCATTTCCATTTTACTCATTGTTTTTGGGGTGCTCTTTTCTTTTTCCGGGCCTTGTTTTTAGTTTTGCTCACTTTGCTCTTGCTACTTTTATTGCCACTAGAATTACTGTTTTTACTACCAGCACTATTTTTGTTCTTGTTTCTATTACTGCCTGAACGGGCTTTCTTTTTGCTGCTCTGGCGTTCCCGTTGCGGCAATGCTGCTGTGGTTCTGTTGCGTGCAGTCACTTCCAGCAGTTGCAGATCAATTTTGTGATCATCCATATCAACCCGGGATACCTGGACATGGACCCGGTCTCCCATATGGAAGCTTTCACCGGTGCGCTCTCCTGTTAAGGTATGGCCCACCTGGTCAAAATGATAATAGTCATTGCGCAGTGCAGTGACATGGACAAGGCCTTCAATGTGAATATTATCGAGTTCTACAAAGATGCCGAAGTTGGTGACAGTGACAATAGTACCGTCAAAGGAATCGCCAATATGTTGCTGGATGTATTCACACTTGAGCCAGTCAATGACATCGTAACTGGCGGCATCAGCGCGACGTTCACAGCTGGATAAAAGCCCGCCCAGCTCATCCAGTTCACCTAAGGTATAGGGGTATATGGCATTTTTTTCCAGTGCTTTGGCACCGTCGACCTTGTGTAAGTGAGGATTGGCTTTATCGCCTTTCATATTGCGAATCAGATGACGAATCCCTCTGTGTACAAGCAGGTCAGGGTAACGGCGAATTGGTGAGGTGAAATGGGCATAGGCATCAAAGCCCAGGCCAAAGTGACCAATGTTATCTGGCGAATAAACAGCCTGCATCAATGAGCGAATTACAATAGTTTGTAACAACAAGCGATCGGGCCGATCTTCAAGACGTTTGAGAATGGCCTGGTAGTCAGTTGTTGTTGGATTTTCCTTGCGCGCCAGACCAATACCAATGCCGCGCATGAAGTCATATAAATTTTCCACTTTTTCCGGATTAGGACCGGAGTGAATTCTGTACAGGGCTGGCAGTTTAGCTTCCAGTAGTAACTTCGCCGCACAGACATTTGCACACAACATGCATTCTTCAATCAAGCGGTGGGCATCGTTGCGTTCTACTTCAAGAATTTCTGCCAGCTTGCGGTCTTCGGTGAAGACGATGCGGGTCTCCACGGTCTCAAAATCCAGCGCACCACGCTTATGTCTGGACTGGTGTAATGTGTTGTACAGGGCATAAAGATTGTCCAGGTCACTCACAATGCCTGCGTATTTTTCTTTCAGCATTCCCTTTACATGAGTCTGGGCATCGGTATGAGCTTCCTGCACCATGCCGGCTACTTCAGTATAAGTAAGGCGGGCATGAGAATGGATCACGCCTTCGGAAAATTGGTAACAGGTAATCTCTCCCTGTGTATTGATGTTCATTTCACAGACCATTACCAGACGATCTACTTTGGGGCGCAGCGAGCATAAGCCATTGGAAAGTTTTTCCGGC
>JABIPQ010000054.1 GCA_018698975.1 Gammaproteobacteria bacterium
CTTGTACCTTGTACCTTGTACCTTGTACCTTGTAACTATTACCTAATCTGTTCCAACAGAGGTTCAAACGTGTCATCCCACACAGCTCTGTCGATAGCACCAATATGTCGGTATAGAATCATGCCATTTTGATCAACAAGGAATGTTTCAGGGGCACCTGTAACTCCAAGATCAATCCTTAAAGAGCTGCCAGAATCTACGACATTACGATCAAAAGGATTGCCCCGCTCTTCTAAAAAAAGCCGGTCTTCTGCAATGGAGTCATCATAGCTGATACCTATAAATGTGATATCCGGCTCTTTTTCACTCATCTCAAGTAAAAAAGGATGCTCTATATGACAAGGTATGCACCAGGAACCCCAGATATTGACTATGAGAATTTCCCCCAGAATATCCTCTCTCGAGAAATTACCCTGCTCAGCATAAAGACTGGGCAAGCTAAATTCAGGAAAAGGTTTGTCCACCAAGGCAGAAGGGACAACATTCGGGTCACGGGTTAAGCCAAACATTAAAAACCCTGCCATGGTCAGGAACAGCGCAACAGGAATGAATAATTTTACGCGTCTATTCATTTTTTTTACCCCGTCTCACCGGCAAGGTCAGGCGCGGCATCGATTTCAGTATTGGCTTGAGTGACCTGCTCTTTTTCTGCCTTTACTTCCTTTACCCTGTAGCGCTTATCAAGGATGGCGGTAAACCCACCTGCCGCCATCAGGAAAGCACCGAGCCAGATCCAGAACACAAAAGGTTTCATATGAATTCTTACTACCCAGGCACCATCACCGCGGGGATCTCCCAATGCAGCAAAAAGGTCTCTGAAAAATCCCACATCAATATCTGCTTCAGTCTGCACACTGCCTGTCGCACGATAAGTACGTTTTTCAGGAGTCAGGGTTAAATACGACTTACCATTTTTAAGTACTGTAATTTCACCGGCATCCGCTGTGTAATTTGGTCCCTGTATAGGTGAGACGCCTTCAAAAATAAATTCGTAACTGCCAATTTCAATACTTTCTCCAGGGGCCAGGCGTACATCACGCTCTACGCTGTAGTGGCTGGTCAGACAAATCCCCAGAATAATCACCGCCATGCCAAAGTGGGCAATCTGCATACCGTAATAACTCAGACTCAGGCTTTTCAATCCTTGTAACAGCGACTCCTTGTTTGACGTTTTAACCTGGATATCACGGGCGATGCCCATCACTATCCAGAAGGCCAGCGTTACTGCCACGAAAATCCCGATATTGACTTCGCGTGTAACAATCAATGGCACCAGGACTCCAAGGGCCACACTTGCCACGGCGACTTTCACCAATTGTTGTTTTAAGTAAGCCAATGATGTTTTTTTCCATCTGGAAATCGAACCCACCGTCAGGAAAGCAACAAGAATTCCCATCAAGGGCAGGAAAATAGTGTTGAAATAGGGAGCCCCTACCGAGACCGGTTGATCTTCACCATTAATGGCTGCATGAATCAGCGGATAGAGTGTTCCCAATAGAATACCCGCAGTAGCAACCACCAGAAGAATGTTGTTAATCAGCAAAAATACTTCCCGGGAAGTTGCTGTGTAACTGGCATTCCCTTTTACTACTGGAGCGCGTAAGGCATACAGAAACAGCGATGCTCCTATAACCAGCAGCAGGATGGTCAGCAGTACCAGCCCCCTTTCAGGATCTACAGCGAAGGCATGCACTGAAGTAAGTAGTCCGGAACGCACGATAAAGGTTCCCAACAGACTCAGTGAAAATGCAGCAATTGCCAGCAATACTGTCCAGCTTTTAAATACCCCGCGTTTTTCCGTGACAGCCAGGGAGTGAATCAGTGCGGTACCTACCAACCATGGCATGAAGGCAACATTTTCCACTGGATCCCAGAACCACCAGCCGCCCCAGCCCAGTTCGTAGTATGCCCACCAGCTACCTAATGCGATACCTATGGACAGGAAAGCCCAGGCAATATTAGTCCAGGGCCTGGTCCAGCGTGCCCAGGCAGCATCAAGTTTACCGGTTAATAAAGCTGTGATAGCAAAAGCATAAGCCACCGAGAAACCTACATAGCCCATATACAAAAATGGCGGGTGCACGATAAGCCC
>JABIPQ010000055.1 GCA_018698975.1 Gammaproteobacteria bacterium
AAATTTGATATGTGTGGCGCTGCCAGTGTCATGGGCACCATGGCAACCCTGTGTGCCCTGAAACCCAAAATTAATGTGGTGGGTATTATCGCCAGTGCTGAAAATATGCCCAGCGCCCGCGCCACCAAACCCGGCGATGTAGTCACCAGCATGGCCGGCCTGACCATTGAAGTGCTCAATACTGATGCAGAAGGCAGGCTGGTGCTATGTGATGCACTTACCTATGTAGAACGTTACCAGCCCAAAACTGTGATTGATATTGCCACGCTTACTGGAGCCTGTATTGTCGCTTTGGGCTCAGTAGCCAGTGGCGTGATGAGTAACAATGACGAACTGGCCGAAAAACTTTACCAGCATGGATTGGATATCAATGATCCTGTGTGGCGCCTGCCACTTTGGGATGAATACCAGAAACAGCTGGACAGTAATTTCGCTGACATTGCCAACATTGGTGGCCCGAAAGCCGGCACCATTACGGCGGGCTGCTTCCTGTCACGATTTGCCAAGAAATATCCCTGGGCGCATATTGATATCGCCGGCACAGCCTGGCTGCAGGGTAAGGCAAAAGGCTCTACTGGCAGACCGGTACCCCTGCTGGTTGAATACCTGTTGAATAACTAATCCAGACCTCTAAAGAAACTCCATATAAATGTCACAAGTCGATTTTTATCTTATTCAACAGTCTGACGATCAGGGCAGAATGTACTTTGCCTGTCGTCTCTGTGAAAAGGCCATCAGTCAGGGCCTGAAAATTTATATCCACACAGGTTCAGAGCAGGCTGCCCAGGAAATGGACGACCTGCTCTGGACCTACAAACCGGAGAGTTTTATTCCTCATGCCATTATCGGGCTTGATGAGGAGCTCGATTCAGATGAGGAAATTCCTGTGTTCATCGGTTTTGGTCAAGCCTGTGATAGCAGAGCCACTGTGCTGATTAATCTCAGTGAGGAAATTCCCGGCTTCCATGCTGATTTTGAACGAATCGCTGAAATCGTCCCCAATTCCGAAACCGCAAAAGCCAATTTACGTGAGCACTGGAATACCTACAAGGAAAAGGGCTTCGAGCTTAAACATCACGCCTTGTAAATAAATTTTTCGTCCCCCGCTCAAAATTCTCATTCTGAGAGTCTTTATGTGAAAGTTTTAAACTATCACTAAATAGATTTATTGAGATAATAATTTCCACTAAAGTGGCGTATGTCTTGATAACAGGTGCACACCACCATGAGTTCACATGGTCATTCTTTACCCAGTGTAAGCGAGTTCAGGGAACTTTTTTTCCAGTTGCTGGGGCCTGAACAACGCTTTTACAAGTTGGTACTAATTTACAGTGTCGCTATCAGCCTGCTGACGCTAGCTATACCTATTTCAGTACAGGCGCTTATCGATACCATCGCCAATATTGGTCTGGTCAGGGCTATTGTGGTGATTTCCCTGTTCCTGTTTGGCTTACTGATTTTTTCAGGCGCACTGTATGCCCTGCGCGCCTACATCATGGAATTATTCAACCGTCGACTGTTTATCCGCATTTCATCAGAAATGGCCCTGAGTGCAGTTGCTGCACGCGAATCAGGCACTGATGAAAGAAAAAGACTGGCATTGTTCAACCGTTTCTTTGACATCATGACCCTGAAGAAAAATGTGCCGCACATCCTCACCAATGGCTTTTCCCTGGTTTTACAATCCATCATTGGCTTCCTCGTGGTTTCCCTTTACCACCTTTATTTCTTCCTGTTTGCCATGGTGTTAGTGCTGCTGATCTGGCTGGTATGGCGGCTTTGGGGCTGGAAAGCAATACATACTGCTTTTCTACTTTCCGAAGCCAAATACGAAACTGCTGACTGGTTACAAACGCTAAGCATCAACCTGCGTGACTTTAAAGCCACGGGCAATGTCGAATACATTCTTGAAGAGTTCAACGATGTGGTAAATCACCATGTGGATGAGCAGGAAAAACACTTTGCCTATAACTACAGGCAATTGCTCAGCTTTCTGCTTATCAACGCCCTGGCCAGTGCCGTCTTGCTGGGCATGGGTGGTTGGCTGGTGATCCAGGGTGAGCTGACTCTGGGTCAACTGGTGGCTGCAGAACTCATCATGCTGGGTATTTTTGCCGGCCTGCCAATGATGGCTGGATATCTGGAATACTTTTATGACATCTGTGCTGCAGTAGAAGAAATCAGTCGTTTCAAGCAGCTGCCTAAAGAGACGGTAACGATTGATAATGACAACAAACTGGAAGATCCGCATCAGGTAATTCGCTTCAAGCAAGCCGGGTTTGGAGATAAAGGCTCTGCAGATGAATTAGTCCTCAATCTGACTATTCAACCAGGTGAGATTTTGCGCGCCAGCTCTGAGCTGCAACGCTGTAGAGATCTGTTCAAGAGCTGTCTGACCGCAAATATTTATCCAGGCAGAGGTGAAGTTTATTTCGGCAAATTATCCATGCAGGAATTGAATGCCTTTGAACTGCGTAAACAAATCAAGGTGATTGACCGCGCCAGTGTAATCCCTGGCAGCATCAGTCATTACATGAAATTTTCCAATCCTCATGCCAAGCAGGCTGAGATCAGACAGGCATTGGAACTTGCAGGAATGGATTTAGTCATTGACCACTTACCCGCAGGACTGGACACAATCATCAGTGCAGATGCCTGGCCGCTGAGTCTGGAGCACTGCCTGCGATTAAAATTGGCTGCGGCCATCCTTTCACGCCCTGGGGTACTGGTACTCGACCAGATAGTTGACCTGGTTGATGGCAAAATTCTGCAGCATTTACTGACTCAGTTGAAATCAGAAAACACCACCGTAATATATTTTACGCGGCGTGAAGATATTTCAGTATTTACCCGCGAGCTCAATCTCGATACTGGAGACCAGGAATGAACAGCAAAAAAACCAGGGTAAACGCACAGCGCTTCAGCTTTGCCAATCCAATGGACTCCTCTTACCTGGAGCACTTGTCTTGCCTGAACCGTATTGTCACCCCGGCACCATTAAAAGTAGTGGCCTGGACTCTGCTTGCCGGCTTTCTGGTCACCAGCCTGGCCTTGACCTTTATTCCCTGGGTACAAACTACTTCCGGTGCTGGCAAAGTCACCACCATGAACCCACGGGACCGTGTGCAGAATATTAATGCCGTGGTGGCCGGCCGTATTGCGCAGTGGTATGTGAATGATGGCGACAGCGTCAGCGCTGGCGACCCAATCGTTCAGATTCAGGATGTGGACATTAATCTGCTGGCAAGACTCGAAGCCCAACGTCAAGCCGCGGAAAGAAGATACAACGCCACCACGGAAGCGGTGAACACTGCCCGTATTGATTACGAAAGACAGGAAACCCTTTTTAACGAAGGCCTGGCTTCACGCTATGACTATGAACAGGCACGCATCAAGGTGCAGGAGTTATTGGCTAAAGAACAGGAAGCTTCTGCCGACCTGAATTCTGCACAGGTAAACCTTTCCCGCCAGGGCAGTCAGCTTGTAACTGCCCCCAGAGACGGCACCATCATTCATGTTGAAGCCGGAGATCTGGCCACTATTGTCAGTGCTGGTGATCCACTGGCCAGTTTCATGCCGGCAAATGCCGAGCGCGCAGTGGAAGTCTATGTAGATGGGCGAGATATAGGCCAGGTTACCCCTGGCAGACAGGTACGCCTGGAGTTTGAAGGCTGGCCAGCTTTTCAGTTCAGTGGCATCCCTGATCAGGCTATTGGTATCTTCAGTGGCGAAGTAGTTTCTGTAGAGCCCAGCGCAAGACCTAACGGCACTTTCCGGGTACTGGTTCAAGAGCCTGAAAACACAATTGACTGTTTGGGCAGTGATGTGCCGGATTTTTCCAAAAACATGATTAATTGTGGCTGGCCGCCTGAAAGTTATATTCGATTGGGAGCCAATGCCCGTGGCTGGATTTTACTGGATACCGTATCCCTTGGCTTTGAGCTCTGGCGCTTGCTCAACAATTTTCCGCCGGTTAATAACATGGCAGCTAACTAATGAAGAACATCAAAACACAATGCAAAGGTCTTTTTCTGAGCTTGATATTACTCGCACCTATGTTGTTCGCCGCCCAGAATGAGCCGAGCATTCTTGATCAGGGTGCTGGCACGCCGGTGAGCGAAGTGCTCAAAAATGTTCAACGCCACTATCCCTTGATACAAGCTGCGCGTGCCGAAATTAACGGCAAGGATGCACTTATTCAGGCGGCGCAGGGAGCTTTTGACCCTGTTCTGGATGGATCGATTAAAAACCGGTTGAGCGGCTATTACGAAGGCAACAGTATTGAAACCACTTACAGCAAACGCTTTCCCGCCTTAGGCACAAAAGTTTTTGCTGGCTTTAAACGCTCCAATGGTGATTTTCCAGTCTATGAGAACAACCTTGTCACGGCCAACGATGGTGAATCCAGAATTGGCATGTCCTTTTCCCTGTGGCGGGATCGTGACATCGATGAATTCAGGTATGACACAGCCAGTGCCCGGGTGGATGCGCTGAGTGAACGCTATCAACTGCAACAGGACATGATTGGCATTCTTCAGGATGCGTATATTACTTATGCACAGTGGTTACAGGCAGCCAGATTACTGAATGACTATTCTGAGCTTTTGGTGATTGCACAAGACCGGGCTGTCGCAGTGCAGCGTAATGTCGAGAGTGGCAATGTGGCAGAGATTCTGGCTGTTGATAATGAATTGGCGGTATTACAACGTCGCGGCCTCGTCGTTGATGCGCAGCGTCTGTTAGATGCTTCAGCGTTCAAGTTGTCCCTCTATCTGCGAAACGAAGATGGCTCTCCCCGCTTGCCTGTTTATCAGGTAGATCTGTCGATGCCAGAAGAAGACATAACTGACACCCGTAATATGGATCAGCTTCTGGAAAGGGTCATTGAACTGGATCCGGTAATAGCTAAAACCAGATTGGCCCGCGAACAACAGGAACTCGATATCAGGATAGCTGAAAATCAGGGCAAACCCCGTGTGGATTTGCGCCTATATAATTCCAGGGATTTTGGCAGTGGCATCACCGCCCTGCAGGGACCTGAAAATGTCGCTGATATCAATTTCAGCATTCCACTGGCGACCAATTCTGCCAGGGGCAAAGCCAGCGCTGCCCGTTCCCGCATCAGCAGTCTGGATTTTCGTCTCACACAAATTGTGAACCAGACGCGCACCAATCTGGAAGTAGCCCTGGTCAATCTTGATGCAACACGCGAAATGGAAAGTATCGCTCTACTGGAGCTGGAAGCTGCCCAACGTCTTGCCGACGCTGAAGCCCGTCGTGTCGAAACCGGCTTGAGTGATTTTTTCCAGCTTAACCAGCGCGAACAATATGTGGCTCAGGCGGAACTAAAGCGCTGGCAGGCCCATTTCGGTCATCAGGTAGCCCTGGCAAATTATTACGGGGTGAGTCTTAATCTGAAAGCACTGGGCATTGAACAATTCAGCGCGGAATAAGTCCGGGATGACACACGGGTAAAAATAAAGTCTTTTTATCTCTTCTAACGTTGTCTTCTTGGGATATATCACCGGGTCACGCTATAATGCGCGCCTTTCTGACAGGCAGTATTTGCGGACAAAAAGTTACTCATGGAAAAAACCTACCAACCTTCCGAGATCGAAAAATCCTGGTATGAAACCTGGGAAGCCAATGGCTATTTTGCACCTAGCGGGCAAGGGACTCCCTACAGTATTGCTATCCCGCCTCCCAATGTAACGGGAAGCCTGCACATGGGCCATGGCTTTAATAACGCCATCATGGATGCCCTGATTCGCTACCACCGCATGAAAGGCTGCAACACACTCTGGCAAGTAGGCACCGACCATGCCGGTATTGCCACGCAAATGGTGGTCGAACGCCAACTGCAGGCGCAGGGTCTAACCCGTCATGATCTGGGCCGTGAGAAGTTTGTCGAAAAA
>JABIPQ010000056.1 GCA_018698975.1 Gammaproteobacteria bacterium
CGATCAAGGGTTATGATCTCAAGTTCCGCTGAAATTTCCAGCCAATTACCCTCAGGGTCCCGAATCATAAAGAATAAATTATTGCCCGGCCCATGGCGTCCGGGACCCCATTGTAGCGGGATCTCATATTGGGCCAGGTAATCCGCCCAATCTCTTATTCTGTTCCATTCAACGGCTTCAAAGCAGTGGTGATCCAGACGCTTTTCTCCGGCTGTAAATATTGCCAGGCTATGATGCTCACTATCAGTATTAAAAAAGCTGGCCCGCAAAACATTGTCTTCATCTTCGACACGATCGGCAAGAAGAAAGCCCAGCGTGTCGGTGTAGAAAGCAAGCAGTTTTTCAGGCTCATCAGAGGCAAACGCGACATGCTGCAAGCGTCCAGGTAAACCCTCATTAGCAGGAAAATTATTATTCTGGGGAAATACTCCGAAAACAAACCTGTTGCCATCAGGGTCACATATGGAAAATGCATTGTCGTCAAATACCGGGCTGGGAGATTTTTCGATTTCCCCGCCAGAAGCAGAAATTTTATCGCGCAAGTGCGCAAGCTCCTCGTCATTTTTACAGGCATATGCAGCAAACCCAAGTGTCTTGGTCTTTCCTTCACCCAAAACAATACATCTGTCACTACCTTTGCAAATTTGCATATCACCATGCTGTGTGACTTCCATACCAAGTGCTTTTTTGTAGAAAGTGGCTAAATCAGCCGGGTCTGGAGTGAGCAGCATCGTATGATTCAGGCGCAGATCAGGAATAGTTCGTTGTTCCATAGTAATACTGTCTTCTTGAAAAAAGTCCTGGTTATTAGTAGTGGGCCGCCTAGTATAAAGGGATTGAAAGCCCCTTCCAAGCTATAACCTGTATGTTATAACTTGTTTGCACATTGATAATCTTGCTTATTTTTTGTTGCTATCTGTTGTGTAGAAAAATGTTTTATACCCATAAAAAAAGACGGCCCAAATGGGCCGCCTTTTTAATCTAACATGATTCAGTATTTTGATTCAGCAGTTAAAACTGGAAATCAAGACTGAGACCTACTTCTCGTGAGACGCCTATTACAGTGAAATCGTAACCCCAAACAGTGCGGGTATCGAAACCACCATTGACATAGAACTCATCAGTCAGATTACGTCCCCAAACTTCAAGGTTCCATTCGGCTCCAGGTGGCGTGTAACGGATACGCCCATTGAGGATTCCGTAAGCCGGTTCGAAAATGGTATTACCATTGGCATCTTTGGGTGTGCGTTGGTTTGCGGGGTCGCGCACATACTCGTCCATCCAGCCGTAGTTGCCTACAAATAGCAAGTTGGCGCCATTGGAAAGGGGCTGATCGTACTGAACCGACAGCGAGGCACTTGTCTCCGGCGCATACGCAAAAGGAGAGCCAGGCTGGATGCCGTTGACGCCGGATGGATCCGGATCACCAATACTGACGTAATTTGCATCGAGCAGACCCAAGCCTGCAGTAATCAGCAAGTTATCGGTAGCAGCGTAGACAAGCTCAAATTCCCATCCGTCTGCTTCGGCCTTGCCTTCACTGGTATTCACCGGGAAAGGTAGTTTCTGACCAGGGTTATTGGGATCATCAGGCAGAATAGGAACACGCAAACCATTCCATTTAGACTGGAAGTAATTAGCGTTAAAACGCAGGCTACCATCCAGCCAGTCAGATCTCAGGCCAATTTCAGTTGTTTCAATAATTTCCGGGTCCAGAGTAATAGGTTCCGGGAAGTTTGGACTGATAGTCACACCGCCAGAGGTAAAGCCTTCACCCCAGCTACCATAAATGAAAATATCATCATTGAGCTGATAACTGGTGGCAAATTTATAGGTATTAATGTTGCCAAGATCAGGATCTTTGGTGATTGTTTCAATAGTTCCGGAAAAGGGATTGCCCTGAATCGGTAACTGGTCGGTGGCTGGACGGAATGCACCAGTTTCTACGTAGGTTGCTGCCTGCCCAGAGTCTGATGTTCTACGCGCACCAAATGTCACGTCCCACTGGTCGGTTACGCTATAGGTCAGGTTGCCAAAAAATGCTTTATCCTCGTCATCGTTGCCGGTGAGGGCATCACTACTGATGAATGTAAGAGGAAAAAAACCTGCTACAGCGGGATTGCCAACCAATGCACCATAATCTCTCACATAAGCAAGTGCGGCTACGTCATTGTTTCCGGCCCCGCTTGTGCCTGGGTTTGAAAACTCCTGCATGGCCCAACGATAAAAGCGCTGTTTGGCTTTCTGTTCGAAACGGTAATAACCGCCAATAAAGGTCAGTCTGTCATCCAAAAAACTACCGCTCAGCTGAATTTCCAGTGTTTTGTTTTCTGCTTCTGTATAGTAATCATCTGTAGTCACGCTGAATTCAGAACCATCAAAGTCAGTCACCTGGCGTTGATCTTGCTGCCATGTAGACCCGATAGCTTTAAGCGAAAGGTTTTCGTTGATATCCCAGTTCGCCGTTAATGTAGCGTATTGCAGGTCGCGTGTTGAACCGCCATTGGCAGTATTTGACCTTGTTTGCCATTTGCCAAGATCGCCACCGGGGAAATTGGTTTCATGGGTTTGGGGAGTGAATCTGTTATTAGGCAATTGTTTCGGCGGTAAGCCAATTGCTGCCTCAACATCCGGGGTAATGAAATCAGGATTTCCAGCCAGAACATTGTAGCCAATATAGCGCGGGTGCTGAGTGTTGGTAAACCTGACTATACGCGGGTCACTGCTGGCCTTTTGCTCATCTGTGAACTGGCCGCGCAGAGAGAAATTATCCATTGGCTCCCAGAGAATATCGGCACGGAAAATGGTGTCGTCCTGGCCGCCAAATGAGCGATCAACGGTGACACTTTCGAGGAAGCCGTCGTTGTAAAAACGTGCCGCCGTGAATTTAGACTTGATGGTGTCTGAAATTGGCAGGTCTACGGAAAAACTCGCATCACGTCGATTGAATTCACCTACGCTCATGTTTCCCTTGAACGCAAACTCATCACCAGGTCCTTTGGTTTTGATGTTTACGGCACCACCATTGGTGTTACGTCCAAACAGAGTGCCTTGTGGCCCACGCAAAACCTCGATACTTTCCAGTTCAACGAAATTGCTCTGAAGGAAACTTGCACTACCCTGCCACACGCCATCAATGTAGATTCCAACACCTGGAAGGCCGCGGATATAGAGGCTGGCTCCACCTGGACCGCCGCCGCCTGCTGGATTCAGAACTACGTTGGGCACCATAATGCCCAGGTCACGGCCCTGTTCAAGACCACTTAACTCCAGGGCCTCTGCAGTAAACGCCTGTATTGACATAGGTGTTTCCTGAAGATTGGTTCCCCGACGCTCTGCGGTAACCATGATTTCTTCCACCTGCCCCGGTTGTGCCAGCGCGGCTAGTGGAGCCAGGCACGTTAATGGAGTGGCTAAAAGAATGGCCGCTCTTAATTTTAAATTTCTTTTTGAAAACATGTAATATTCCCCTTTTCAATTACCTTAAATGCTATTTTTTTATCCACGCACTGCTGAATTTTGTTACATTCTGACAAGTCAGTCTCTCATTAATTGCAGGCTAAAGTAAACCAAATATTCTGGAGCAGTATCTACTGAATTTGAATAATGCGAGCAATATGCTTAATGCATCTTTGCGCAGCAGTTCTAGGTTTAACTATTTGCTTGTAGCAGTTGAATTGGCGTTCTCTTTTGCAATTAAGCGTCTGGCGAGAGAAACAAAGCCCAGCGCAGTGGCGGGCATAACAACCGCGTAGACCAGGCCAGCAACAGCAAGATCGGGGCGTTGTAAAATATTGAAAGTGATGGCGAAAGACAATGCCAGATTTTGCACGCCGACTTCAAAGGTGATGGTAATGACCTGGGTTAATGGCAGTTTGAAAAGCTTCGCCAGGCCAAAGCCCATTGCCATAGTCACTAAATTCATGGTCACCACCAAAATGGCAACAGTTTTGTAATTTTCCAGCAGAACGTCATAACTTGAGACAATGCCCAGCAAAAGAACCAGCATCATCACATACAGCACAACCTTTCGAATAGGTTCGACCGCTTTTTCACTGAAAGCACTGTAGAAATATCGAATCAGCATTCCCAGAATCAGTGGGATCAGAGTAAAGGTCATTAAATTAATTAACATATTCAATATTGGCAGTTGCGCCATTTGCCCTTCCAGAGAAAAAGTTCGTAGCGCCAGGTTGATCAGAAAGGGAATGGTAAAGACAGTAATCACGCTGGTGATTGCAGATAATGTTACACACAGAGGTACATCGGCTCTTGAAGCAAACGTATAGGCGTTTGCTGTAGCCCCGCTGGGACAAGCAGCGAGAATCACCAGACCCACAGCGATTGCCGGTGGTGCATTGAAGGCCATGCCAAGTATAAATGCGACCAGGGGTAAGCCTACTAACTGGGCGACAAGACCAATGGTGGCGGCCTTTGGAAATATAATCACACGTTTAAAATCAGCCATAGTCAGGGACAGGCCTAATCCCATCATCACCAGGCGTAATACCCAGGGGATGACTTCAGAATTAACAAAGCCAGCTTGCGCACTTAACATTTCCAGTAGTTGCATTATTTATATCCCTGCTCGAAACATGTTCTTGTTGTTTATTGACTCATTGATATGTTTTTCATTACATATTTCAGGTCAATTTAGTTAAGGGGTTGGAGCATAAACGCTCTATTTTTCAAAGTCTATTTCTGTTTCCGAAGTGATGTTGAAATAACTCTTTGCAGTTTCTAATTTCCAGGATTAATTAACTGCAAAATTCAGAAAATAAATTTTTGGTATTTGCATTGAATTGCCATAAGTATAGGTTAGACTTTCCAACAGATTTAAATATCAAGATTCTTCAGACAGGCATTACTACGCAAATATTTATGGATGGCTAAAAATGAAATTAATCAAAAAGAAGGGATTCATGTGTGCTGTTTTCCTTGTTCTTGTAACAAGTAATATTTCTTCGGCATTTGCTCAACTGCAACCTCCGGAAATAACAGGCCTCAGAGGCGCACCCTTTACTTCACAAAACCCGCCTCCTGAACTGCAAAGTTATGGTGAAGGGCCACAATGGGATGGCAGGCCGCCCGAAGGAATCGAGCCTCTTGAGATAGACCTGTTCACCAGCACAGATTTTTACCAGGATCGTGAGCATTGGCTTGACCCACGTTACTGGCGCTGCAACAGCCCCAGACAAATCACCGACATGCGCAGTGGCGGAGCAGGGGCAGGGACCAGTGATCCGAGAATCGGCAGTAATCCTCCTTTTTCTGCCCGCTGGGGAGATTGTGACGAGGACTGGCCCAGGGAAAATATAACCAGCCCCTATTCATTTACCAGCGCTGAGGCTCATTATGACGCGCTGCGTGCCGATGCACAGTCACGAGGAGGTCCCACACAGCATACATATGACACCATGCCAAAATGGGATGGGGTATATAGAGAATATCTTCCCGAAAGAAGACGGGTCTGGAACTATATGCGCGCCAATCAGGCGTCAACCCTTATTTCATTACTGACGCCTGATTATCAGCAACGTATGGTGCGTCAGCTTTATCACGAGGGTGTGAATGCTGCCCATCAGTGGTCAGCGTCGAACTGCTGGCCCGAGGGCTTCATGCGTCAATGGGCCACCGGGCCAACACCGGACAGAGTGATAGTAACGCCCGAAGTCGTCATGTTATTGGGTAGCAGTAGTGCAAACATCACCAGAACGGTACATCTTGATAGAGAGTTTCCTCTGGGTCTGGATATCCCGCAATGGTACGGCGATACCATTGGCTTCTGGGATGGCGATGCGCTTATCACCCGCACAGCGAATGTACAGGCATGGACTCAGCATTCAAGCTGGGAATTCAGTTATGAATTTGAGACCATCGAGATCTTTACTCCGGTCAATGATGAGGCCGGGAATTTTATAGGTCTGGACTGGGAAACAATTATTTATGATTCAGAGGCCCTGGCAGAACCTGTCAGAATACTATGGCACAGAAGTTTTGTTGATGAATGGAAGACGGCCGGCAGACTTGGTTTTGTCGAATGTACCAGGCGTCTGTATCCGGTAGATGGATTTGCAACCCAGGTTGCGCCGGGGCAGGTGATTGAGTATGAGGTTCCAGATATGTTCGATCGTCCATGGGCTAAAATCTGGAAGGACAATTTCGAACAGGATATGCAAGGCCCCGATGAAGAGCTTGATCTGGGTTTTGATTAAGCAAAAACTAGCGAATTAGACATGGCCCCTGTTGTAAATAAACTGGGTAATTAATAGGGCCAAGGAGATTTGGATATGACAAGTAAAAGAAATATTTTGATAATGTGTCGCAGGGTAATTAAATGCCTTAGCATTATGTCGATAGGATTTTTGTCTATTCCTGTCAATGCCCATCATTCCTATTCCATGTATGACGGCAGTATATATAAAGTCTTTACCGGAGTAATTGTTCGTATTGTGCCAAATGCCGCGCATTTTGAGATGCATTTTGTGCCCTTGAATGAAGATCGCAATGCACTGGTACGCGACGACGAAGGCGAACCTCTGGTTTGGGTAGTGCAGATGGAAAGTGCGGCGCGGGCAACACAACATGGAATTACCCGGGAAAGCTTTCCGCAAGGCACGGTGATGAGCATGGGGATTCATCCGCGACGAGATGGACGTCCCGCCGGTGACCGCGGAGATTCAGGTCTTTTTCAGTGCCCTAAAGGGATTTCTCCCGAGCCCGGCAAGCATTGTGATTCGGTTCCTGGAAACATCTCTTTCGGACCCGGTGAGATTCCCGCAGAATAAATTGGGGTCAGAACATATTTTCTATTTAAAGATTTGTAAGCAAAGATAAATTATCAAAGCAGTATTCAGACATAGAAAATCAAAATAAAGTACCTGGCAATAAATGGTGTTCTGACCCCCATTTATTCAGTACTGAGAGTAAGTCGAAGTATGCCTGACAAGGCTGCAGTTTGTGCATTGCCTGCATTTGCGGTGACAGTCAATCTGGACCCTGCAGGCAGGGTGGTCGGTGATTCCAGAATATACGAGGTAGGCCACTGCTCCTTAATGTCCAGAGCCAGTAAAAGGATCTCCACGCGACCATCGGGATGGTGGGCAGTGACTTCAAGGGAGCGGGTACCGGCAGGGTACTCAGGCCATAGAGCAAGAATGGTGGTATCACTATTAAACGTGTTCTCAGCCCTCAGGCTTTTATTGCCGCGGCCACGGTTTTCAAAACTGGTTTCCTGCACCAGCCTGGCTGGTGGTGTGCTGGCGAAATGCAGGCCCAGACTTCCTTCCACAGCCCCACCTGAATTGTCTTCTGATAACAGGTACTCCGCTTTAATTTTTTGCCCCGGTACCATGCGCACGCCACTATCCCTGGGAAGCTCACGAAAACCATACCATGGCGTCCAGGTAGCCAGCCACTGATCAGTATCGGCCAGACGGAAGACCACGGAGTGGAGATTACGGCGATCTTCGGGCAAGAACTCCAGGCCGGTGAGAAAAGTCTCTTCCTGGATTAAGGGATCAATTGTCACATTCGCTTGCAGCAGTTCTGCGCCCTCCACCGAACCGAAACCGAAATCATCTGGCGCGACCTCAACTATCTGGTTCGGTTCACCCAGACGCCAGACAGTGGGCTCAAAACTGGCAGTCACCGGCTCATCTTGCGTACCGCCTGCACCCGGTACATTGAAGAATACTTCTCCGTTATTACGTGGCCCAAGACCTTCCACCCAGGACACAATGAAGCGTTTTTCCCGCAG
>JABIPQ010000007.1 GCA_018698975.1 Gammaproteobacteria bacterium
AAGGCTGCCAAGAAAAAAGTGGCTAAAAAGAAAGTCGCGAAGAAAAAAACCGGTAAAAAGAAAAAATAACCGGGTAGGTGAGCTCCCTTTTCCTTGTAAAGATTAAGGGGGCTTATTTAAAGCCTGAATTGCTGGTTGCTTATACCCAACCTATTGATTCACAAATAATTAATCCTCCGCAGTTCACTGTGGGGGATTTTTTTATGCAGAAATATTATGTCCATTATTCTTGCCATAGATACCTCGACTGAGGCCTGTTCCTGCGCTCTTAATGCAGAAGGCAGTGTCAGTGAATTGTTTGAAATAATTCCCAGGCAGCATGCCAATCAGTTATTGCCAATGATTAAAAAGTTACTCGTTAGCCAGAATCTTTCTTTTGCAGATCTGGATGCAGTTGCCTATGGACAGGGCCCTGGATCCTTTACAGGATTGAGGATTGCAGCAGGAGTGACGCAAGGCCTTGCTTATGGTCTTGGTTTGTCTGCTATACCTGTTTCTTCATTGGCTTCATTAGCCTTTCAGGTGAAAAGTGAGATAGGCAAGGGGCTGGCTTTTTGTACACTGGACGCTCGTATTGATGAGGTTTATTGGGGTTTCTATGGACTTAATGACGGTAATATTGAGCTTGTTGGTAAAGAGGGACTCTGTAAACCGGAAATTTTACCAGTGGAGTTAGTAGAAAAATCAGCTTCTATATTGGGTGCTGGAAGTGGGATGAATTTTCAAAACAGGATGCCTGAGGCTTACAGAGATCAGATCCATGTGCTTAACAATGACTTATATCCGCGTGCCGGGGCTATAGCTGCATTGGCTGGCTCTTACTATGATCTTGGTAAAGTGCAGGCTCCGGAGCAGGTACAGCCTGTTTATTTAAGAGATAAAGTGACACATTCCTGATTCAGGCAGAATTTATTATGGATTTTGATGTTTTTCGCGCAACCTTCCTTGCTCTTATTCAGGGCTTGACAGAATTTCTACCCATTTCCAGTTCTGCTCATTTGATTTTACCTTCGGCCTTGTTTGGCTGGGAAGATCAGGGCCTGGCATTCGATGTTGCTGTACATTTTGGTACATTATCCGCAGTGCTGATGTATTTCAGAAAGGATGTCTGGGCACTCTTGACAGGATGCTCTCTTCACCTGTTCAGGCGCCAGGCTTCTGTCGAAAGCAGGCTCGGCTGGCAATTGCTTGTAGCTACTATTCCGGTGGTAATTATTGGTTTTCTGCTTAAGGATTATGTGGACCTGTATTTAAGAGAAACGTCAGTAATTGCCAGTACCACAATTATTTTTGCACTGTTACTTTCATTTTCGGATAGAAAATCTTCCAAACAGGGCACTCTTGCTCACCTACCATGGAAATCGGTCTTCATTATTGGATTCGCCCAGGTCCTGTCATTAGTGCCGGGTACATCTCGTTCAGGTATTACCATGACTGCTGCTTTGTTTTGTAATCTTGATAGAGAAAGTAGCTCAAGGTTTTCTTTTTTGCTTTCAATCCCTGTAATTGCTGGTGCTGCGCTATTATTAACTCTTGATTTACTGGAGCAGGAATTTGTTAACTGGAGTGAAATTGTTTATGGCATGCTTGTCGCTGGCATAGTGGCCTATTTCTGTATTTATTTTTTCTTACAAGCCATCAATAAGCTCGGATTTATGCCATTTGTGATCTATAGACTCTTGTTGGGCTGCATCCTGTTTATATTTTTTGTGTAAGTTGTCTGGAGAGAAAATTATCAAACTTTATCATTTTCCCAGGGCCCCTCATGCAAGAAAAGTTTATATTTTCCTTCATGAAAAGGGTATTGATATTCCCAGAGAAGAAATACATCTGGGCACAAAAGAAAATCTGCAGGAAAGTTTTCTGAAGAAAAATAATCGTGGTGTATTACCTGTACTCGAGTTGGATAACGGTTTGTTTCTGGATGAGTCTCCGGCGATATGTTGCTATCTCGAAGCGCTTTATCCTGAGCGACCGCTGTTTGGTAAGACCCCAGTTGAAAAAGCCATTATTGATTCCTGGGAAAGGCATATGGAATTTGATGGCTATTTAGCCGCTCAGGATGCTTTTCGTAACACGGCAGAACGATTTGCGAATTATGCAGTTGCCGGTGTGGCAGAAGAGTTTAAGGCCATCCCGGCACTGGCGGTGAGAGGGCTGCGGCGTTTGGATATTTTCTTCTCGCGCTTGAATCAGCGCCTGGAGGAAAGTGAGTATGTCGGAGGAGATAATTTTTCCATGGCAGATATAACCGGAGTCATAGCTGTCGATATGGCAAAACGAAGCAAGAAAACCCTGCCTGATAATCTTGCAAGTGCGCAACGCTGGTATACTGCTATGTATGAACGCGACAGTATCAGTTCCACCTATATTGAGGGGTAGTTACTATCAACACTAAGAAGCGGCAGGAGATTGAACAGGCGTGTACTCGACTGGTTATGCAATTCTCCAATTATAACGATCAGGGAGACTATGAGTCCTTGTGTAGCTTGTTTACTGAGCAGGCAGCTTTTGCACGTCCCACAGATCCGGATAATTTCACAACAGGCGCACAAAACATACTCGCAGCCTTTAAGTCTCGTCCAAATGACCGTATTACCCGTCACATAATCAGTAATGTGATAATAGATGTGCTCGATGAAAAGTCAGCAAAAGGTATTTGTTATGCAACCCTGTTTATGTCGCCGAGCGATGCTGAGCCTGCCAGGTTTGGTGTGAAGGCAGATGCATCTCAGTTGGTCGGAGAGTTTTATATAGATTTTCAATTGACTGAAAAGGGTTGGAAAATTTCCCGCCAGAGCGGGAGAATAATCTTTACAACATAAAATATTTTACAGCCGAGGATTAAACGCTGAAATTCAATTCAATTTTGACGCCATTGGGGTCATTCAGAAAAAATTGAACCAGGTTGGCGTGAGGCACGTCATTGCGTTCATAGGCTACATTAAACTTTTCCAGTTGAATCACCATTTCATCAGGTTTTGTCCCATTAAAGGCGATATGGTCAAATGCGCCGGTGCTATCTGAGCGAGTGCTGACAGGTATCCCCAGCTCGTTGGAATGCGCTGTGTAAGTTGACCACTCTGCGATATGCAGGACAGGCGTCTCATCCAGATAAAGCCAGTATCCGGGAAATCCCAGTTCCGGACGAAATCCGTCTTTCAGGCCAAGCACATTGAGATAAAAATCCCGCGTAAGCTCGTTGTCATCAGTGAGGACCAGATAATGTTCCATTAAGTTCAGTGGCATTGTAGAAAACCTTATTAAAATAAAATTAAAGAATGTTCTATAACTATATGATATATATCAGATTACTTTGAAAAACCAAAGTTTGATTGAGTTTGCATATCGGGCACCAGTACCAATAAAAATTCCTTTATTGAGCCAGTCGTATTTTCCTTCAGGGGCCTTGAAGCGTGGATTAGTGCGAAAATAATACTCACCTGGGTCAACATCCTCACCTTTTGCCAGTCGTTGCATCACCTCGTCCGGGCCAAAGCGTAGCCCATAATTCTCAATCTGTATGATGACATCGTCATCAGTTTTAATGGCATAGGTGGCTTCCGCCTGAGTAACTCCGTCAGCTCGCGTATGCTGCCAATCAGCAGCACCCTCGGAAATGATACTGCCGCGAATATTTGGTCCTTCAAAAGAACCATCAAGTATGGCAATCATGCGTCTTGGGCCTTCATAGGTATCACCAAACTGAATAGGATCGGCGAGTTCAGCTTCAGCTGAAAAAACAAATTCATAGTCCGGTTTTATCATATTTACTTTTCCAATTTCTTATAAGTTAATGCTGGTGGTCAAGAGTGATTCTTAGCCATAAATCAAGTTAAAAACTACTTATAGCTGCTTCCAAGTTAAAGCCAAATAATATCATGACCCTTAGCTGTCTTCGGTTTATTTATTGCCCAAGACACAGTAAAGTTACGTTCTGATTTTGAGGAATGAACTATGACTTTGGAACTCCCCATAGTAGACGATACTGGCGTTTGGGGCGCCTGGATGTCGATGCTGAATGTCCCGGCTATTTCAGTAGCAATGGAATTGAAAATTTTTGAATCGCTTGATGGACAGCCCGCCTCTGCAGAAGATTTGGCGACGCAAATGGGCTACCAAGAAAGAGCCCTTAAGGCGCTGTTACCTGTTTTGAGTCATCTTGGTTTTTTGAATGATTACAACGGCGCATATCAGCTGACGGCCAGTGCCAGGAGCTATCTGCTCAACGACAGTGAGTTTTCCTGGGGTGGAGTTTTCAGAAGAGAAGGGCGGATGCTGGTTCGACACAAGTTACTGGTGGAAGCTATTACCGGCAAAAAGGAAGTGCACGATGGCCGTGACAGGCCTGCAGAAAGTTGGGAAAGCGGCCAGGTGGATATACAGATGGCCAGAGAAGTAACAGCTTTCATGCATAGCCATTCTCAAGCATCTGCGGTGGGTATGACGAAATCAATTGATTTCAGCAGTATTAACCGGGTGTTGGATGTTGGCGGTGGTTCAGGCTGTTTTGCTATTGCCCTGGCTGGTATGAGGGATAGCATGCGTTGCACAGTAATGGAATTACCAGCCATATGTGAACTTGCTCAAGAATACATTGCTAATGCCGGTGTTTCCGAGCAAGTTGATACAATTACGATAGACATGTTCAGGGCTAGTTGGCCTGAAGGTTATGATGCCCATTTCTTTTCCAATATTTTTCACGACTGGAGCTTTGAAACTTGCCGTGAACTGGCAAATCAAAGCTTTGATGCTTTGCTACCTGGAGGACGAATCCTTCTTCATGAGATGTTGCTTCATGACAGTGGTAAGGTTCCATATCCGGTAATTGCATTCTCTCTTCTGATGACGATTGGAACTATGGGGCAGCAATTTACCCTCCCACAGTTAATAGAAATTTTGGAGTCAGCAGGTTTCACGAATATTAGTAGCTGTCACTCTTATGGGTATTATTCCGTTGTTAGTGGAGAAAAACCGGTTTGATTTGAGCTATATACAAGTCTTTAAATTTAGGGAAAGAAACAAGAATGGTAGAGAAGAACCCAAGAAGCGATGGTGAATATTTAAATTCTCTGGCCCGTGGCCTGGCCGTGCTAAGAGCGTTCAGCCGAGAAAAACCGGAGATGACTCTCAGCGAATTAGCCGTACAGACTGATCTGAATCCTGCAGTGGTGCGCCGTTGTCTGATTACATTGCAGCATCTGGGTTATGTGGGCAAAAAAGATAAACTTTTTCTATTACGACCAGAAGTATTCAGTCTGGGTGCTGCCTATATAGAATCCATGAATCTGGAGGAAGTCGTCAGACCGTCACTGCAAAGAATCAGGGATAAAACCGATAACAGTGTCGCGCTGGCCGTTCTTTCTGATCTTGATGTTTTGTTCCTGGTCTATGTTTCGACCAAGCAGCTCACTCGCATTGTTGCAGGAGTAGGAACGCGATTTCCTGCATATGCGACATCTGCAGGGCGCGTATTGCTAGCCTATGCAGATAAAGGCACAGTGGATGATTATTTCAGCAAGGTCCATATGGAGGCTTTGACTGAGAAGACGGTTGCTACAAAAAAAGAAATGAAAAGTATCCTCAGTAATGTGAAGAAAAATCGCTATTCTTCCACTGAGGGAGAGCTGGATTTCGGGGTAGTGTCAGTGGCTGTCCCTGTTTTTAATGAGGAGCAGAAAATTATTGCTTCTATTTCATGCTCTACAGCTTCAGCACGGACTACTGAACAGAAAATGATAGAAGAAATAGTGCCGGAATTGCAGGAGGCTGCCAGAGAGATAGAATTCGAATTGCGCCGTTGTCCTATGCTGGCGCATTCAATAATTTCTTGAAAAAATAGTCACAAGTTTCAAGTCACAAGTTTCAAGGAAAAACTATCAGTTCTTCTTCTTGATGATAAATTCTCTCGAATTATCATATTTGCGACTTGCGACTTGCGACTTGCGACTTGCGACTTTAAGTTAGTTCAATTCCGCATTAACAATGGCAGCACCATCAGCCAGTGCTTTCAGCTTGGCGCGTGCAGAGGCTCTGGGCAGATATTTAAGTCCGCAGTCAGGTGCTGCAATAATCCTTTCCGGTGGTACAAATTCAAGAGCAGCTCTAAGTCGGTCAGCCACTATTTCAGCGGTTTCAGGAGTTTCATCACCCAGGTTCAAAACACCTACCATAATAATCTTGCTGGGCAGCGCATTTAACGCGGCACCCAGATCCAGTTGAGGCTGAGCAGCTTCAATAGACACCTGATCGACGTTAATGTCATTAACCAATGGCAGGCAGGAATAACCGTCACCAGATTTTTCTGAAACCATGGCGGCGTAACCAAAGCATACATGTAGGGCTGTAGTGCCCTTAACGCCCTCAAGCGCTCTGTTGACTGCTTCAGCACCGTAAGCCTTGGCATCTTCGTATCTGGCCTGTAGATAGGGCTCATCAAACTGTACGATGTCGGCACCGGCGGCGAAAAGATCGTGGATCTCTTCATTGAGGCATTCAGCGTAAGCCATTGCCACTTCTGCAGGTGTCTTGTAATACTCGCTCACGGCTAATTGTGAAAGAGTAAAAGGGCCTGGAATAGTAATTTTTAAAGTCCGGTCTGTATGTGCTCTCATAAACTTCACATCATCAACATGCACAGGACTGACCCTTTTCAGCGGGCCGGAGATCAGTGGAACTTTGTTGGGCTTGCCAGCACGACCAATTAAGGTTTCTACTCTTTCCCGATCAATACCCTCAGGAGCATTGGCAAAAGGCGCTGAATAGCTTTCGCGGCGGACTTCTCCATCAGTAACAATATCGATGCCAGCAATTTCCTGATCATCGAGGATGCTCAGGACGGCATCATCCATTGCTTCCTGGCGGTCTTCAGGGGGGATTTTCCACATATCACCGGTAAGAATTCGGGCTGGAAGACGGTTGCGTAAGGCTTCTCGATCGATCAGCCAGTCTGGTTGTGCGTAACTGCCCACTAGGGCTGTGCGTATTTTAGTCATAATAAGGTTCTTATTTCTCTGAAAATAAAGCCCCGGATTATAACCATAAGCAAAGATAAAGGTATATCGGGTTTTCTGTATTATAATTGGTGACAATTTCAGCATTGACTGAAAGAGGACCTGCAATTATTCTGGGCGACTTTTTCAGAATGAATACAAATTTTTTATTCGGTTACAACTAAAGGTGTAAATATGTCAGTTGAATATTTTAAGGAAGGTGAGTGGTGGGTTAGTCCCTACAATACCATTGACGAAGTCACGTCAACGTTTGACCTTCCTGAAAAAGTAGAAATCCACGATGCCACGCTCCGCGATGGCGAGCAGACTCCCGGTGTTGTTTTCAGCCCGGAAGATAAAATAGCTATTGCAGAAAAAATGTCTGAAGTAGGTGTTGATCGAATTGAGGCAGGAATGCCAGCGGTATCTCCTGATGATTACAAGGCTATCAAGCAAATCTGTTCACTTGGCCTGAAATCAAAAATTTACACGTTTGCCCGTGCTATGCAGAGCGATATTGATTCTGCGATTGAGTGTGGTGCCGATGGCGTCATTATTGAAGTTCCAATTGGCTATCCAAAACTGAAATATCAGTTTGGCTGGACCTGGGAAGATGTGTACAAGAAATCAGCCCCGATTATCAAATATGCTAAAGACAACGGCCTGCATACAGTTTTCTTTCCATACGACACTACACGTGCGCGTGAGGATGATCTGGAAAACCTGCTTAATGCGGTTATGGATAACTGTCCCCCTGACTCTGTTGGGGTAGTTGACACAATGGGTTGCGCTTTGCCTGAAGCGATCAAATATTTGGTAAAGAAAGTCAAAAAGCTTACCAATCTGCCAGTGGAAATTCATACCCACAATGATTTTGGCATGGGTGTAGCAACCGAGCTTGCTGCTGTTGAAGTAGGTGCCTCAGTCGTACATTCCTGTGTTAATGGTCTGGGAGAGCGAACAGGGAATGCCGCCATGGAAGAATTGGTGCTGGCCCTGGAAGTCTTGTATGGCATCAAGATGGATTACGACATGAAGAAATTTCCAGAGTTGTTCGAGCTTGTATCCAAACTCAGCAATGTCCCCATAGCGGCAAACAAGCCAGTGGGTGGGTCACGAAACTTTACCCGAGAGTCTGGCATTGGTGTTGACCTTGTCATGGAAGAGCCTTTGGCGATGTTTGGCACGCATCCCCATCTTACTGGACGAACTGGTGATATTGTTCTGGGCAAAAAAAGTGGTAAGCGTTCGGTTACCTACTCTCTGGAACAAATGGGGATCAGCGGTTACAGCGATGAGGCTGTTGCAGAAATCCTTAGCCAGGTTAAAGCACTGGGTATCCAGAAAAAAACCATCATTTCTCATGACGAATTTAAAAGCATTGTTGATAGTGTTTTATAAATGAATTTAATTGAGTAGTGTTTAACAGCACAAAAAAGCCGGCTTTAAGCCGGCTTTTTTGTGTCTGACCCCAAGTGGAGTAGCCATAAACAAGTTATTGGCACCTTACACAAATCCTTTTGCCAGTAAGGTGCCAATAGGGGAAGACGGTAATTAGTAATGGAAATTAAACGAAATAAACTTCGATATGCGACATATCGCACAGGCAGAAGATCATGTAAATGTAGTTGGCCTGGATTTTTTGCAGGAAAAAGCCCGCGCTGAAAACAGGGCGGGCGGGGTAAGAGCTAAGGTGAGTTCGTTAGCTATAAATAGCCTAGTTTTCAGCCACTAAATGATCCTGCTCAGAAGAAGGGGCGATGTTGTATTTAAATGCCGCGCTGCTGACGATCCCTTTGATCAAACTGGAAAAGCGATATTCTTCAGTGGCAGCATTTTGCACCAGAGAGCGCACTAAAGGCATATCCGAAGCTTCCACAGGTCGACCCAGTGCAAATGTCATCAAACGGGTTGTCACAGTACGTGAGAACATCGCCGGATCGGCAATCAGGGATTCGCGCAAATCATCAGGGCCGTTAACCGGAGCGCCACTGGGAAGGACACCGGAAGAGTCGATTGGATCACGGGAAAAACGATCAATTTCACGCCAGTGGCCTACGGCATCGAAATTTTCCAGGGCAAAACCCAGAGGATCCATCACCGCATGACAGGCGTTACAGGTTGGGTTTGCGCGATGTTGTTCCAGCCTTTCCCTGACTGTTGTAGCAGCTTCTCCTGCGACGTTTTCAGGCAGATCTTCCACATTTGGTGGTGGCACAGGAGGAGGGGTTCCCATGATGTTTTCCAGTATCCAGGCTCCGCGTAATACTGGAGAGGTTCGGTTAGGATATGCCGAAGACATCAAAATTCCGCCTTTGCCCATAAGACCCCAGCGTGTGGAATCTTGTAATTCAACGCGGCGAAAGCGATTGCCCTTTACCGTGTTTATACCGTAATGCAGAGCGAGTCTTTCATTCAGATAGCTGAAATTGGCATCAAGTAAATCAATAACACTGCGATCGTCCTTGATAAGACTGTCAATAAATAACTCCAGCTCAACTTTAAAGTCGGGCCTGAGGTCGCCAGCACCATAAGCATAAGGATAGATGGCGCCATCTGGATTGATTTCATCCAGCTTGGAAAGGCCGAGCCACTGGTAAGCAAAATTAGAGGCAAGTATGGAAGATCTGGGATCAGCTATCATGCGGTCTATTTGCTGATTCATGACGTCTGGCTCTGATAATTGACCAGCTTTGGCCAGATCCAGTAGTTCCCGATCAGGAATACTGCTCCATAGAAAGAAGGAAAGGCGCGTGGCCAGTTCCAGATCATCCAGTGCGTAGATTGCTCCAGGAGCAATGTTTGCTGGCGTTGTCTGGGTTCGATAGAGAAAGTTAGGGCTGGCAAGTGTACGTGTCAGCGCACGGCGTACGCCTTCTTCAAAGCCGCCGAGTCCATAACCCTGTTCATAGAATGCGAGAAGCGGCTCCATGTCCTCTTCGGTCACTGGACGGCGATATGCCAGTGTCGCGAAATCGGTAATAAGCGAGATTGCGCAGTCATTTTCCTGAGCAGTATTTTCCGGATAGCAGGAAAAAATTTTATCTCTGCTGGGCGTTGCGCTAAGTCCAGTGGGGTTGAAAGGACCTCTTATTTCAACAGAGGGAATAGAAAGAATTCTATCCTGTAAAGTGCCGGGAATAGGTGGTTCAAGACGGTCATCTGATTCTGCAAAAGTACGACGTATGAAAGTCACGCCGACTTTATGTGGGCCGGCAGTAGTGGTGAAGGGAATGTTTTTTGTGCGTCCGTTGATGTCGTCCATCGGGGCCGCCTGATCCAGGTCCAGAGCGATACGGTCATTGTCTCCCCCCAATACTGTTTGATAGACCTTCTCACCATCTACGGTGACGATCATGGTATTTTCAAATTCGATGTTGAACATCCAGGCAAACAGATTGAAATCTCCCACATTGACTGCGTATTCGCCGTCAGCAGGGAACCAGTGGTCAATCAGCATGCCGCCGCGAGTACCCAGCGGGAGACCAGCGATGTGTTGCTGCTGGGAACCGCCACCTTGCATTCTGATAGGCAATTCTTCTTCTGGAAAATAGGTCGTGCTGCCAGTGCTGGGAGTTTTATCACCGATTGCCTGTTCCATAATAGAGCGGGCAGCCAGGACATACTGGTTAATGAAGGCAGGCGTAACATCAAGCGCTTCAGCGATGTTGTCGAAGCCTTCCAGGGAGTTATCTTCCGGAAGGATGTCTGCAGGGTTGATCTCAATGCCTGTCAGATCTCTGATTGCATTGGCATATTCTTTTCTGTTTAAACGGTGAATGGGAATTCCGTGATAGACCGGATCTACTTCCGAGGCTTCATCAAGATAAGATTCAAGCCAACTGACAAAGCTGAACAGGGTTTCTTCGCCAGGTTTTTCCTGCCCTGGAGGAGGCATCATTCGGCCTCTTAATTTCTGTATAGCTTTTTCCCAGACATGTGCATTCTCAGGAATTTCATCAACAAACATGGTGGTGAAATCAAGCCCGCCGGAATAATCCTCAAAATTATGACATTCGGTACAATATTGATTGATGAACTCCCACTGGGCATCGCCATTAGCCATGGCTTGTAAAGCTTGTTCCTGAGCCTGGATTGTATTGAATGGCGCCAGGGCCAGTATCGAGGATAAGACTAAAGTAAGCCTTGGAAACTGCAGGTTAAACATTGGTAAAGTCATCATATTCCTAATGTACTGTTGAATTTGGTAAAAATCAGTAATAAAAATGGTTCAGGGTCTGGGATGAAGCATTAATTGTAATGCGCCAGACCCGTGCCAGTAAACAGTACGGATCTGCCATTAAGATGGATTATGCTGAAAAATACTGAATTAGCTTAATTTGGCGGTAATAGCAGCGACATGCTCGCCCTGAAAGCGGGCTATTTCCAATTCATCATCAGAAGGCATGCGGCTGCCGTCTCCCCCCGTAATAGTTGATGCGCCATAGGGTGAACCACCGGAGATGGCATCCATGTTGGTTAACTGGGGAATGGAGTAGGGGACTCCGACCACGACCATGCCGTGATGCAAGAGGGTGGTATGGAATGACGTAATCGTGGTTTCCTGGCCGCCGTGCTGGGAGGCCGTAGAGGTGAATACGCTGCCAACCTTGCCAATTAATTTGCCTTCAAACCAGAGGCCTCCGGTTTGATCAAGGAAATTCCGCATTTGTGCCGTCATATTGCCGAAACGGGTAGGTGTACCGAAAATAATGGCATCGTAATCAGCCAGCTCGTCAGGGGTGGCTATCGCGGCCGCTTGATCCAGTTTTACGCCGGCATTTTTAGCCGCCTCTTCTGGCATTAATTCGGGAACACGTTTAATAGTCACTTCTGTGTTTTCAACTTTTGCGGCACCTTCGGCAATAGCATTCGCCATTACTTCTATGTGGCCGTACATGCTGTAGTATAAAACGAGGATTTTGCTCATATTTGTCTCCCGACTGACTCCAAAATATCATAACCGCTGCATCATAAAGGCTTTGAGGGTTTATTTCATGTGTTTCTCAAATGCGGACATTGCTCTCACCATTGTGTAATAATTTTTACGCTTTATAATCCCGCGCCTTGCCTCATCAGGCGCTAGCTTCTCAATAACCCAATAAATTCTATTTATCTGCAAATGACAAGTAAACCTCTAGTTTATCTCCTCCCCGGACTTCTCTGCGATGAGAGTGTCTGGCAATACCAGCAGGAAGCGCTTGCGGACAGAGCGGAGATCAGAATACCCGACTTCAGTGGCCTGGATTCACTCCTGGCTATGGCTGAGAAAGTGCTGGCTGATGCGCCTGATAAATTTTCTGTGGTTGGTCACTCAATGGGGGGGCGTGTGGCACTGGAAATCATCAACATGGCGCCCGAACGCGTTGATCACTTGATCCTTTTAAGTATAGGTGCACATCCAGTTAATGACGAGGAGTGCGAACAGCGCAGCTCTCTGGTGGAAGAAGCCGCCAGCATTGGCATGCAAAGATATGCTGTTAGTTGGGCGAATCTGATGCTTGGTTTTCAGGAGAAGCAAAATCCGCAAGTCAGGGAATGCATTGAAGCAATGGCCCGGCGCCAGAGTCTGGATACTTTTATCGCCCATATCACGGCCGGACTTGGTAGAAAAGATCAGACCTTATATTTGCCTCATATCAAAATACCGGTGCTGTTAATTGTCGGTGAAAAAGATACCTGGAGCACTGTCAGTCAACATGAAAATATCAGGCAGCAGATTCCTGAAGCTCGAATGGAAGTAATTCCTGATGCCGGCCACATGGTAATCCTTGACCAGCCATCTGTAGTATCGGATTTAATGTGTCATTGGCTTTTCACGAGAAATAAACATGTCTTGTCCCCTTACCCTGTAAAACCAGATGATTAGTCCCTTTTTTATATTGAAACATGTTTGTTGAAAGGATATTCTGGCGCAAATTATTTCGCTATTCGAAAAAATTATAAAAATATGTTTCAAAACTTTTAATAAAAAAAGAAGGGAGGAAATCCTATGCTTCATGGAAAAAAAATACTTTCATTGGCGATCGCGGCGGTCACACTTTCAACAAGTAATCTTGGCCTGGCTCAGTCCAGTCCTTCAGGAAATATTGGTATTGAGGAAATCGTAGTTACTTCAAGGAAAAGGGAAGAGTCTTATGTGGATGTCCCTGTATCAGTGACAGTATTTACTGAAACAGAGGTCGAATCTGCCGGTATTGAAACCCCTGCAGATTTCATTGCTCTCACCCCTAATGTCACTCTTGTGCAAGTACAGAATGCAGGTAATTCATTTGTCACAGCGCGTGGTATATCTCAAAACCGTAATACTGAAATGTCAGTGGCAGTCCTTATGGATGGGGTGTTGATGGTTAATCCTGCTCAGTTCAACCAGGAATTATTCGATATTCAGCAGATCGAAGTTTTGAAAGGTCCACAAGGGGCCCTGTATGGACGTAATGCAATTGGTGGCGCTATTACTGTTACCACAAGAGAACCGTCAGACTTTCTTGAAGGAGCTGTCAGGGCAGGTTATGACTCCGGTGAAGGTTATCGAGCCCAGGCAATGGTTAGTGGTCCGGTAGGTGAATCAGATACCTTAAAATTCAGAGCGGCAATTTCACGTAAGGATGTAGAGGGCTATCTTGATAATGCCTACCTGAACGAAAAAGCAGACCCCTATAAAGACACTTCAGCACGCTTAAGGTTTATATGGGATCCCAGTGATACTTTCAGAGCTGATCTCAGGTTTTATCAGTCAAAACTGGAAACCCAGGCTTTTTATTACAATATACGCGAGTCGGCAGCGGCCCCATTTCCAGGAGCCCCATTGGCTTTTGGGCGTGACAATGGTTACCCGAATTCAGTGAATGACACCAGCCTTCCTATTAGAGTGAATAATCCGGGCGTGAATGAAAGGGATTTATCTAATGCCTCCCTCAAACTGGATTGGGAGCTGGGTAACGGTACCTTAACCGCGATCACGTCTTTCGACTCACTTGAGGAATTATCCACCGGTGATGCCTGGGATTTTTTACCTACCGACGAAGCTGTTATACCAACATTTTTTGGTTTTCCAGATCAGAATCAAAGCCAATATCTGGAGGTGGAATCTGTTAGCCAGGAAATCCGCTTTACCTCGCCATCTGAGGACAGATTTCGCTGGATTGTAGGCGCTTATGCCGTGCAAACAGATCGTTTTATTTCTACGGGTAATATGGTGGATACGGGAAATGGCGTATTTCCGGTGTTTAAACAACCTCGAGGTAATTTCCCCTTTGATTTTGCTACCGATGGTTTAAACCCCCAGGTTACCTATCTCGCTGATTCCCAGGATAATTCTGCCTGGGCAGTCTTTGGTGAGGTAGCTTATGATTATTCTGATGCAACCGAGCTTGCTTTTTCTCTGCGTTACGATGACGACGACAGAGAAAATACTACGTTAACACCAAGCGCTTTCTTGCCCAATGTCGCAGGCTTTCCACAGGGATTTACTGGTGAAGTCAGAAATAACAGCTGGGATGAGTGGCAGCCCAAATTTACTATACGTCATAAACCATCGGATACATTAAGTTATTACGCCTCATTAAGCCGCGGCTTTCGCAGTGGCGGATTTAATCAGACTGGTGTCGGGGCCGTGGCATTTGCCAATGGTTTCCAGGGAGTAGGGGATACCTTCGATGCAGAAGTCGTGGATACAATTGAAGCGGGTGTTAAAGGGCAGTTCAT
>JABIPQ010000057.1 GCA_018698975.1 Gammaproteobacteria bacterium
CCCTGGATTAATCCAGATGTTAGCGAGTAGCTATCAAGCAGGTATCTCGCAACAAGAGAGCAACTGGAGAGCAACTAAAGCTCGGGATTATCTCTGGCTAATAGATTATTGGTGTAGATCATGGTTTGGACTTCATCAATATAGTCCAGTCCTCTTGATGAATAACTCTCAAGTCCATCCGCAAGAGAAAAACCATCCACAGCTTGATCCTGTCGTCTCAATTGCTGCCTGATTCGGCGCAACATCTGATAGCTTGGGAAAGTATTCAGGTTATGAATATAGGCCTGAACTGAGTCCTTTACTGAATCGAAGCTTCTAACTTCATGCGTGGCCCCTTCGCGACGGCGAATCGGTATAAGCCCGCAACCATCTGAATAGCACCACTGACCAAAAAAATTATTTCCATCCTGGGCAAATCGGGACGTCCCCCAGGCTGATTCGTTAGCAGCCTGCGCCAGCGCCAGAGAAGCCGGTATTTTGTCTACTCTGCGTAACAGAACACCCAGAAATTCCAGGTTGGTTACATCATCCGTTTCCAGCTCATACTGCTCTGCCAGTGTTGATAAATAGCGCAAGTCAGCGGCCAACAAGTCCTGCTTACTACCGACTTTTTCACGAATGGAAATAAGACGTGCTCTTTGACGAATTATGTCTTCATTAACCTCATCTACATAAGGCTCAATATAGTCAAAGAAAGATTCCTTTTTCTCTTTTACATCAACAATGCTGGCAAAGTCAGGCACCGCTTCCGGTACTGGTAACGGTTCAATGATCTCTTTCGGAATGGGCTGAATGCGTTCTCGGGTCAGGAAAATGGCAGGGAGTGAAAATAAAAGCAGAATGACACAATATGCCAATGATACTTTTGATGATGTCCAGGGTGCTCTCATTTACAAAGACTCTTTTACCAAGTGGAAAATATTAACACAGGTTACAGACCCTGATCAGTAGAATCTCATTTCACATCTCAAAAACAGGAAAATATCATAATATATTATATCTAATTGATATTTATGCATTTTTTCTGGAACAGTGGGGGGAGTCTGGTACTAGATTCTGGATCTTCCATTCATCCGGTGTCAACAAATGAAGGGCCAGGGCATGCACCGGACCTGCCAGCTCTTCCTGCAATATTTTATACACAAGCTGATGACGTTTAATCAATTTTAATTCTGAAAATTGCCCGGATACCATAATCAGCTTGAAATGAGACTCCGTTGCGGGCCCCGCATGCATATGACTTTCATTGATTAATTCCATGTGCTCGGGCTTACATGCGGCCTTTAGCTTGCTCTTGATTTGATTTGTAAGTTCCACGACGACTCGAGGCTCCTTTTTTGAGACAATGGCTCCCTGTTACGAGAGGAAACACCTATGCAAATTGGCTGGTATCCGGGACACATGAATAAAGCCCGAAAGGATATTATACATGCACTAAAAAAAGTGCATGCTGTCCTCGAAATTGTCGATGCCCGACTGCCCTACTCCAGTGAAAATCCCTTGTTACAGCAGCTCGCTGCAGACAAACCTATACTTAAACTTCTCAACAAATCAGACCTCGCTGATCCTGAATTAACCAGGATCTGGCTCGATTATTATTCAGGCAAAGGGATCCCTGCATTAACCGCCTGCGGAAAGTCACCTGGTAATATTCGAGAGCAGGTCATCAGGCATTTCTCAGTTTTAAGAAAAACTTTTAAACCCCCTTTCAGGATCATGGTAGTCGGCATTCCTAATGTCGGAAAATCCACAATGATTAATATTTTGACCGGAAGAAAAATCGCCAAGACCGGAAATGAACCCGCTGTCACCAAAAGCCAACAACAAGTGATGATGGATGAAAATCTTGCCATCGTGGACACACCAGGAATGCTGTGGCCAAAAATAGAAGATCAGGATTCTGCCTATCGTCTGGCAGTCAGTGGCGCAATCAAAAACACAGCGTTTGAATTTGCAGATATTGCCGTCTTTGCACTTGATGTTTTAAAAGAAAAATACCCTGAGCGCCTGTCCTCTCGTTACGACCTGAAAGACCCTGAACTTGATGCTGTTGAGTTATTGGAGCTTCTTGGAGCCAATCGAGGCTGCCTGAGTAAGGGCGGTGTAGACTTCAACAAGGCCGGAGAAACCCTTCTCAATGAAATTAGAGCAGGAACGCTCGGGCCATTAAGTTTCGAACACCCCTCAGACATCAAGGAGCCCGTTATTGAGGAAGCAGAGCAAGACTAGGCCCGGCTTTCCAGTATCAGTGATCAGAGTTGTATTGCGGCCCGTCCAAGGACAAGAAAAGCGGAAAGCGCACATAGTCCCAATAACCAGGGACGAGCAGTCTGTTTATCAATCCTGCGCTTTAGTGGCCCCGAACAAAGCACTCCAGGCACCACACCCAGAACCAGAATCAGGCTGTAAAGCAGGTCAAGCCAATGGAATCTGCCTACTATTACCAATGCAGTTAGTGAAACCATGCAGCCCATGATAAATAACACCGATAGATTAGCCCGTAATTCAGGGCCTTTAGCATTCTGGAATACCAAGGCTAAAGGTGGTCCACCAATGGACGATAGCGTACTCATAAAACCTGAGGCAATGGTTGCCAGAAAGACATTCACTGGCGTTGCCCTGATATTGGCATGAATCAGGCTAATCAGAACTGCCATAAGGACCAGCCCACCAAAAAGCATATCAAAGGTAACAGCCGAAACAGTGCCAATGAGGAAGGCCGCGGGCGGTGTTCCTATTAGCCGGCCCATCAGTGCTACTTTCAAATAAGAGAAATTAATCGCATGGCGATCGGTATAGGCCAACCAAATAACCAGAAACAAGGCGGCGACTATCAGGGGGCCAGGAACAAAATTTCTGCTTATTAACAGTAAAACCGGGGCTGCCACCATCGCCAGACCAAAACCAATTACTGACTGAATAGCGGTACCGAGGGCAACAACAAGGACAGCGAGAAAGATATCAAGAATGGAGAGATCCAGGCTAGCCAGTATTTCCACCTGGTTAAATGTCTTTAGCCCGGCGAGCCCGAAATTCCTCCGTGGAATTGCTCCTTGGAAAAGGCTCTTCAGGTACAGGCATATTTAAAGCCTTGCACAACGGCTCCCAGCCCTGACTTACTTCCCATATCAGTAAGCGCTCTGCTGGTATAGACCTCTTCACCTTATCAATATGCGCAGAAAAAGCTGCAGTGGCAGGCCCTTTCTCATAAAAACCATCTGGATAGATAACTTTATAGTTTTCCAAAACCATCTCCAGCCAGGCTTTGCGCGCAGGGCTCATATCTCCAGGAGGATTTTGTTTAACCGGTAGAATTGTCGAATTCGCACTTTTCCACCAACTATCCGGGTCGCGGACAGAAAGAACTACCAGAGCCTCTGGATAATAGCTGGCGAGTGATTCCCATTGCGTCGCTGCTGGCTCATCCACAGCGGCAACATAACCAGCAAATACCTGATCCCAGTTTACCTGTTCACCGCGAGCGGCAGCATGCCATAGCGGAGTATGCTCTTCCAGGTGTTCGAAAAGCTCAGTCATATGGTAACAAGGACCACCAAGCAGTTTTTCCAGAGCTATTTTTAGAGACATGGTGCCGGTCCTGCCTAAACCCGCACCAATTACTTTAAGTGTCATAATCGTCAGACCTAGCGTGGATAAAACGGGGGTATTTTCGCATCATAATTTACCCAGACAGATTTTGGCTCGGTATATTCATGCATAGCGAAGTGACCCATTTCCCGACCGTAGCCTGAATCCTTGATCCCGCCAAAGGGTGATCCAGGATGAAAGCGTTTATAACAGTTAATCCAAACCATTCCCGCTTCCATTGCCTGTGCCATTTTATGAGCTCTGGTCAGGTTATTTGTCCACAAGCCGCCTCCCAGTCCATAAATGCTGTCATTGGCCTGAGCAAGAACTTCCTCGTCATTTTTGAACGTAGAAACAACGACAAAAGGCCCGAACACTTCTTCCTGGCTAACTCTGTCCCCTGCTTTCGCACGAACTATGGTTGGTAAAACAAAACACCCTTTTTGCAAGGCTGGATCATCGGGTTGTTTACCACCTAACAGAATCTCACCGCCTTGCTCTTTCGCTACATCACAAAAACTCAAGACACGTTCCTGATGCATTTTAGACGTTAGCGGGCCCATTTCTGTTGTTGGATCAAGTGGATCACCCTGCTTGATTGATGCTGCCAATGCAGTGAATTTCTCCAGAAATTCATCAGCTATTTTTTCATGTAACAATAATCGTGAACCGGCAATACAAGCCTGCCCCTGATTATGGAATATCGCGAACGCTGATCCACCCACCGCAGCATCGATATTGGCATCTTCAAAAATAATATTTGCTCCTTTACCGCCAAGTTCCAGCTGTACGCGTTTCAGGTTACCGGCAGATGCTTCCACTATTTTCCTGCCCGTAACCGTAGAACCAGTAAAGGAAATTTTATTAATGCCAGGATGCTCAGCCATGTATTGGCCCGCAGTATGTCCAAAGCCAGGAACAATATTTATCACACCTGGTGGAAAACCTACTTCTCTGGCTAATTCAGCAACTCGCAAGGTAGACAAGGGTGTCAGTTCTGCCTGTTTCATGACCACAGTGTTTCCTGCCGCCAATGCCGGGCCGAGCTTCCAACTGGTGAACATCAAAGGAAAATTCCAGGGGACAATCTGTCCAACCACACCGACCGGAACTCGTTGCACATAATTCAGGAAACCAGGGTCAACGGGAATCACCGTGCCCTCATTCTTGTCCGGCATACCTGCAAAATAACGATAGGTAGCCACGGTACGCAAGACATCCAGATTATGAGTATCTCGAATCGGATGGCCGGTATCGAGGGACTCAATCAGGGCAATATTGTCGCGATCTTTCTCAATGGCATCTGCCAGCTTTCCTATTAATACGCCTCTATCTGAGGGCGCCATGCCAGCCCAGGCCGGAAAAGCATTTCGTGCTGCAGTTACGGCCCGATCAATATCTTCATGTTTTGCTTCTGCCACATTGGCCAGAAGTGAATTATCGTAAGGGTTATATACCTCAAATGTGCCGCCATCAGCAGCATCGACAAATTCATTGTTGATAAAAAGCTGGGTCTGAAAATTAGCTTCGGGCATTGACTATTACCTGTAGTTGTAGGGTTATATTTTGGGCTCTTGTTGGGCTCTTTCTTTTTAGGCCCTTTAAAATTTAGGCCCTTTAAAAAAAGAACCGGCCTGCATTAACCTCAATCTTGAGGATAGTGACAGGCCGGCGAGACTGGCCGCGCTCTTTTTAAACTATGCGATAGCCAAGTAAAAAAGAGCGCTGGTCAGAATATTTGATCACTGCGTTGTTGATTACCAGCGACTGGCTGTAATGGGAAACGGTTCCAGTTCACCGGCGGCATATTTCTCATCCAGACCGGGCGTACCATTTTCCAATACCATTAGCATGGAGCGTTTCGGTGAAAATCCCTGGTGACGAATATCCGCAGGCATTGCGCAAATATCTCCAGATTTCATCACAATACGTCCACGTGGATTCCCGGAATTCTTGTCCTGAATATTCCAGTGAATTTCGTCAGTAAGCTGAATAAACCATTCATTACGATCATTACCATGAATAACCGGCAACATGTGTTCTTCACTGGTCACACAACATATGCAAGCACGGGTAATGGAGGTGAAGGAAGGGTTCCAGGTCACATCTGATCTGGCAATATGATCAAACATATTGAAGGCATGTAATTGATCTTCAAAGCCTGCTTCAGCCTCAATGTCAGGCTGATCATAGTCGAGATCGGCAAAGGCACGGTTAATTGGATGTCCTGACTCATCTGAACGTGGCTGCACATCACCGGCAAGACCGAGCATGCGCCGGGCTGGCTCGAAGCCCCGAATCAATGGGCCGGAAGCTTCCTGTTGCTTGGCACCCAGTGGCGAACCTGTTTCCAGAGGTGCACCCAGGGGATCATAACCTTCATTAATCCAGTCTTTTGAAATAGTCTCAAAAGCTACACGCACGTCATCAGTATTATAGGTTTCCAGATAATCAACACCGGTCTCCTTATGGCCTTTACTATAGGACCCCGCATAGATGTCCACAGTGCCATAATGATTTTGTGTACCAAATACATCATCAAAAAATATCCAGCCGTAGAAAAAGCCCCAACCAATATCGCGCACCATGGCTCTAAGGAAACGGTCTACTTCCATTGTATGGACACCTTTTGGCCAGGCTACATGGACAAAATAGGCATCACGGGTAAATTTAAATTCGCCAAACTGGAAACTGCGATATCCCAGAACTGGATCCGGCTCAGATGCAATAACACTTACCTTTTCAGGTGTAACTTCAGTATTCATGTCTTAATTCCTCTCTTAAAATTCTGTTCAATCCAATACACAAATTTCAGACCAGCGTTCAACACTTTCAGGTCCTTGCATAGTTTGAAAAAGCACCACTCCTGGCTTGGCAGCGCTTAACTGATAAGTTGAGCCCTCTGGCAGAAGTACTTCATGTCCGCGTCGAGCAGTTACCTTACCCATGCGCTTTCCTTTTGGGTCAGCAGCCAGTTTCGAAGCACCAGCTTCATTACCCGGCTTTTCATCTTCTTCAAGCTGATAAAATTCAAATTCAACTTCGCCTTCCATGACAATGGCAAACTCATCATGAGGAGCGGTGTACCAGGATGAAGTTCCTTCGGCACGCGTCACTTCTGCACAATATTCCAGGTTGGA
>JABIPQ010000058.1 GCA_018698975.1 Gammaproteobacteria bacterium
CGAAGGCATGCGCCCTAGGCCGCCCCTATGAAGAAGCCCCCTGCTCTCTCCAGATGAAATCTTAGACAAGGTAAAAACTTGAGTGCCATTAGTTAAAGTACTTGCAGGCAACGCAAGATTGAACAGTTTGCTGATAATGTGCTGATAATTAAGAATTTACTAGGAGGGGCAGAGCTACGAACTTCTGTAACTCGCTGATTTAATTGGTCGGAGTGGCCGGATTTGAACCGACGACCACCACACCCCCAGTGTGGTGCGCTACCAGGCTGCGCTACACTCCGACAAAATCGTTATGGGCTTTTATTATAGTTCTGGGCTGATTATGGTCAGAATTAATTTTTATGTATCAAGAAAGGTCTTTCAGAGCTTCTTCAACATCACTGATCAAGTCCTTAACCAACTGCTTGTTGATTGCAGGCTTATCTTCATGCGTATCACTACCTGCCATTCGCTGTCTGGCACCACCAATAGTAAAGCCCTGCTCGTAGAGGAGTTCCCGAATCTGACGAATTAACATCACATCCTGGCGCTGGTAATAACGACGATTACCCCGGCGTTTTACCGGCTTTAATTGAGTGAATTCCTGCTCCCAGTAACGCAGAACATGAGGCTTAACATCACAGAGGTCGCTTACTTCACCGATGGTGAAATAGCGCTTGGCCGGAATTTCAGGCAATTCAGCGTTATGGCTTGGTTCCAGCATAATTCTCAACCCTTGATTTAAGTTTCTGTCCCGGTCTGAATGTCACAACCCGGCGAGCCTGGATAGGAATCTCTTCTCCGGTTTTAGGGTTTCTACCTGGACGCTGACGCTTGTCACGCAGGTCAAAATTACCAAAACCAGACAATTTAACCTGTTCATTGCCTTCCAGAGAGAGCCTGATTTCTTCAAAGAATTGCTCAACAAGCTCTTTAGCTTCTCGTTTGTTCAGTCCCATCTCATCGAACAGACGTTCAGCCATTTCTGCTTTTGTCAGTGCGCCTCCGGACATAGTTCCCTACCTTTTCTAATAACCTGGGGCAAAAACCCCATTTCTCAATATTTATTGATAATGCCGTGTGAAGCCTTAATTGCCAGTTGCTCGTGCGGCTAAATCTGGCGGTAAGCCACACTGATTTACCCGGTATGGCCAAATAAAAAGTCTTCGATTCCCTGAATCACATCCTTAATTCCGCATTAAATTGTGCTTCTAGGACCTTGATACAGTTATCAATTATTGAATTTATTTCCTCATCAGTAAGAGTGCGGGAAGGATGCTGGAAGGTCAAGCCCAAAGCAAGACTTTTTTTAGTTTTTTGAATGTTTTGGCCCTGATATACATCAAAAATAAGCATCTCTTTAAGCAATTCACCCGCTTCCTGCTTGATCCGCTCTTCAATAACACCGGCTTCCTGGTTTGAATCAACGACTATCGCCAGGTCTCTTCGCACAGAAGGGTAACGGGATAACTCGTGATAAACGGGTAGTTTCGCCGCTTCAAGGGATTGCAGATCAAGCTCCATTAAATAAATTTTTCCTGAAATATCAATCTTTTGCTGCACATTAGCGGCTAATGCACCGATCCAGCCGATTGTGACACCTGCCCTAATAATTCGTGCTGACTGCCCTTTTTGCAATGCCGGATGAACATCTGCAACAAAGGAATAAGTGCCTGACTGCAAACTTAAGGCTAATATTGATTCGACATCACCCTTTATATCAAAGAAATCTACATTCTCAGCCTGTCTGGACCACTGCTCAGGAATCTGACTCCCCCACACCAATGATGCTACTTTAGGTTTCTGCTCTATCTCACTGTTTTTATTATTAAATACAAGGCCAGATTCGAAAATTCTTACACGCGACTGCTGCCGTCGATAATTATGCTGCAGAGTTGCCAGCAAGCCTGACCACAGGCTGGTACGCATGACAGACATGTCCTGGGATATTGGGTTCGCCAAAGGAAGCAGATCTGCTTCAGATGCCCCCAGCAATGTTTCAAGCTTGCTATCTACAAAGCTGTAGGTAATAACTTCCTGATAACCCAAAGCAGTCAGACGCTCACGAATAACTGGCAGCCCTACTTTCGCTTCTTGCTGAGGCTTCAAACTAAAGCGACTCATAGGTTCTGTGACCGGCAAATTGTCGTAGCCATAAATACGGGCCAGCTCTTCAACCAGGTCTTCCTCAATGGCAATATCAAAGCGCCAGGAAGGTACGCTAAAAGTCCAGCTCTCAGCATCTTTCTCAATAATCCCAAGCCCCAAGCCCGTCAATATCGTCTCAACCCGCTCAGCATCCAGAGTAATGCCCAGCATGCGGGTAATCCGCGTTACGCGAAGGCTCACTGCCTTGACTGCCGGTAAAGCCTCTACCGCCTCGATGACTGGACCAGCATCACCGCCGACAATATCCAGCAGCAACCGGGTTGCTCTTTCCATGGCAATACGAGGCAAATTAAAGTCCACGCCCCGTTCAAAGCGGTGCGCCGCATCAGTCTGCAAGCCGTAGAAGCGCGCTTTTCCTGCTATAGACAGAGGGTTGAAGAAAGCACTTTCCAGAAAAATATGCTTGGTATATGCCTGCACAGAGCTGTCCAGACCGCCCATAATTCCCGCGACGGCCAAGCTCTTGCTTTCATCAGCAATGACCAGGGTTTCCGGGCTGAGTTCGACCTCCTTACCATCCAGCAAGGTTAATTTTTCACCTTTATTCGCCAACCTTACCCTGATGCCGTCTTCAAGCTTGTCGAAATCAAAGGCGTGCATGGGCTGACCAAGCTCCATTAATACATAATTGGTCACATCGACAACTGGATCTATACATTTAAGACCACTGCGGCGTAATTTTTCCTGCAGCCACAAAGGGGATTCAGCATTTTGGTCGATATTTCGAATAATCCGTCCCAAATATCTCGGGCAGTTTTCAACACTATCCAGACTGATCGGAAAGGTTTCATTATTAGTGGCGGGGACGTCTTTTATCTCAAGAGGGCTTACGGAGATATTATTGAATACACCAACTTCCCTGGCGATGCCCGCAATACTCAGGCAGTCTCCACGGTTTGGAGTGAGATCAACTTCGATTAAATGATCATCCAGAGATAAATAGTCACGAATATTGAGCCCTGGTTGCGCTTCATCAGATAGAACCATAATACCTTCTGAAGATTCAGCAAGACCCAGCTCCTCTGCAGAGCAGATCATCCCGAAAGACTCAACGCCGCGCAGCCTGGCTTTTTTAATCTTGAAATCTTTTCCCAGGATTGCGCCTACTTCTGCATAAGCAACCTTTTGTCCGGACGCCACATTAGCTGCCCCACAAACAACCTGGATAACTTCCTTGCCATTACTTAGCTGGCAGACGCGTAATTTATCAGCATCAGGATGCGCTGCTACACTCTGCACTTCTGCGATTATGACGCCACTGAAGTCTGCGGCGGCACTGGAGACACTGTCCACTTCCAGCCCACCCATTGTTAATTGAGCGACCAGAGTGTCGGTATCTATGTCAGGGTCAACCCACTCCCTTAGCCATTTTTCACTGAATTGCATATCGCTCAGCCCTCATTGAACTGGCGTAAAAAGCGCAGGTCATTATCGAACATCAGGCGTAAATCGTTAATTTGATAACGCAGCATTGCGAGTCGATCAACACCCATGCCAAACGCAAAGCCTGTAAATTTTTCAGGATCAATATTTGATGATCTCAATACATTAGGGTGCACCATGCCGCAGCCCCCTACTTCCAACCAGCCAGTGTTGCTGCATACCCTGCAACCTTCCCCTTTACAGGTAACACATTGCACATCCATCTCTGCCGAGGGTTCGGTAAACGGGAAATAGGAAGGACGGAACCTGACTTCCAGATCAGCCTCAAAGAATACTTGCAGAAACTCTACCAGCAAACCTTTCAGGTCAGCCATGCTGGCATGCTCATCAACAAGCATACCTTCTACCTGATGAAACATCGGAGTATGAGTAAGATCAGAATCGCAACGATATACGCGGCCCGGGCAAATGAAGCGAAATGGTGCTTCACCATTTTCCATCACTCTTACCTGGACAGTAGAAGTATGGGTGCGCAGTAACAAGCCACTATCAAAATAAAAGGTGTCATGCATTGCTCTTGCCGGATGGTGGGCAGGAATATTCAGCGCTTCGAAATTATGATAATCATCTTCAATTTCTGGCCCTTCTACGACATCAAAGCCAGCTGAAGTAAAAATAGTTTCTATGCGCTGAAGAGTACGAGTAACCGGATGCACTCCCCCTGCACTTTGACGTCTGCCAGGAAGGGTAACATCAACGGCTTCAGCCAACTGCTGACTTGCAGTAGCTTCTGAGCTGAGAGTTGCCTTACGTGCATCAAGCGCTTCCTGCACCTGGACTTTGGCTGCATTAATCGCAGCTCCGGCACTGGGCCGATCTTCCGGCTGCAATTTGCCAAGCCCTTTGAGCAAGTCAGTAAGACTGCCTTTTTTTCCCAGGTATTGCACACGTAACTGCTCAAGACCCGGTATATCCTGGGCTTGGGCAATTGTCTCGATAGCATCGCTGGTAAGCGCGTTGAGATTTTCCATGTTCGCTCTTAACCTGTAACAAGACCGGCTGCTCTCAAGAGCAGCCGAGGTCAGTATGTCAGGCTAACGCAGCCTTGGCTTGATCGACTACTGCTGAAAAAGCGGCTTTATCATTGACGGCCAAATCAGCCAGGACTCTACGATCCATTTCAATATTCGCCTTTTTCAAACCAGCAATCAGTCGGCTGTAAGACATGCCAAGTTCTCTGGACTGGGCATTGATACGCGTAATCCACAAGGCGCGGAAAACACGTTTCTTAACCCGGCGGTCACGATAGGCATATTGACCTGCTTTGGTAACAGCCTGTTTGGCAACCCGGAATACCCGGCTTCTTGCGCCGTAATATCCTTTCGCCTGTTTTAAAACTTTTTTGTGCTTGCGACGGGCTACTACCCCGCGTTTTACTCTAGCCATTTTCTTATCCTCTATTTATATAAAATATCAAACCAACCATTAATCCAGACGCAACATACGTTTTACGTTACCCATATCTGCAGGGTTAACCTGCTGGGTCCCGCGCAACTGACGTTTACGCTTGGTGGTCATTTTGGTGAGGATATGGCTTTTATAAGCGCTTTTACGCTTGATGCCGGTCCCGGTTTTCTTAAACCGTTTGGCCGCGCCACTATGTACTTTCTGCTTATTAGGCATTTTTAAAACTCCGCATTTAAAGAAGATCTCTCCAATAGGATCTCTTTACGATTAATAAAATGAAACAAGTCCCTTACCCCCGACTCATGACGGGAGAATACCGACAATTAAAGGGGTAAATTACTGCTTCTTTTTCTTTAAAGGTGTCAGGACCATAGTTAACTGCCGACCTTCCATTTTGGGTTCCTGGTCGACTGCGCCATGCTCCGAGAGATCTTCCTTGATGCGTAGCATCATCTCTGCACCTAACTCTTGATGGGCCATTTCGCGGCCGCGGAATCGTAATGACACCTTGGCTCTGTCCCCATCGTTTAGGAAACGTATCAGGTTGCGTAGTTTTACCTGATAATCTCCTTCTTCCGTCCCTGGTCTAAACTTCATTTCTTTAATATGAACTACTTTCTGCTTTTTCTTGTTAGCAGCATTTTGTTTCTTTAGCTCGAAGACATGTTTGCCGTAATCCATTATTTTGCAAACAGGTGGCTCCGCATCAGGAGAAATCAGCACCAGATCCAGCTTTGATTCTTCAGCAAAACCCTTTGCCTCATCAAGGGTCACAACACCTTGTTGAGCACCATCGGAAAGGATTAAACGCACAGGATCGCTAATAATATCGTCGTTTATCTGGGCTTTTTTACTTTTGCCGCTATCTCTCTTGATAATTCAATTCTCCGCTATGTTACGTATTTATACTTTCTAAATCAGACTGAACTGGAGCAATTACTCGTCCCAGACGGTCTACATCCTGCTGTAATAAAATCGAAAATTCATCGATAGTCATTACACCGAGGTCATTTCCGGTCCTGTCACGGACAGCAAGTGTACCCGCTTCTACTTCCTTATCACCTACAACCAGTAAGTATGGAATCTTCTGAAGCGTGTGCTCGCGGATTTTAAAGCCGATTTTTTCATTTCTCAAGTCAGCATTTAAGCGGAAGCCCTTGTTTTGCAAAGATTTCACTACTTTTTCACAATAATCGGCCTGTTTGTCCGTTATATTCAGTACAACAGCCTGTTGCGGGGACAGCCAGCTGGGAAAAGCCCCTTCATAATGTTCTATCAAAATTCCGATAAATCGCTCAAATGAACCAAAAATTGCACGATGTAGCATGACCGGAGTAGCCTTTGAATTGTTTTCAGTCACATATTCTGCGCCCAGTCTGCCCGGCATGGAAAAATCCACCTGGATTGTGCCGCATTGCATCTGTCTGCCCATGCAATCTTTCAGAGTAAATTCAATCTTGGGTCCGTAAAAGGCCCCTTCTCCCGGTTGCAGGTCCCAGGGTTTGCCGGTTTCATTCAAGGCAATTTCCAGCGCCTTTTCCGCTTCATCCCAGCTTTCATCAGAACCGACTCTTTTCTCAGGTCTGGTAGATAACTTCAGTAATACTTCTTCAAAACCAAAATCGTTGTACACCTGATTAACCAATCGGATAAATTCTGACACTTCGCTTTGAATATCTTCTTCCGCACAAAAAATGTGCGCATCATCCTGGGTAAAGCTTCGTACCCTCATCAGTCCATGCATGGCACCTGAAGGTTCATAGCGGTGACAGGCACCAAACTCTGCCAAACGCAAAGGCAAGTCTCTATAACTTTTCAGGCCCTGATTGAATATCTGAATATGGCATGGGCAATTCATTGGCTTAATTGCATACATGCGATTATCTGACTCAACGCTGAACATCTCATCGGCAAACTTATCGGCATGACCCGATTTTTCCCATAAGGAATAATCCACTAACTGGGGTGTATTAATTTCCTGATAGCCATTGTTTTTCCAGATGTCCTGCATGTAGTCCCGGATGATCTGATAAATTTCCCAGCCCTTGGGATGCCAGAACACCATGCCGGGCGCTTCTTCCTGGAAATGAAAAAGCTCCAGGCGCTTGCCCAGTTTACGATGGTCGCGGCGTTCAGCCTCTTCCAGCATGTGTAAATAGTTTTTTAAATCTTTCTTGTCATTCCAGGCTGTGCCATAAATACGCTGCAACATGGGATTATTTGAGTCACCACGCCAATAGGCTCCGGCAACTGACATCAATTTGAATGATCTGATAGCACCAGTGGCAGGAACATGTGGGCCACGGCATAAATCAACAAATTCCCCTTGTTTATAAAATGAAAGCGCTTCATCGCCTGGAATACTTTCAATAATTTCGACTTTGTATTTTTCACCCATCTCATTAAACAAAGCCACCGCATCGGCTCTGCTCATCACTGAGCGTTCCACAGGAATATTTGCTTTGCTCAGGCGCTGCATTTCTTTTTCGATGGCAGACAGATCTTCTGGCGTAAACGGCCTCTCATACGAAAAATCATAAAAAAAGCCATTTTCTATCACTGGACCGATAGTGACCTGCGCTTCAGGGAACAGATTCTGGACAGCGTTTGCCATCAGATGAGCACAGGAATGTCGGATAACATCCAGTCCATCTTCGTCCCGACCTGTAATAATGGATAAATTACTATCCGAGTCGATCAGATGACTTACATCCACCAACTCGCCATTTACTTTACCGGCAAGCGCAGCCTTGGCCAGTCCAGGACCGATTGACTCAGCAACCTGCAGGACTGTAACCGGGGCATCATATGTCTTCTGACTGTTGTCAGGTAGTGTGATGACGACCATCTGTTACTCGAATGAATCTGGTTTACAAAGGGCTACTTTAAAGGCCTTTCTGAAAAAACAGCAAATACAAAAACCTGGGTCAATATCCCGTTATTTTTAAATCTCTGGGGATTGGTAGGCACGACCAGATTCGAACTGGTGACCTCTACCATGTCAAGGTAGCGCTCTAACCAACTGAGCTACGCGCCTAATACGATCAGGCTGAATCTTTGCGAACGGGACATCTCGAAAATTAACTGAATTTTCAAAGCTCTCCTTATTCGATTTCTATGCCATTTCCCTACTCTTTCCTAACGCCGGCAGCCTTAATTTCACTGCTATTTCGCCGCTTTTAAGCGAGCATTTAGTCCTGCCTGCGGAAAGATGGGCGATTATAGTGACAAGGGCCATAAACTACAAGGATTACAGCGATATACAGGCCCCGGTTAAGACTATGAGTTCAAGACAAAGCGTTCGTTGACTTTACTGATCTGGTCCCGGATTTTCGCGGCCTCTTCAAACTCAAGATTTCTTGCATGCTCATACATCAAATCTTCGAGTTTTTTACGTTCTTTATTTAATTCTGTCGCGCTCATTGAAGCCAGCTGAGTGTCGTAATCAGCCCCTTTTTCGGCAACATTTGCCAAATCTTTATAGGACTTCTTGGTGACACCTGGTGCATGGGATGCGCTTTCCATGATATCGGCAACCGCTTTTCGTATCCCCTCAGGAGTTATGTTGTGCTCCCGGTTAAACTCAATCTGAACCAGACGCCTGGCTTCTGTTGTGTCTATTGCACGCTGCATGGATCCCGTGACTCGGTCTGCGTATAAAATAGCTTTGCCATGCAGGTTTCTTGCGGCTCGCCCAACGGTCTGCACCAATGAGCGCTCTGAGCGCAAAAACCCTTCCTTATCAGCATCCAATACAGCAACCAGAGAAACTTCCGGAATATCCAGCCCTTCCCTGAGCAAGTTAATACCAATAAGCACATCAAATACACCCAGACGTAAATCCCGAATGATTTCCACCCGCTCCACAGTATCAATATCCGAATGCAGGTATCTGACAAGCACGCCATTTTCAGCCATATAATCTGTCAAATCTTCGGCCATACGCTTGGTAAGGACTGTGACCAGTACGCGCTCTTGTTTTTCCACGCGCTGTTTTATTTCTGACAACAAATCATCAACCTGATGCAATGCAGGTCTAACTTCAAGAACCGGATCCAGCAAGCCGGTTGGCCGAACAACCTGTCTGACCAGTTGCCCCTGTTTTTCTTCTTCATAGTTCCCTGGCGTTGCTGAGACAAAAACCAGCTGGGGTACCAGATTTTCCCACTCTTCAAAACGTAATGGTCGGTTATCCAGAGCAGAAGGCAGACGAAAACCATAATTCACCAGGTTTTCCTTGCGAGAACGATCACCTTTGTACATGGCACCTATCTGCGGTATGGCAACATGAGACTCATCCACAACGACAAAGGCATCCTGAGGCAAATAATCAAACAGCGTCGGTGGTGGTTGCCCTTCCTTTCTACCTGAAAGGTAGCGCGAATAGTTTTCAATTCCAGAGCAGTAGCCAATCTCCCTGATCATTTCAAGATCAAACTGGGTACGTTGACCAAGACGCTGGGCTTCCACCAGCCTGTTATTTTTTTCCAGATAGCTCAGCCTTTCCTGGAGCTCTTCCTTGATTTCCTCAACAGCATTCTGCAAACGATCTTTGGACGTTACATAGTGAGATTTTGGAAATACCGTTAAACGAGGCACACGCTGCAATACTTGACCTGTGAGGGGATCAAACCAGGCTAAACTTTCTATTTCGTCATCAAACAGCTCAATCCTGATGGCATTGGTTTCAGATTCTGAAGGATAAATATCTATCACATCTCCCCTGACCCGATAGGAGGAGCGGTGCAGCTCCATGTCATTGCGACTGTACTGCAATTCCGCAAGTCGACGCAGCAAGACGCGCTGGTCAAGTTTACCACCGACATTCAGGTGTAAAACCATGTTCAGGTACATGGTGGGATCACCCAGACCATAGATGGCAGACACTGTAGCGACAACAATGACGTCGCGGCGCTCCAGAAGAGACTTTGTGGCAGATAAGCGCATCTGCTCAATATGGTCGTTAATTGAGGAATCTTTTTCTATATAGGTATCAGACGCCGGCACATAAGCTTCAGGCTGGTAATAATCATAATAGGAAACGAAATATTCCACGGCGTTTTCAGGAAAGAACTCCTTATATTCCCCATATAACTGCGCTGCCAGTGTTTTATTGGGGGCCATAATCAGCGTTGGCCGCTGAGATTGCGCTATTACATTGGCAATGGTGAAGGTTTTGCCTGACCCGGTGACGCCCAGCAGGGTTTGCGCTGCCAAGCCGTCCTCCAGCCCTTCCAGTAACAGGTTAATTGCCTCTGGCTGATCGCCAGCCGGTTTAAATTTAGATTGCAGGTGAAATTTTTTATCCATGGTAAAACTATAAATCCGGCGTAAACCCGCTATTGTATGTAGAAAGCAGTGACAGGGTAAAATCTGTTTTGTCTTAAAGCTGAAAATTTATGGGAATGAGTATTGACCGTCGAGGCATTAGTAATTAGTATTCGCGTTCTCGAAAAATCCAGAGTTGCTGCCCAATAGCTCAATGGTAGAGTAGGTGACTGTTAATCACTTGGTTGTTGGTTCGAGTCCAACTTGGGCAGCCATATTTTTCCCTTCTGCATAGCAAAGATATCCTGTTTATCAGAGATACCGTCATCCTGTGTGCCCTTTTGCAAAATCTGCTAATTAATGGCTAGTTCAACTGGCTCATTGAAGTTTATTGCACTGTTTATTTTTCTAACGAGCAGCAATAGGGGTAACCAGGCTGCAATTGTCAGCAACAAGCCCCATTGAGGGCGTGTATGAGACAACCAGGCCAAGGGTAATAGCCAGAAACAATTAACACTGCACAGCAGCAAGACTACTTTACCGTGGCTTTGAAGGTGGCGAGCGAGTAATTGATAAGCATGGGTACAGTGTGCGTAATACCAGATTTCCTTTTTACCCACTCTTCTGAATAGCGTGTAAGTCGCATCAATAATAAAAGCCCCTGAAAGAATACACCAAACCCAAATATTCGTGATTCCCTGAGCCGTACTGACAAGAGCCGAAACACCTAAAATGAAGGCCAGAAAATAACTACCAGTATCCCCCATGAATATTCTTGCCGGAGAAAAGTTTAATAGTAAAAAGCCACTAACGCTTGCCGCCAGAATGAGCATCATTGTCGTTACCCCTGCACTGGTACTCGCGCTATAGCCAGGAAAAGTAAGCAGCAGAAAAGCCAGACAAATAAATAGTGTTTCAGAAGCAGCAATACCATCAATGCCGTCCATAAAATTAAATAAATTGATAAACCAGATAAAAGCCAGACTTAATAAAAGATACCCAGGCCAGCCCAGATCAAGATTGTAACTGAACACAGGAATTACTGGCACACCGAAAATGGCCAGCACTATAAACACCCCGACAAACTGGCAAATAATTCTTGGAGCAATACCTAGCTGGAAAATATCATCCGCCAGGCCCATCGCGGCAATACAAAATGATAAAAATAAAACTGCGAGGTAATTAAAGCCTGGGTCGAAATTATTGAAACTTATCAGGCAAGCCACTAAAAAAATAACAACAAAAGCTACCCCACCTGCTGTAGGGGTTGGCGCAGTGTGAGAACTCCTGTCGCTCGGGACATCCTGCCAGTGGCGGCTTTTTGAGAGACATATAATCCCCCATGTCCCCAAAAATGAGAGAACAAAAACAAGCGGTAGAAAAAAGAAATCATTCATGCAGAGAGGTTTTCTGGTTTTTCCGTTAATTAATGATTAGTTCAGAGTTAATGACTGCTAGACAACAATTATGCAAAGCAAGACTGCTGATTGTTACATAAAAAAAGGCGCCCATGGACGCCTTTTTTTTCAGTGTCCAGCAAGGCTAATCAAAACTAATCCTGTCCTGGTTATTTCGGAGAGTGACCTCCCCCAAACCTCTGACCAAAAGCAAATCTTCAACATCAGCAAAATCCCCATATTCTTCCCGGAAATTAACGATAGCCTCAGCCCTGCTCATCCCAACACCGTCAAGCACACGGGCAATAGTGTTTGCATCCGCATGGTTGATATTTACCTGTTCTACTTCCACACCAAGCGGGCTTGATGAGTCGCTATTCTCTTGACCAAAACTCGACAAGGAAACTGCCAGCAACATAGTGAAGATTACCGATGTTGTGAGATTTAAAAAACGCCTGATTTCGCAATATTTCATTGCTATGCCTCCTTTGCATTGGGGATTTTCATCCCCGTCCATTATTCCAAATTTAATCGCAGCAAAATGCTACTGGAATCAATGTAGCAGAGAATTCAATTATTGCCGTTAATTTCATCCATGATCATTCTAAGTTTTGCTGTCGGATCTTGCGCCTGTGTTACTGGCCTGCCAATGACCAGATAATTACTGCCACTTTTAATCGCTTCAGCGGGCGTCATAACCCGCTTCTGATCATCAAGACTATCCCCTGCCGGTCTTATTCCTGGCGTTACCAGGATAAAATCATCACCGATTTCCTGATGAAGAACTGCAGTTTCCCTGGCAGAACAAACCACACCATCAATGCCGCAATCAGCACTTAATCTTGCCAATGTCTTAACCTGCTCATCAGGGCTAACCGGTATATTTATCTCTCGCAGGTCCTCTTCCCCCATGCTGGTAAGGACTGTGACAGCAATAAGCAATGTATCCCCATTTTGCGGTAAGGCCTTACGTGCGGCCTCAAGCATTGCTCGGCCACCACTTGCATGCACATTAACCATCCACACCCCTAACTCAGCTGCTGCAGCCACCGCACCGGCAACAGTGTTGGGGATATCGTGGTACTTAAGATCCAGGAATACATCAAATTTCTGTGATATCAGTTCACGTACGAAATCTGGTCCAATGCGGGTAAACAGCTCCTTACCTACTTTTACACGACAAAGTGCTGGATCGAGTTTTTCTACCAAGGCGCTGGCGGCCCGTGCATCTGAAAAATCCAGTGCAACAATTACCGGTTTTTCTATCCGGCTTACAACCTGCGTATCATTTGCCATATTGTTAATACCCCTTACTGGTCATGCTATTCACCAAGAATACCTTTTACATGCTTCACTGTTCCCCAGTGTGAGCAGCTAGGGCAGAGCCAATGAAGGCTTTTTAATTCGAACCCACAATTGACGCACTGATATTGTGCTTTACTTTCTATATATTCAGCTAAAACCCGTTGAGGTAACTGCGCACCGTTTTTACTTGCAAGGTCATCTGCACCTTTCTCATTATCCGGAAATAGAGCGCCATAATTCATAGACTGCAGTAAAAGTCGTAGTGAAGGTTTTCGATTTAATTGTTCAAGAATGAATGTTCTTGCTGCCTGATCACCTTGCTCCTGTTGCAGATACTCTGCCAGGCCAAGCAAAACCGTTATATTGGTTTCTTCTTTGATACTGGCTTCAATAAACTTTTTAAGGCTCTTTTCTTTCCCTGCTTTTTGATAACACTTAACCAAAGGGTAAAAAACATCAGCTATAAAACCAGAGTCCTGTTTTTTTACCTGCAAATAACTTTTAATTGCTTGCGAATAATTTCCACAACGATCTTCAAGGTTACCCCGAAGCATACTGACTCTTACATTGTTTTTATCCATGCCCGAAGCCAGCTGCAAAAATTCTCTGGTGCGTGATAAATGTTCTTTCGCCAATGTTTCTTCTGCCAATTCACAATAAAAATGTGACGCGAGATTTTGATATTTAAGACGCTTCTTAGGAGCACAGACCCGAAGCAATTCCGTCAGCACCTTCACTCCTTCGAGCCAGTCTTTTTCAATTTGATATACATTGGCAGAATGCATCAATGCTTCTACCTTGATGCCACCTTTTTCCTGCCGGAGTTCTTCAAGCAGGTTTTCTGCGCGATCCAATAATCCTGCTGCAATATAACTTTGCACCAGATTAATCTTTATTTTGTTCATTTCAACATTGGAAAAACCATTTTGCCCAAGCAAGTCCTGATATACAGCAATGGATCGGTCTACCTTTCCTCTCCGACGCAGCAAGGTTCCCAACGCCATGTGAGTCTCCAGGGTTCCTGAATTAACTTCCAGAGCATCCATAAAAATATCAATGGCATCATCTGGCTCATCATTAAGCAAATAATTTAAACCAATGAAATAATCCTTGGCAGGCAAATTTCTATAAGGTCTTGAAGATTTGGAGGTGGAATTGAATCGGGCACGCCTACCCAGACCCCAGCCAAGGCCTAACGCTACCAGCAAAAGCAGATAGAGAAATATATCAGTCAAGCTGAATCCTTCCATAAGAAAATCAGGTGTAAACTTTATTTTCCAATTTGATGAGCAGAAGTGCCATCACTGGAACGCAATTTTTCCAACTGGGAGCGAAGCTGTCTGATTTGAACGATATATTTAAGCTGCCTGAAAATACCCAGTCCTATAACAAGGCCCAAAACACCGCCAAGTATAAATACATAAATAATCAATTTACCAACACTCATCGCAGGTAATTCAAAGCCAAGCCATAAGCTCACTTCTATAGGGTTGTTAACTGCAAAAAGAAACGCCAGCAAAACCATGCCGACAAAAACGAGGAATGTTATAAAACGTAATATACCTTTCATACAAATAAATTCTTGTAAAAAAAAAACGGCAACTTCCGTTAACAAAAGCTGCCGTTTTCATAAGTCATCCAGAATTACTCTGCTTGCTGCAATTGTTCCTGCAAACTGATGTTAACCCTGTCTCTTAGCTCTTTACCGGGCTTGAAGTGAGGAACATATTTGCCACTCAACTCAACAGGTTCGCCAGTTTTAGGGTTTCTGCCAACGCGGGGCGCTCGATAATGCAGGGAAAAACTTCCAAATCCCCTGATTTCTATACGACCGTCTTCGGAAAGGACTTCAGACATATAAGAAATGATCGCCTTTACCGCCAATTCAACATCCTTAGCAGATAATTGAGTTTGCTTTGAGACTATATGATCTATCAGTTCTGATTTAGTCATGGCTCATCCTTCACTATTGTTAACAGACGGGTTGCAAGTCGTCATGCCAGTCAAACCCGGAATTATTCCTTTTCCATCTGGGACTTGAGCAAATCACCTACTGTCGTTGGAGCAGTTGATGTAACGGTTTGTTTCTTATGCTCTTCAACGGCGCCTTTTTCTTCAGCAACCTCTCTGGCCTTGATGGATAAACTTATAACACGGTTTTTCCGATCAACACTGATAACGAGCAAATCAACCTCATCACCAACAGCAATTGCATTACGCGCATCTTCGACTCTGTCACGGCTAATCTCAGAAGCTTTCAATACTCCTTCAACACCATCAGAGAGTACAACGATAGCTTCTTTGGCATCCACTTCTTTTACGGTGCCCTTAACCACACTGCCTTTTTCATTCTGTCCGGCAAAGTTGGCAAAAGGATCGTCAGAAAGCTGTTTGATACCAAGAGAGATTCTTTCGCGCTCAGGATCAACAGAAAGAATCACGGTATCGAGTTTGTCACCTTTCGTGTATTCACGAACTGCCTGCTCACCCGCTTCTTCCCAGCTGATGTCAGAGAGATGAACAAGACCGTCGATTTCTCCTTCAAGACCAATGAAAATACCGAAGTCAGTAATAGACTTGATGTTCCCTGAAATCTTGTCGCCTTTCTTGAACTTATCGCCAAACACATCCCATGGATTCTGCTGGCACTGTTTCAGGCCAAGAGAAATACGACGACGTTCCTGATCGATATCCAGAATCATCACTTCCACTTCATCACCAAGCTGTACAAGTTTGGATGGATGAATGTTCTTGTTAGTCCAGTCCATTTCGCTAACATGAATAAGGCCTTCAACGCCCTCTTCCAGCTCAGCAAAACAACCATAATCAGTAAGATTGGTTACCACAGCTTTAACGCGGGTATTTTCTGGATAACGGTTTTTAATTTCTACCCATGGATCTTCACCAAGTTGCTTCAGACCAAGAGAAACACGGTTTCTCTCACGATCGAACTTGAGAATCTTCACATCAATTTCTTCACCCACATTAACGATTTCACTTGGGTGTTTAATGCGCTTCCATGACATGTCAGTGATATGAAGAAGACCGTCAACACCGCCCAGATCTACAAAAGCACCATAATCGGTAAGGTTCTTAACAACACCTTTCGCAGTCTGACCTTCTTCAAGGTTAGCAAGCAACTCATCGCGTTCTGCCGTATTCACAGACTCAAGGACAGCACGGCGAGAAACTACTACATTATTACGCTTCTGATCGAGTTTGATCAGTTTGAATTCAAGATCCTTGAACATCAAGTGATCCACTTCACGAACAGGACGTACATCCACAAGTGAACCAGGCAGGAAGGCACGAATAGTATTCACATCTACAGTAAATCCGCCTTTAACCTTACCGTTTATAACACCGATAACAGGCTCGTCTTTCTCGAAGGCATCTTCCAGCACCATCCAGGTTTCTGCACGCTTGGCTTTCTCACGTGACAGTTTGGTTTCACCAAAACCGTCTTCAACAGCATCCAGAGCAACTTTGACTTCGTCGCCAATCTGAAGACTGAATTCGCCGTTATCGTCGAGAAATTCCTGACGGGCTATAACCCCTTCGGATTTGAGGCCTGCATGGACTGTTACCCAGTCAGAATCTACCTCAACAATGGTCCCGGTGATGATAGAACCGGGTTTCATATCTATATCTATTAAACTCTGTTCAAAGAGTTCTGCGAAGCTTTCGCTCATAATTACTTCCTGATTGATTCAGAAGACAGGCGAAAGTTGCTTGAACTGTCCAACCTGTTTCTGTTCTGCCGTACTCCAGCCGATACGGGTCAATTTATGTTTACCACTTGTGGCTTCTGCCTGGCTGGCACATAAAGCCTGTGGCCTTGTTACTGACTACCTGTTTACCCGTCGGTTTGCGATAAACGCAATCCCATGGCCAAGCTGTAGCGTCTTACCTATTTCTGATATACCGCTGACATACCGTTTACTTGCTCGTTTCCGGTAATGCCAGGCTGACTTGCGCAAGCACAGATTCCAGTACTTGTTCTATAGTCAGTGCCGTAGTATCAATCACTACAGCATCCTGGGCCGGCCTGAGCGGTGAAACTTGCCTGTTGGCATCGCGCTCATCCCGGCTTGCTATATCCTGCAAAAGGGCGCGCAGATTAACACCAACTCCCTTATTTATCAACTGCTTATATCGCCTTTGCGCTCTCTCTTCAGGACTCGCTGTAAGGTATATTTTCAGATCTGCAGAGGGAAAAACAACCGTGCCCATATCCCTGCCATCAGCGACAAGCCCTGGTGGCTGGCAAAATTTTCTTTGCCGTTCCAGTAAAACCTCTCTCAAGGGGCCAAGAGCAGCGACCTGGGATGCTTTTTCTGCGGTCTCCTCAAGTCGTACAGCATGGGAAATCTCCTTGCCATTCAGGCTGATAGAACCTTCAAATTCAGTAGAAAATTCGACCTTCATACTAGCGGCAAAATCACATATCTTATTGACTTCATTGTGAAAAATATTTAAATCCGCAATTCCGATGGCAACAATTCGATACAAGGCTCCACTATCAAGCAGATGCCAGCCCAGATGTTTTGCCACCAATTGTGCAATAGTACCTTTGCCAGTACCGCTGGGCCCATCAATGGTAACTACCGGGACATGCTGACTCATTAAATACCCTGCTTGGTTCTGTTGTTATTCTTCTGCAGATTGCAGATTGATACCGGCGTTTCGAGCAAGGTCGCTGAAGCCAGGAAATGAAGTAGCCACATTGTGGCAGTCATGGATACGAATTGGTGAGCTGGCTTTCAGAGCCGCCATGCTGAATGCCATGGCAATACGGTGATCTCCATGGCTATTCACTTCGCCCCCGCCTATTTCGCCGCCCTCGATCACAATTCCGTCTTCCCTGACACTATTTTTGACCCCTAACTCGGCTAAACCATCGGCCATTACCTGAATACGATCACTTTCCTTAACGCGAAGCTCTTGTGCTTCGCTAAGCACTGTAGTGCCCTGAGCACATGCCGCGGCAATAAACAGAGCAGGAAATTCATCAATAGCCAAAGGAACCTGGTCGACAGGAATATTAATCCCCTTTAATGGCGCATACTTAACCCGAATATCTGCAACAGGCTCGCCACCAACTTCCCGTACGTTTTCCAGCGTGATATCTGCACCCATGGCTTGCAGAATAGTAATCACCCCGGTACGAGTGGGATTGATGCCGACATGACGCAGGAGAATGTCAGAACCTTCACAAATACTCGCCCCTACCATGAAAAAAGCAGCAGAACTTATATCGGCAGGCACATCAATATGGCAAGCATTTAAGGTACCTCCGCCACTAATACTTATGCGGGCACCTTCAGTACCTACTTCATAGCCAAAACCACGCAACATACGTTCTGTGTGATCCCGGCAAGGAGCTGGTTCCATAATTTCCGAATTGCCATCTTTTGGATCGGTATACAGGGAAGCCAGTAATAAGCAGGATTTGATTTGAGCACTGGCGACAGGGAGCTCATAAATAATTGGATGTAATTTACCCGCTGATATTTCTATCGGGGCAACTCCACCATCCTGCAACACAATATTTGCACCCATTTCGGTAAGCGGGCTGGTAACCCGCTTCATGGGGCGACCGGAAAGAGACTCATCTCCGGTTAAAACGCTCGGAAAATTTTGTGCCGCCAGCAAGCCACACAATAAACGCATGGACGTCCCTGAGTTACCCAGATAAAGAGGTGCTGAAGGCTCTCTCAAGCCATGCAAACCAACGCCTTTCACTGTGGTTTTGCCATTAACAACATCATCTATTTCAACACCCATTGCTCGAAAAGCCATTAATGTTGCCAGGCTATCCTCGCCTTCGAGAAAACCTTCCACTGTGGTGGTGCCTTGGGCAATAGATCCGAGAATCATCGAACGATGAGAGATCGATTTATCACCAGGGACTCTGAAATCACCACTAAGGCATCCTCCTGGCTGTACTGTAAAAACAAGATCTGACATTTTAGTATTTACTTCTTTATTGTTTCTTTGGGAGGTATCAAGTTATTGATTATTAATTTGTGCTGTGAAAAAAGATGCCAGGTTTTATTTCTCTGCCCTGGGAAAATGTTCCAGAAATTTATCTCTGGATTTTTTTGCGCGTTTGAAGGTAGTCATTAATTCATCCGAATCACGGTTTTGCATTGCAGTTCTCAAGCGTGAAAGATCTGTCATATATTCATCCAGAACTTCAATGGTGGCATCACCATTGAGCATAAATATGTCATGCCACATTTGCGGATCACTTGAGGCAATACGAGTAAAGTCTCTGAAGCCTCCTGCTGCATAACGAAAAATTTCTTCACTTTGCCCTTGCTGAGACAAGGTATCAACCAATGCATAAGCCAATAGATGGGGTAAGTGACTGGTAGCCGCAAGCACTTGATCATGATCCGCAACAGACATCTTGATCACTTCGGAACCCAAAGATTCCCATAGCATCTGAACCAGAGATACGGCTGACTGACTGGTATGATCAAGAGGCGTCAGGATTACTTTTTTACCCTTATAAAGATCTTTCAAAGAAGCAGAATAGCCGCTATTTTCAGAACCCGCGATAGGATGTCCAGGTACGAAGTTTTCAGGCACCTCGCCATACACTCTTGAAACACTCTCTATAATCGCGCCTTTGACACTGGCGGCATCGGTGACCACAGTAGTTTCAGCAATTGCCGACTTCAATTCTTGCAGTACCTTTTCTACCGTCAAACTTGGCACCGCAATGATGACCAGATCGGCATCGACACATGCCTGTGCCACGTCAGTGGCATAACCGGTAATTATTCCATCATCAAACGCCTGTTGGAGTATTTTTTCATTACGGCCAACAGCAACAATTTCTCTACACAGCTTTTGATTAGATTCCTTATTAGATTTTTTATTAGACAAGCCGCGCGCAATCGAACCACCAATCAAGCCAAGGCCAACAATGACTATTTTTAAATCAGCCAGTGATTTATTCATGAGGCTGCCGCCGGATAAGATCCCAGTACTCTAAATTCCAATGAGTGTCCGGAAAGCTCATCAAATGCCGCACGAATATCAGCATCCTCCACATGGCCATCAATATCCACAAAAAAGGAATATGACCAGGCTTCTTTCCTGGAAGGCCTGGATTCGAGCTTGATAAGATTTACCTTATGATTCTTAAATGGTTCCAGGGCATTAAATAAAGCACCTGGTTCATTACGTGTAGAAATAATCAGTGAAGACTTATCATTGCCTGAAGGAAGCTGCGTATTATTTTTACAAATAATCGCAAATCGAGTGGTATTGTCATGCACATCTTCAATATTTTCATGCAGCACCGAAAGACCATATATTTCAGCAGCAGTTTTACCAGCTATAGCAGCAATGCTCGAGTCGCCAGCAGCTTGCCTTGCAGCTTCCGCATTACTTAGTGCCGCCACCTTATCCAGTGCCGGAAAGTTTTTCACCAGCCAGTGTCGACATTGCCCCAGTGACTGCTGATGAGAAACGATACGCTTGATACCATCGATTGATGTTCCCGGTTTTACCAACAAACAATGCTGTATTCGTAGCATCACTTCGCCACAGATATACAGGGGGTACTCGCCAAAACAATCCAGAGTCTGGGTGATAGAGCCTTCGGTTGAATTTTCAACAGGAACCAGCCCAAACTGGCATTCGTCAGAATTCACACTAGCAAACACAGCAGGAATATCATCCTTTGGAATACTGGTCTGTTGAAGACCAAAATATTTCTGCAATGCCGCATGAGAGTAAGTCCCTTCCGGCCCGAGATAAGCGACCCGGGATGCGGAAGGAATGTTATTCATCACTTTCCTTGTTGCCTTCCTCGCTCTCTTTACTCTCTTTATCCTCTCTACTCTCTGCATCCTCTATTTCATCAGCACTTGCCTGTTGATCATCTGCAAGTCCGGCTTCTGCTACAGATTCTGTATTTTCCTGAGCAGCAGTGGCAGCTGGAGCGGTTTCAAGCAACTCCTGATCTTCATCTACTTCCTCAGGTTCTTCTACTCGTTCAACACCGACCAGGGATTCACCTTCCTTGAGCTTAATCAAACGCACACCCTGAGTTGCACGGCCTTGTGACGACACTTCATCGCAGCGCGTACGCACAAGAGTACCCTTATCACTAATCAGCATGATTTCATCGCCGGCGAACACCTGCACAGCACCGACCACAGCGCCGTTACGCTCACTGGTCTGGATACCGATGACACCTTTACCGCCCCTGCCTTTCGTCGGGAACTCGGTGACCACAGTACGTTTGCCATAACCATTTTTGCTGACCGCCAGGATTTGGCCTTCATCTTCAGGAATAATCATATCTACCATGTGGTGCTCACTTTCAAGGCGAATTCCGCGCACACCTTTTGCGGTTCGACCCATGGCTCTGACATCACTTTCCTTGAATCGCACAACCTTGCCAGAACTGGAATAAAGCATTACATCCTTAGTTCCATCTGTAACCGCAGTTTTTAACAGCACATCCCCTTCTTCCAGTTCAAGTGCTCTAAGCCCCACACTGCGCTGTCTGGCAAAACTTACCAGAGGCGTTTTCTTAACAGTACCGCTGGCCGTAGCCATAAAAATAAATTTACCCTCTTCATATTCACGAATAGGTAGCATGCTGGTGATGTTTTCACCCTCTTCAAGAGGCAGGATATTCACAATAGGTTTACCACGAGACGTCCTGCTTGCCAGAGGAATCTGAAATACTTTTAACCAGAACACTTTGCCAGAACTGGTAAAACAAAGCAGTGTGTCATGACTGCTGGCCACCAGAAGATGTTCGACAAAATCCTCGTCTTTGACTGATGCAGCCGCCTTGCCTGTACCACCACGCCGCTGAGCCTGATAGTCAGTAAGTGGCTGGCTCTTGGCATAACCACCACTGGAAATGGTGACAACCCTGTCTTCCTCTGTAATCAGGTCCTCAACAGTAAGGTCATGATTTGAGCTGGTGATTTCAGTACGCCTTTCATCACCATATTCTTTATTAACTTCTTCCAGCTCTTCACGGATAACTTCCATCAAACGTTCGGAATTACCCAGAATTTCCAGATAGCCGGCAATTTGTTTAATCAGTTCCTGATAATCGTTAATCAGCTTTTCATGCTCAAGCCCGGTTAAACGGTGCAGCCTTAACTCCAGAATTGCCTGTGCCTGTTCTGGCGATAACCAATACTCTCCTTCATGAAGACCTAGATTTTCCGCCAGACCATCGGGCCTGCAAGCATCCGGGCCGGCATCAGCCAACATTGCTTCTACACTGGACGACTGCCAGCTACGCGCCAGAAGTTTTTCCTTGGCTTCAGCAGAGCTGGGTGAGCTTTTGATCAATTCGATGACTTCATCAATATTGGCCAATGCAACCGCCAGGCCTTCCAGGATATGCCCTCGTTCTCGCGCTTTCCTGAGCAGGAATACCGTGCGACGAGTGACTACTTCACGGCGGTGACGAATGAAGGCTTCCAGCATCTCTTTCAGATTTAATGTTTTTGGCTCACCATCAACAAGGGCAACCATGTTGATGCCAAATACGGCCTGCATTTGTGTTTGAGAATACAAATTGTTCAATACCACGTCAGCAACTTCGTCCTTGCGCAATTCGATCACTATGCGCATACCATCCTTGTCAGACTCATCACGGAGCTCAGAGATACCTTCGAGCTTTTTCTCCTTGACCAATTCTGCGATGCGCTCAATGAGCCTCGCCTTGTTGAGCTGGTAAGGAATCTCGGTGACGACAATACTTTGTCTGCCGTTATCTTTATCTTCAATATTGGCTTTTGAGCGAATATAGATTTTGCCACGACCTGTTCGATAAGCCTGGACAATACCTGCCCTGCCACTGATCTGGGCTGCGGTAGGAAAGTCAGGCCCGGTGATGTATTCCATCAGGTCATCAACTTCCAGGTCCGGATTAGCCATCAAGGCAAAGCAACCACTGATAACTTCTCTGAGATTATGAGGAGGGATATTTGTTGCCATACCAACGGCAATACCAGATGAACCATTTACCAGTAAATTTGGAACCCTTGTAGGCATGACATCGGGAATCAGCTCAGTGCCATCATAATTCTCGGAAAAATCGACCGTCTCTTTTTCCAGATCAGCCAGCAACTCATGAGCAATCTTATCCATGCGAATTTCGGTATAACGCATGGCTGCGGCCGAATCACCATCGACAGAACCGAAGTTACCCTGCCCGTCAACAAGGGTATAGCGCATGGAAAAGTCCTGCGCCATTCTGACAATTGTTTCATAGACGGCAGAGTCACCATGGGGATGATATTTACCAATCACATCACCCACCACACGTGCCGATTTTTTATAGGGTTTATTCCAGTCGTTGGAAAGCTCGCTCATGGCGAACAAAACACGCCGGTGAACCGGTTTAAGGCCATCCCGAACATCAGGCAAAGCCCTGCCCACAATTACGCTCATGGCGTAATCCAGGTAGGACTGCTTCATTTCACTTTCTATGGCAACCGTTTGAATTTGTTCGGGCTGATCTGTCATAAAACTTCTGTCCTGTTACTACGCTGATTTATGCGTTATCCAGTTATTCGGCTTAATTATGTGCAAACCTGAGCATGCTTGAAGTTAATCATTGATTTAAAATAATACCGAGGCCAACGTCCTGTTGGGCTGCAAAATTCAATTTGATGGGAGATAAGCGTCTTTCTGAGACTGATGAAGCTGCTATCAGATTCCAGAAATTTGAGGGAAAAAAGCCCCCGTTCTGACGAATGTCGAAAACGCTGAACCCCCTCTTTGTAGACCCCGAATTTATAATGCTTTTTACCTGTTTTTTAGGGCTTCTTTAATGGAGCAAATCCTAGCATAAAAAGCCCTCTACTGACAGCAAAACTACCCGTTTTCAGGAATAATCTGTATACTGCATTTTTTCGAAATAATTCATGGAAAATCATATAATTATGTCAAAGTCAGGAAGCTCATCCGAAGGGCTTGAAGCCGACTTTCTGATTCATCCGGAATGGCTTGTTCCAATGACCCAAAAAGGCCTGGTTATGACGGGTCAGAGCATTGCCATTTTACAGAATAAAATCGTTGCTATCGGGGACTCAGATAAGCTGAAAAAGCAATATTCACCCCGGCAAGAAATCACCCTTGAAAACCATGTGCTAATACCTGGGCTAATCAATGCTCATGGTCACACTCCCATGTCACTTTTTCGCGGCTATGCCGATGACATGGCACTGCGTCCCTGGCTGGAGGATAAAATCTGGCCAGCAGAAGCTCAATGGGTCAGCGAAGAGTTTGTTTGTGATGGGGCAACACTGGCAATCGCAGAAATGCTCCGCAGTGGTACTACGTCATTTACTGACATGTATTTTTTCCCGGACGAAGTGGCAAAAGTCGCCCTTAAATCCAATATCAGGGCCATGCTGGCAGCCCCGGTTCTCGATTTCCCCACGGTCTGGGCCCAGGATGCTGATGAATATATTCGTAAAGCCACTGAACTGAATGATCGCTATAAGAATAACAATCACATTGAGGTCGCTTTTGGTCCACATGCCCCCTATACAGTCTCAGATGAACCATTAAGGCATATTTCAACGCTGGCAAATGAACTGGACATCCCCATTCACATCCATATCCATGAAAATGCTCATGAGGTAGAAGAAGCGGTAAAAAATACCGGTTTGCGCCCACTTGAACGACTTAATCAACTGGGCCTGTTATCTCAATTGCTGCAATGCGTTCATGCAACCCAATTGGAAGATGAAGAAATTGAAACTCTGGCAAATGCCGGGGTAAGCATTGTTCACTGCCCTGCTTCCAATAATAATCTGGCCAGCGGCATGTGCAGGACCCAGGATATTCTTGATGCAGGCATCAACCTTTGTCTGGGCACAGATAGCGCGGCGTCCAATAATGAACTGAATATGATTAACGAAATGAGGATGGCTGCCTTGCAAGGTAAAAGCACTGCAGCTGATGCTGCAGCTACTTCTGCATGGGATGTCCTCGCCATGGCAACCATAAACGGCGCAAGAGCCCTGGGCAAAGAAGACTGTCTGGGCACACTGGAAACGGGCAAGCTCGCTGATTGCGTAGCCATTGACCTGGCTTATCTCAACTCACAACCTGTTTATGATCCAATATCAACTTTGGTATACAGTGTGCAGGCTCAACAGGTCAGCCATGTCTGGGTGGACGGCAAACTGAATGTTGAAAATGGTCAATTAACAATGCTCGACCCTGCCGAGATCATGGCTACTGCAAAAAAATGGGCGCAGAAAATCGCTTAATTCCCGCTCCGTTTAGCTATTAGATACGTATTACATTCAAATCGGACAAACACTTTTTTAATAGAGAAAACATAATGACATCTGCGTCCTACCAATCAGAAAATGTTGACCCCTCCGAGATTGCCAAGTTTGAAGCTTTGGCAAGTCGCTGGTGGGACCGCAATAGTGAGTTCAAACCTTTGCACGACATTAATCCACTGCGTATGGGTTTCATTGACGAGCAGCTCAATCTGGCCGGTAGAAAAGTTCTCGATGTAGGTTGTGGCGGTGGAATTCTTACGGAAGCCATGGCTCACCGCGGTGCTGAAGTTTCAGGTATAGATATGGGCGAAGCTCCACTGGCCGTTGCGAAACTTCACTTGCTGGAAAGCAATCTTATTGTCGACTACCAACAGGCCAGCGCTGAAGATTATGCGCACACCAGGCAGTCTGCTTATTCGGTCATTACCTGCCTGGAAATGCTGGAGCATGTGCCTGATCCCGCTTCCGTGCTAAAAGCCTGCTATGAGATGCTTGAACCTGGCGGCCATTTATTTTTGTCCACCATAAACCGTAATCCAAAATCCTATCTGTTTGCCATCCTGGGTGCAGAGTATGTTTTACGAATGCTTCCGAAAGGGACTCATGATTACGCAAAATTTATCAAACCCTCCGAGCTTTCTGCCATGGCCAGAGCGGCCGGTTTTGTATTGCAAAAAACCACAGGTATGACTTACAACCTCCTCACCCAGAAATACAAACTGCGTAACGACCTTGATGTTAATTACCTCATGTATCTGACCAAAGATTAAAATAAAAACCGGAACACCCATGGCAAACCGAATTATTAAAGCGGCTGAAGGCAAAAGGTAACAGTGACAAAAACCGTATTGTTTGATCTTGATGGCACCCTGCTGGACACCGAAAAGGATTTTACCCGGGTACTGAACAGCCAGCTCGCCAGCTATGGCTTTGCCCCTGTCAAGCCTCTCCAGGTCCGTAACAGTGTCAGCAGCGGTGCGAGAGCACTAATAAAGCTTGGTTATAACATTGATGAATCTCACGAAAAATTTAGCACCTACCTTGAAGAATTTCTGGATCGTTATGAAAGCTGTATTTCCCAGACTGAGTGCAATTTGTTTCCAGGTATAGCCAGCCTGCTGGATGCTTTAAACAAGGCTGACATTCCCTGGGGTATCGTGACTAACAAACCCAGCCGTTTTACCTTACCCCTTATCAAAAACTTTCCAGCTCTGGCTGCCAGTGGCGTGGTGATTTGCGCAGATCACCTGAAAAACAGCAAACCGGACCCTGAAGGCATATTACTGGCCTGTGAACGCATGGGCTGCGAGCCCGCAGAGGCTATCTATGTCGGAGACCACTTAAAGGATGTACAGGCCACCGCGGCGGCTGGCGCTACCAGCATTGCAGTACGCTGGGGTTATATTCCAGACGATCTGCCCATTGAAGACTGGCAGGCCGATCACCTCATCAACCACCCGGATGAAATCCTGGTCCAGGCCATCCGCTAATCAACAGCAACCTATGGGAGTAACATCTGGTGTTTAATTACGAGCCACCAGCAGATCTGCTGAAAGATAAAACTATTCTGGTTACTGGTGCCGGCTCTGGCATTGGTCGCGCCGCGTCATTGGCTTATGCAAAAGTTGGGGCTACTGTGATTCTTCTCGGAAGTAAAACCGAGAAACTCGAGACCGTTTACGATGAAATTGAAAAAGCGGGTGGTGCACAACCGGCAATAACTCCGCTTGACCTGGAAACGGCTGGCGAAGAACAATATCTTGAATTGATTACCGGTATCGACAATACCTTCGGCAAACTTGATGGCCTGCTGAATAATGCCGGTTTTCTTGGTCCCTTAATGCCTTTCCAGACAATGACCATGACCCATTGGCAAAAAATAATGCAGATCAATCTGAATTCTGCTTTTGCCTTAACAAAGTTTTGCTTTCCTTTATTACAGCAAGGTGAAAATCCTTCAGTGGTATTTAGCTCTTCAACCGCAGGCAGAAAAGCCTTCGCCTATTCCAGCGCATACACTGTGGCAAAACATGGTATTGAAACCCTTATGCAAGTCCTTTTCCTGGAACTGGAAAACACCAGCTCGATACGGGTTAATACTGTGAATCCCGGCCCCTGTGCCACCGCCTTACGCCGCGCAGCATACCCCGCAGAAGATCCAGCCACCCTGCCCAAGCCTGAAGACTTGATGAGTGTCTATTTGTATCTAATGGGGAAAGACAGCCTGGGTCAAAATGGCAAACAGTTTTCTGCGCAGGATTAAAACAGTGGGAAGTTTGTATGAAGGACTTCAGTCCCGAAGAAAAAGGTTCTGCTCTTCGGGGTTAAAACCCCTCCTACAAACTTTTATCTACTTACCTGCCAGATTTCGGTCGGGTGTTTTTACGCGGAAAAGAAGCAGAGGACTTCTTCGAAGAAATACTTCTTCGCATTACCGGCTTTTTAGTCGGTCGGTATTTTAGTCCGGCTATGTGATAAAGATCCCTGGCTTCCTTACCACCAAGTTCGCAATACCTGCCTACGCTTATTTGACTGGGAATAAATATATTACCGAAGCGGACTCTCTTCAGGCGACTCACTCTCACACCCTGGGATTCCCATAGACGCCTGACTTCGCGATTACGACCTTCCAGAATTACTACGTGATACCAGTGATTACTGTTCTCACCGGCGAAATACTGAATGTCTGTAAAGCGTGCCTTTCCATCTTCAAGCATTACTCCCTCATGCATGGCAGCAATCATCTCGGGACTTACATCACCCAACACCCTGACAGCATATTCACGCTCGACTTGTGAGGAAGGATGCATCAGGCGATTCGCCAGCTCACCATCAGTGGTGAACAGAAGCAGCCCACTGGTATTGATATCAAGACGCCCTATCACAACCCAGCGCGCATGATGCAGTTCCGGGAGATTATCAAAAACAGTTTTGCGCCCTTCCGGATCATCGCGGGTACAGATCTCACCAATGGGTTTGTTGTAGAGCAGAATGCGTTGGGGAACTTCAATGGCAGTGTTGGCGGCGAGCTTCTTGCCATCAACCAGAATCTTGTCGTCAGGACCGACACGGTCACCTAAACCTGCGATGGCACCATTGACCTTAATACGCCCGGCACTGATCCAGGTTTCCATTACCCGGCGCGAACCATATCCGGCCCTGGCGAGTACTTTCTGTAGTTTTTCGTCCACGTAGATTTCTCACGAAATGTCCATTTAGCTCTGAGCACTCAGCCAGCCGGAGGGTTTTGCTCGTCATCATCTGAATCGGAAACGTCTTCTTCAACGATTTCTCCACCAGCCTCAACAAAGCCTGTCAGAGTATTTTCCTGATTCATATGATCTGTTGTTTCTTCAGCACTTTCTTCAGCATTTTCTTCAGCACTTTCTTCAGCACTTTCTTCACCCACCCCATCTGTCTCAACAGAGGCGTCTTCGGGTTCATCCAGATCGTCATCATCCCAGTCTTCTTCTGGCTCTTCTTCCCTGATGCCGAGAATTTCTTCAATTGGCCTGGTGCCAATAGCCGCGGCCATTTCCTCTTCTTCATCAGCTACATTAAAGTCATCTTCCATATCTTCAAGACTTGGGTATTCAAGCACCCTGCTCTCTTGCGCATCATCTTCCAGAGACAACTCCGGATCCAACTCTTCCAGATCCCTGATCTCGGAAAGAGGCGGCAACTCTTCCAGGCTATTCAAATTAAAATAATCAAGAAACTGCTTGGTGGTTGCATACATTGCCGGTCTACCTGGGACATCACGATGACCCACTACCCTTACCCAGTCCCGCTCAATCAGGGTTCTGATAATGTTGGTACTTACCGCAACACCACGAATTTTTTCAATTTCACCACGTGTGATCGGTTGCCTGTAAGCAATAATAGAAATGGTTTCCAGTAAAGCGCGGGAATACCGCTGCGGTCTTTCATCCCAGAGTTTTCCGACCCACTCACCAAATTCCTGCTTTACCTGAAAACGATATCCAGAGGCGACTTTCTTCAGCTCAAAGCCACGGGTTTCGCAATCCTCTTCGATTGCCTTAAGAGCAGCCTTCAGCTCTTCCGGTTCTGGTCTTTCTTTCTCAGGAAACACCTCTGCAATCTTGCTCATTGGCAGAGGCTTTCCAGCCGCCAGAAGCAGGCCTTCAATAATTTGTTTGGTAAACGGATTTGTTTCAGTGTTTTGAGATTCTTCACTCATGATGTGCGTGCCTTGATATGTATCGGTCCAAAAGGTTCACTCTGCGCAATTTCAATCATAGCTTCCTTGATCAATTCCATGACTGCAAGAAAGGTCACAACCACTCCCATGCGTCCTTCATCTTTTCTGAGAAGCGATAACATCGGGACAAATTGATTGTCGGAAATACTTAGCAGGATTTGTGACATTTTCTCGCGCGTGGAAAGACTGTCGCGCTGAATATGATGGTGTTCAAATAAATCTGATCGGCGCAATACTGTGGCAAAGGCCTGCAGAATTTCTTTTAAATCTATATCAGGAAGCGGAACTTCTTTTTCCATTACCGGAGCTTCAGCGCTGGCTAGATGGATATCACGCTCAAGTCGCGGATATTCATCCAGCGATTCCGCTGCTTCCATGAAGCGCTCATATTCCTGCAATCGACGTATTAGCTGTGCTCGAGGATCTTCTTCTTCATCCTCCTCATTAGAGGTTCGAGGCAAAAGAATGCGTGACTTGATTTCTGCAAGCATGGCAGCCATCACCAGATATTCAGCAGCAAGCTCAAATTGAGCGGCTTCCATCAGTTCTACATAGGCAATGTACTGATCAGTGATTTCAGAAACATTGATATTTAAGATATCAATGTTCTGTCGTTTAATCAGGTAGAGTAAAAGATCCAGCGGTCCTTCAAAAGCTTCGAGAAAAACCTCCAGCGCATCGGGCGGAATATACAAGTCTCTCGGCAGGTCTGTCATGGCCTGGCCGGCAACAAAAGCAAACGGCATTTCTTCTTGTCCGCCATTGCTATGCTCACGGGCTTCTACAAGAAGTCTGACTTTATTGACTAACTTAAGGTTTAAATCCTGCTCAAGCAGTTCTTCATCTTCCCCTGCATTAATACCTTCGCCAGAGACAGCTGATTCAGCA
>JABIPQ010000059.1 GCA_018698975.1 Gammaproteobacteria bacterium
GGTAAATCTGCGCCGCAATACAAGCAGCGATTGGAAATGCTAGGCAAATTTTTCTGCTGCATTTCAGACAATTATCAATCTCTTTAGCCATCTCTTTAGCCATCTCTTTAGCCATCTTACTTGTGTCTTTTTGTCCCTTGGTTCCCTTTTCTTCAATAATTGCAGAATAAGTCACCCTTATCCATTTCTCAAGCTGAGCCTACAGATTAAATATTGCGTCTTCCCCATGGATACAGGATGTGGTTATATTTCTTTCTCGGTTTTACTCCACAACCTGTAACTACGATCCGGAGAATTTTTATGCAACGACTACTCATCTCTACATTCGCACTTAGCCTGCTTTCAGTGGTGGTGGCCTCACCTGTGCTGGCTCAGCGTCCGGATCGGCCTTTAATTCCCCTGAATGCCTATGAACTCACTGATTATCAGGCAGTAGATGTAAGTGAAGCCTTCAATTTTCCTGAAGGACTTGGTTTTGCAGGAGTATCTGGCCTGGACATCAATAGTGAAAAAAACATTGTCGCTTTGCATCGTGGCGAATATCCCTTTCTTGAATTTGATTCCGAAGGGAATTTTCTGCGTCAATTTGGCCCAAAAGAATTTTTCGCTTTTTCCCATGGCTTGCATGTCGATGAAGACGATAACCTATGGGCAACCGACGCCTTCGGTCATTTAGTGGTCAAATTCGATAAAAATGGTAATGAACTTATGCGTCTGGGTACACAAGGGGAATCTGGTATCTGGGATGAGGCCGCTGGCGATCACTTTTTTGATCAGCCTAATGATCTTGCCTGGGATAGTCAGGGAAATCTGTATGTCGCTCAGGGACATGGTCGGGGTGAACCCAGAGTGCTTAAATTTGATTCAGAGGGCAATTTTATTCGCCAGTGGGGATCACGCGGTGAAGCCATTGGTCAGTTTGTCGTGGCTCATGCTATTCAGATAGATGATCAAGACAATATTTATGTTGCCGATAGAGAAAATTTCCGTATCCAGATCTTTGACACTGAAGGCAATTACCTCAGGCATTTACAATTTAATGCCATGGTCTGCGGCCTCTATCTGCATGATGGTTTTATCTATATGACGTCAGGTTTTGATGGAGAGTGGGCCAAAGTGGATATGGAAGGCAATATTATCGGAGCACTGGGACGTCCAGGCAGTGGTAATGGTGAGTTCGGGGAAGGTCATCTGATGGTGGTCGATGAATTTGACAATGTCTATATCGGCGATGTGCTCAACCAGCGCATTCAAAAATACGCGAAAAAGAATTAACACAATTCGATAAGGATTAATCGTTACGGCTTTGCCTGTCTTCCTGCAAACGTTCCAACAGAAGCGACAAACGATTTTCTACAAGCTCCCAGCCTGGTTCGATTTCGAGTGCACTGCGAAACATCTGTTCTGCTGTCGTATCGTTGCCAAGTTTTTCGTAGGTCATTCCCATGTTGTATTGAACAAAATGCAACTGACGAATCCCCAAGGCCACTGATGCTTCATAATCTTCCAGCGCCATCACGTAGTCGCGATTCAGAAAATAGGCATTGCCACGATTGACATAGATTTCTGCAGTTGATGGCCTCAGTTTCATGGCCTTTTCATAGTCCGACATCGCCGAATCCAGCTCCTGATTCGCTGCCAGAATGATGCCCCGGTTAGAATAGGTTGCGGCTCTGTCAGCAAGACTGATAGAGCTATATTCCAGCGCATAATCACACGGCTCTTGCAGTGACCTGCTGACACCCGGTAATTTTTTTGCGGCATATTCAGCATTATCAAAACATTCCTGGGCTTTTTTATCGCCACCAATTACGGTCATTGCCTGGCCAAAAACAAAGAATGGGAAGTGTAAAGCCAGCAGCAGGCTTAAAGTTGAGTATAAAAATTTCATCTTTCCAGCACCTCTTTGATGAACAAGTACTGCTGAAGGGGTCAAGGTCAGCTTAATCCCCTTGCAAATATTTGTCTATCACGCAGCTTGATAATTCCGTTCACAGCACCTTGTAGACACGCACAAAAACCATACCTGGACGCTCTGGTTTCACCACCAGATTGCTGAGAAAAACTGTTTTGTTGAGCCACTCATATTTACCAAGGGGCGCCTTAAATCGAGGCGTCGTTCTAATATAGGGTGCTGAGCCATTTTCTCCGGGTACAATTATTCCATCATTCACTACATTGATGAGAGCACCATCATTGGTGCGAATCATATAGACAGCATGTACTTCAGTGACGCCATCCGATCTTGTCGTCTGATAGTCAGCTCCGCCTTGCAGCACTACGCCCTGGATATCCGGTCCTGAAAAATCACCACCGGTAATCGGAATAGCCTGACGTATACCATCACTGGATTCTCCAATCACTTCTGGCGCACTGAGCTCGGCACGTACTTCAAAAACAAACTCAGCCTGCAAGCGGTCCTCTGTACTCTGTCCATATAAAGACAATGGAAAAAAGCCACAAAACAGCAATATTTTTACTAAAATTTTCATACTATTGTGGCTCCTGACAGCTGAAATTTTCCGCGTCATTTATCTCGCCACTACCATCATATTGCGGATAGGATGGCCATGGGCAAAGTGGCCTACTTACTCCTGGCATGCTTGTACCAGTGACAATAACCTGCTCTGGTGCCTCATCATTTTCTACCCAGTCAACTATCGCCGACAACATATCAAAAGAATCAAGCGTCTCATCTCCGCCTGCACAATGTGCCATGCCCGGCACAGGAAACATCCTGCTCCAGTTACTGACCAATTCAAGGCCACCGTTGAATTCGGCCATCTCGTTGTAGTAACGAATGGTTTCATTAATGGAGAACCAGGGATCTGCAGCACCATGATAGAAAATCTGTTTGCCACCACCATCGGCAAAACTGCTCATCATTACAGAAGTACTTTCACCCATTACCAAATGTTGTCGAGAAGCTTCAATTACAGCACCATCCACATCAAATTCCAGTACGCCAGTTGAGCCCGGGCCTTCGGGTGGATTATTTGAGCTGTTCAATATGCCTCCAATAAATCCTTGATCATCCATGCCTGGATCATATTGAAAGCCCGGATATACCTGGACGCCGCGAGAATCTGTTGGTCCCTGCATGGCCATATGGATAGCTTCTGCCTTTGCTGGCGGCAGACAGCTACTGCCAAAATCACCGTTACCACAGGCAATCTGGCGAGGATCGAAATCACAGGCTTGAGTATTAAATAACAAACCGTCCTGCGCCCCATCGAGTCCATCACAACGAGCCATCAGGGAATTAATAAGCAGCTGTCTTTCTGTTTCTGTAAGCATGGGACCGGCAAGTGGCAGCCCGTTATCATCACGATCAGCGGCCTGATTAAGCTGCACACCGACCCAGCGAATACCCAGATTGGAAGCGCTGGTACGCATTGCCGGCGCGCCGCTTACCACACCATCAAAATAATCGGGATAGCGTTGAGTCATCAACATACCTTCCCTGCCGCCTGTTGAACAACCCACAAAATAGCTGTAAGCAATATCCTCGTCATAATAGGCATTTATTATCTGCTTCGAGATTTCAGTTACTTTAGGATTAGCCTTGTAATAAAAATTTAGTGTTGCTTCCTGGTCATCAAAAAAGCTCGCATCAAAGGGGCCTTGAGCCTGATGCCCGGTATCATTGCTGACAACAGCAAATCCTTGCAGTAATCCGGGATTGCCACCAGTTCCCTGCGCACCAAGCGGTTCAGCAACCGAGCCATTGAGGCCACCTCCTCCCTGGAATAAAAACCGGCCATTCCAGTTGGCAGGGAGATTCAGGGCAAAGCGAATGCCGTATTCCACATCATTCACTCCAATACGGCGATCAATGACACCTTCAACATGGCAATGGGGCGGTAAATCAATACCGGGGCCATTAAAACCTTCTGGTAGAGACCGTTCTTCAAACCATTCTGCGTCAGTAATTTCGAGATTACGGCCATTGGGCGAATAATTCACCAGCGCCTCGCACAGCACATCATTTTGCGCATAGGACAAGTTTGCGAATCCAATACAGCAAATTACCAAAATTAGTTTTTTCATGAGTGAGCTCTTTTATTTACACGAAAAAAGCCGAAGACAACATCCTTCGGCTTTTTTTATTTCTTTCATCTTGTATCTTGTATCTGTTTTACGCAGAAGGCATCTGTGATTCAGGAACCCACCAGCCGTGAATCTGCCCTGTTGCCCTGATCGGCAAATGCACCACCGCTACCGGGCCATCTTCAAGATGCTCTGCGTCCAAAATAACCAGATCGCCACGATCTTCTTCATTACGGCGTGTAGCCACCCCCATCAGATACCCTTCCCCTTCTCTTGCATTATCACGTTTCGGTGCGAAACAGCATTCTGCGAGAGACGTCCCGGCACCTGCATCCCAGAATACAGTGGAGCGCTTAGAGTGATCCATGCGGATATAACCTGCGTTGGCCTGACGGGGATTTGCCGCATCTTTATCACGAGTCCCCAGAAAGCCATATCGATAAGACGCCGTATTATATCGATCATCCTGACGCGGCAAGGCACCGGTGTAATCATAGAGCCTTTCAATGTCATAACCCGATATATTGCTATTATTCATATTCGCAGATAATCGAGTCATGTAACTGGTGCCACGAATCGGATCCCAGGATTTCCCTTCCTGCATCGGCATGAAAGGAAAAGGATTTGACTCTGACATTTCCACATCAACATAAACCCTGCCGCCATCTTCAAATGCACCCATCACATGGGTTGCACTGCGGGTCGGTCCGGTAAACCAACGCATATCACTGCCATCGCCATCGCGACGTACCACACCAAAATGCGTACGCTCTGAATCATTCCAGGCCCAGTGAATCCCTCCTTCCTGAATCTGCTGACGATCAATCACCATGGGAATTACATAGATCACAATATAGTTTTCGGTAACGGCAAAATCATGCAGCATACCGACATAAGGCACCTTCACCATGGCATTCCAGACAAGGTCACCCTGGGGAGTAAACTCAAACAGGCTGACATCATCACTACCAAAGCCGGTGGCCTCATAACCAAAAGCCACCATATTGCCGGTGCGCGAATCTATTTTTGGATGCGCTGTAAATGTCTGACTGGGCAGCTTTCCGCCAAAAGTAAAATTAGGCTCAATAGTTTCCAGAGTCAGAAGATCCATCGCAGCAGGAGGACTGTCTTCCTTCAGTGCCAGCAGGTAATTTCCATGATTGATAATATGGGTGTTGGCAGTACTGCGACTGAGTCCGGCAACACTGGGGTCATCCATATAAGGATTGCGGTACATGGGAAAAAGAATTTTTCCCGCCTCGTCCTGCGCCTTCCAGCGATCATTTTTTACATAGCGGGTTTTGTAGTCCGCTCGGCCATCCTTGATGCGAAACATGCTGACATGCCCTTCACCATCAAAAGGAATATTGTTCGGATTCATGGGATATTGCGCGTCCGGACCAACCCGGTAAAAGGCACCGTTCAAGTCATCAGGAATTTTCCCGGTTACCTGACAATCATGCACATCTGATTCCAGCCGAAACAGCTGTGGTGTCTCAAATTCAGGGGGTATTGGACGAGCAACTGCGCCCGCAGGCTGTGCTTGAACATTGCCCACGAGTCCTGCTCCAGCCGCAGCACCCGCTATTGTAATAGCACTACCAAGGATTTGCCGGCGATTGAAAGAATGATTGTCTTTTTTACTCTCATTATTATTTGAGTTGTCAGTCATCATGTTTCCCCTGAATTAAATGCTGCGAAATATTTTCTATAAATTCTACATCAATGTCCGACATTTTATCATCTGAATCAGTTACTGGCAGATATTAACTATGCTTGAGGCTCAATTCCCAGATAATCCAGTTTACCAATAGCCAGGCCATTATGACGCAGGATGTTATAAGCGGTTGTGAGATGAAAATAAAAATTAGGATATACCCACTCTCTCACATAATTTTCACCAACAAATTCCAGCTCGGCGGGACCTGCCTTAAATTTAATTGCCTTGTTGGCAGAGGCATTAATTTCACTTTCTGAAAGGCTCTCCAGGAAATCGATTGTTTTTTTCACTCGTTCAAGCAATTCATCAAAGCTGGTTTCAGTATCAGCAAAGCCCGGGTTCTCCACTCCAGCCAGACGTGCCCCACAGCCCTTGCTCATATCACAGGCGATCTGGACCTGTCTGCTCAGCGGGAACATATCAGGATATAGTCGTCCAGAGGTCAACACAGTTTCTTCAATTTTGTTTTCCTGCGCATAAGATTGTGCTTTCTTTAAAATAGCAGAAAGACTACCAAGACTGGTGGTTAGAAGCGGAATCGAAAAAGCGTACAGAGAAAGTGACATGGTTAACAATCCTCAAGAATCATATATATTTTATTGTGCTTAATGAAGTACTATCAAAAAATAACACTCTTATTAAGCGGAGCTGAATATTAACTTAACTGCTTACCACCAGCTACCAGAACATTTCAGGTAAAATGGTGGAATTACTGCTAATTCTCAAGTACTAAACACATATGAAATTATTGCTGCCTTTTGTCTTGTTTATATTTGCCCTGCCCTGTCTCGCCAATGTGGAAATTGATGGTGATCTCAGTGTTGCTACAAACGACAATATTCCCAACGCTGTCAGCAAAACCGATATTTTTGATGACAGTTTCCTCGCCGGCAACCTTAACGTCGCTAAACTCTGGGTGCCTGCTACCGGCAAATCTATTTTACTCAGCGGACATCTTGGGCTCGTGCAATTCAACAACAGTGGAGGACTGAATCGTCATAGTGCAGGAAGCTCTCTGTCGTATATACAGCGCATGGGAATGGGCGCTTATGCACCCCGCTTTTCTGTCTCTGTGCGAGCAGA